>CAMOQW010000048.1 GCA_946623195.1 uncultured Prevotella sp.
GTGAGCCGTAACCTCACTAAGAGTGAGCCGTAACCTCGTTTTTCTTGACAAAATGTCAGAGAAGGGATTCTGCACACGCCCACATCACCACGACGAGCACAACCATCAGGATTTCGGCCGTCCGATTCACGCGGACAGCCTGCTGCATGTCGGCAGTAGTCAGCGGGCGGTCGTTATGGCCGATATAGGGTTTGGGAAACAGTTGCCCGAAATAGTAATGCGGTCCACCGAACCGGCAGTCCAGGATGCCAGCCAGGGCAGCCTCAGGATAGCCGCTGTTGGGAGAGGCATGTTGCCGTCCGTACCTGCCAACAAAGCTCAGCAACTGCGGACGACCGGCGGCCACCACCATCAAGAGGGCCGTCAGGCGGGCAGGCAGATAGTTGGCAACGTCGTCGATATGGGCAGCCCAACAGCCGAACAGCCGATAGCGGTCGGTCTTGTAGCCTATCATTGAGTCGAGTGTATTCACCATTTTATAGGCCAACATGCCGGGAGTGCCCAACAGCAGCAACCAGAACAGCGGGGCTATCACGCCGTCACTCAGGTTCTCGGCCAGGGTTTCCAGGGCTGCCGTGCGCACCTCCTGTGCCGACAGTTCAGAGGTGTCGCGGCCCACGATGCGGGCTACCTGTCGGCGTCCTTCATCCAAGGAGCGGTCGACGGCCAGAAACACCTGCCGCACTTCGCGGATGAGCGTGGTGCCGGCCAGACAATAGAAGATGATGACGGCATCGAGCAGCAAGCAAAATTTTCCGGGCAGCAGTGTGCGCAGGAACCAAGTGGCGGCAAAGGCGAAGACAACGAGGACGACGGCCATGACGGCTCCCTTCAACAGTCGGTGGGTGCCTTGATTGAGTCGGTGCTCACCGTAGGCTATCATGCGTCCGAACCACACCACCGGGTGAGGCAGACGCTGGGGGTCGCCTATCAGCAGGTCGGACAGCCAGCCGATGAGGAGTGCTATGGAGTTAGTCATCGCTGAGTATCTGATAGAGGTGTTCAATGTCGACATACTGTCGCACATGGTCGGCCAGTCGGTTGTACTGCTCTTCCTTGAAGTCGGCAGTGCTCTGGGTATTGGCCGTTCGCTCCTGGCTTCTGTTTTTTAGCAAGTGCTCGATGACGGGCTGGTTGTCCAAGAAGCCGTGGATGTAGGTGCCTATGCAATGGCCGGTCTGCAGGATGGCCTCGTCGGTGTCGCTGACGCCCTGGTGAATCTCATAGCCCCGGCAGGTGTGGCCCTCAAAGGGGAACGTCACCTGGCGGGTGGTCTTCTCCCGCGTTATCGTGGTGTGGATGGGCAGCAGTCCAAGTCCGGGCAGACTGGTCACGGTCCCCTCGATGCCGTCAGGGTCCTCCACGGTCAGGCCCAGCATCTGGTAGCCGCCGCAGATGCCCACCACCGTTTTGCCGTCACGATGCGCCTGCAGGATGGCCTGTGCGCAACCGTTGCGGCGCAGTTCCACCAGGTCGTCCAGCGTCGCCTTCGTCCCGGGCAGGATGATGATGTCGGCCTGTCGGATGTCGGCCACATTGTTCGTGTAGAAGAGGTTTGCGCGATTGTCACGCTCCAGGGTGTCGAAATCGGTATAGTTGCTGATATGGCGCAGCAGCACCACGGCAATGTTCACCTTGCCTTCAGCCAGTTGGCGGCGCTTGTGTTCCAGTGCTACGGAGTCTTCCTCCTCAATAAAGATATTCTGATAATAAGGTACAACACCCAGGACGGGCACACCACAGATGTCCTCCATCATGCGTCGGCCCTCGTCGAACAGCCGCAGGTCGCCACGGAACTTGTTGATGATGATGCCCTTGATGAGCCGTCGGTCTTCCTCCGTCTGGAGCATGATGCTGCCATAGACTGATGCAAACACCCCTCCACGGTCGATGTCGCCCACCAGGATGACGTCGGCTCCGGCATGGCGGGCCATCGACATGTTGACCAGGTCGCGGTCGCGGAGATTGATTTCGGCAATGCTGCCAGCACCTTCCATGACGATGGGGTTATACCGGGCGGCCATCCGGTCGAAGGCATCGCAGACGGCCTGGCGGAAGACCCCGTTTTGGCTGCTCCTCCAATAGCTATAGGCATCCTTGTTGCCGATGGGTCTGCCGTTCAGCACTACTTGCGACGTATGGTCCGACTGGGGCTTGAGCAGCAGCGGGTTCATGTCGGTATGGCAGGCGACGCCCGCCGCCTCAGCCTGCACGGCCTGTGCACGGCCTATCTCCAGACCGTCGGGCGTGGCATACGAGTTGAGAGCCATGTTCTGTGCCTTGAAGGGGGCTGGCCGATAGCCGTCCTGCCTGAAAATGCGACACAGCGCCGTGGCCAGCACGCTCTTGCCGACATCGCTGCCCGTACCGGCTAACATGATGGGGTGAAGTCTTCGCATAGATAGAGATGGGTATAGCTGGCTAAAACATTCTGATAGCGGAACACGGGGGTACCGACGGCTACCCCCTTGGCATTGTAGACCTGTACCGCCGATGGCGGCAACTCGCCGAGGAACTGCGAGTAGTGGAACTCATGGCCGCGATACTCCCGGCCATCCATCGTGAAACGGCGATAGCCCAGCGAGAGCCGACGGTCGGCTCTGCGGGCGGTGATGCGGTAAGGCAGCACGCCACACATGGGGTATTCGCCCTCGTCGGTGACGATGCTCCGGCAGAGATACATCATGCCGCCACACTCCGCCACGACGTGCCCGCCGCGTTCAGCATACCGGCGGATGGCACTACGGCAGGCTTCGTTGGCCACCAGCGCCTCCACGTGCTTTTCAGGATAGCCGCCCGGCAGGTAGAGCAAGTCGGCATCGTCCAACCGTGGAACGTCGCACTCGGGGTTGAAGAAGGTCGGACAGCCCAGGTAATCGAGGGTCTGCTGATAGAGGAACGAGAACGACTCCTGGCTACGGGCCACCATGACGCTACGCCGGGGCGCCTCCGGACGGTTCTGCACCACGGGTTCCGCATCCGGACCTGTGCCACAGCTGAGGATGGCTTCGACATCCACATGGGCAGCCAGCAGCTGAACCAGTCGGTCAATGTTGATGTCGGAAGAGAAGTCGAGCCCCAGATAGCGAGAGGCCTGCTCCAGGACCTGCTGCTTGGGCAGACAACCCAGGCATGGCAGCCCCACCTCGTCGCTCACCTGGCGGAGCATCTGCTGGTGATGCTCGCTTCCCACCTTATTATATATTACGCCCGCGAAATGCAGGTCGGGGCGGAAATGCAGGAATCCCGACAGCAGTGCCGCCAGGGAATAGGCTGCCGAACGCGCATCGACCACCAGGATGATGGGCAACCGGAGCACGCGGGCTATCTCGGCCGACGAGCCACGGTCGTGGTCGTAGCCATCGAAAAGACCCATCATGCCCTCCACGACACACACGTCGGCATCGGCACCATAGCGGGCATACAGGTGGCGCACATGCTGCTGGGAGGCCATCCATGTGTCGAGGTTGACGGAAGGCCGCCCGCACACGGCCTCATGGAATTTCGTGTCGATGTAGTCGGGTCCGCACTTGAAGGGTTGCACGCGGTAGCCCTGCCGGCGCAACAGCGCCATCAGCCCTCTGGCAATGGTGGTTTTGCCAGAACCGCTCATAGGGGCCGCTATCAGGAATTGTGCCTTCATGGCTGCAAAGGTACAAAAAAAATTCATAACCAATGGTGCTTATTTCACAAATATTTTGTACCTTTGCACCCGCAATTGGCAATCAGGCCCCCGAAGCAGGGCCTCGATGCAAGGGAATCAGGTGAAAATCCTGGACAGTACCTGCTGCTGTAATCCCCGTTTAAGCGGTTTGTCCGTATAAAGCCACTGGGCCACTCCCGGGAAGGCTGGACAGGCTGGGGAAAGTCAGAAGACCTGCCAGTGAAGACGATAGTACGCCCGTACAGGAAGATGCGGTGCGGAAAGCTTTTTTAACGACGACATGAAACAATTACTGACAGCTGGACTGTTAGCCTTGGGCACAGTCATGGGCAGTCAGGCGCAGACAGACGTATGGCGCGCTGACAGTTTGCAGGAAGTGGTAGTGACGGGCACGGGTACCCGCCACCTGCTGAAGGATGCCCCCGTGCAAACGGAGGTCATCACCGGCCGGATGCTCAGTCACTATGGCGGCAAGAGCCTGGAGGAAATCCTCGCGGGCCTCACGGCCTCCTTCGCCTTCAGCGAGGGCGACATGGGCAGCCAAATGCAGCTGAACGGACTGGGCAACTCCTACGTGCTGATACTCATCGACGGCAAGCGCATCCACGGCGACGTGGGCGGTGAGAACGACCTCGGGCTCATCGACCCGCACAACATCGAGAAGATAGAAATTGTGAAGGGCGCGCAGAGTGCTCTGTACGGCAGCGATGCCATGGCGGGGGTCATCAACATCATCACCAAGAAACATACTGAGAAGGGGCTGTATGCAGACAACACGACGCGCTACGGTGCACACCGCGACCTGCGCCAGCACAACAGCGTGGCACTGACCGTGGGAAAAATCACTACGCAGACCAATTTCCAGCTGCAGCGCAGCGACGGATGGCAGAATACGGCTGAGGAGCTGGCGGAGGGCACGGTGCTGACCGACAGCAAGAACAAGACGGTCAACAAGTTCCGCAACTGGCAGCTGGCCGAGCGCCTGACCTGCCAACTGCTGCCCCGCCTGCAGTTGTATGCCGAGGGCTCTTATTACAAAAAGGACATCATGCGGCCCCGCAACGGCACCCACCCCAGCTGCGATGTCTACACCTACGACCTGCACTACCACAATGCGTCGGCGGCGATAGGCGGAAAGTGGCAGTTCGGAAAGAGCCGACGCCCTGACGAGGTGACGCTGGATGTAGACTGGAACAAGCACGCCTACTACTACGACTACACGGCGAAGACCTACGAATACGTACTCTTGCAGGGCGAGGCCTATGGCGACCAGGACGGCGAGTGGTTCTCGGTGCCCATGATGCCCGGCCAGCGCAAGCTACAGAGTGACCAGCAACGGCTGATGGCCAGTCTGAAGGGCATCTTCCACCTGCCCTGCGGCAACACACTGAATGCCGGAGCCGAATACCGCTACGACTACCTGAAAGCCCCTGAGCGCACCGAGACGGGGACGGCCAGCGACCATACGGCGGCCCTCTACGTGCAGGATGAGTACAACCCGCTGGCATGGCTGAACATCACCGCCGGAGTCCGACTGGTGGACAACCGCAACTTCGGCATACGGCTGACGCCGAAGGTCAGCACCATGCTGTCGGCAGGCGACTTCCGCTTCCGGCTGGGCTGGAGCCAGGGTTTCAAGACGCCTACGGTCAAGGAGTTGCACTACCGCTACCTGCACGTGATGGGCAGCAGCACGTTCTTCAACATCGGCAACCGGAGCCTGCGGCCACAGACCAGCAACTACTATTCGGCCAATGTGGAGTATCGCAGCAGCAAACTGACGGCATCACTGACCGGCTACCTGAACCGCCTGTACCGCATGATAGCGCTGGTCAACGTGCCGGTGGGCGAGATTCCGGCAGGTATCACGACGGCATACCTGGGCGACGGTAGCAACAACGTGCAGGCTCGCATGTACAAGAACATGGACGATGCCCGCACCTGCGGACTGGACGTCACCCTGTCGTATCAGGTGATGAGCGGACTGACACTCAATGCAGCCTACAGCTATCTGGACACCAAGGCCCACCTCTACGATGCCGACAAGGACTGCCTGCAGACCGTCGTCATCGATGGTACGGCTCACCACAAGTGGAGCGCATCGGCAGTCTACAGCTACAAGGTGTGTCCCACCTACCAACTAGGCGTCAGCCTGTCGACCCGGGGCAGCAGCACACGCTACTATCAGAACAACGGCAACGGACGGGCCTACCAGATATGGCGCATCAACACCACCCACAACTTCGGCAAGGCGGGCAAGCTGATGGCATACACCGTGCAACTGGGCGTCGACAACATCTTCAACTACGTAGACCGCACCATGCACCCCTACCACCTGGGCAACAACACGTCAGGAGCCACACTCTACGGCTCTGTCGCCATCAAGTTCAACTACGGCAAACGCGTTAAACAACATACAATATCCACAAAACAAAAAACAAACAATGAAGAAGATTAAATCTTTCATGCTGGCTGTCGTGGCTCTGGCCATGACTGCCACGCTGTTCACCGCCTGTGGCGATGACGACAACAAGACCGAGAACGTTATCAACAACATCGTGTCTGAGTACACTTACAACGACAACATGGTGGCAGCCCAGAAGGCCAAGTCGAAGAAGAACACCGCCGTGCTGCTGGTGGCCTTCGGCTCCACTTGGAACAATGCCTTCCTGGCTTTCGACAAGGCGAAGGCCGCTTACGAGCAGGCATTCCCTGAGGCTGATGTCTACATGAGTTTCTCGAGTGACATCTGCATCAACCGTGCCAGTGCCGGTGAGAACGTCGACGACAACGGCAACATCGTGAAGCGCGACTATTATGAGCCCCGCTATCTGCTGCACGCCATCGGTGCCGCCCAGTACAGCAAGATCTACGTACAGTCGCTGCAGGTCATCCCGGGCGAGGAGTTTGCTGCTGTCGTAGCTTCCGTCAAGAAGTTTATGAACAACGGCTACATTGCCAATGCCCACCTGGATGACGACTATCTGGCCAAATTGGCTGACGACGAGGCCATCTTCTTTGGCATGCCTCTGCTGAACGACCCCGAGAAGGATGTGCCCGAGGTTGCCAAGCAGATTAACGACCTGTATAAGGGCGAGGCAGCACAGGGCGTGGTGGCCTTCATGGGCCACGGCAACCCTGACAACTACGACACCTTCAAGGCCAACGTCCGCTACACTCAGTTGGAGGAGGCCCTGCAGAAGTTCAGCCCCAACTACTTTGTAGGCACCGTCGACATGCCCGACAACTACAAGCAGGACGTGATGCAGCGTATGCAGAGCAAGGGCATCAGCAATGGCAAGGTCTATCTGCACGCCCTGATGTCTATTGCCGGCGACCACGCCCACAACGACATGGCCGGTGAGGGTGACGACTACTGGGACGCAGAAGACCCCGAATCAGAGGACAACAGCTGGCTGGAGTTCTTCAGCCACAACGGCTACAATCCCGAAGTGCCTGTCAGCGGCAAGCATCCGCAGGGACTGCTGGAACTGCCCGGCGTGCTGAACGTATGGATTCAGCACACCCGGGATGCCGAATTCCTGGAAGATGCCTACCACTCGATGTATCCCGAAGAATAACGCATTTTCCATGAGCAAAAAGAGCACTATGCTGGGCTTGGTGGCACTCCTTTCGGGGAGTGTCACTTTCGCACAAATCCACAAGATGGAGCGCAGCGACTCGTCGGTCGTCAGCCGTACCCTGAACCTCAACCCCGTCGTCGTCACCGGCTCGGGCCATCACCAGCGGCTCAAGTCAACCCCAGCCCCCGTCCACGTACTGTCGGCAGAAGAAATCCACCAGCAGGGCATCACCACCCTCGACGATGCCCTGGTACGCATGATGCCAGGGCTGACGATGGCACCCAACTCGATGGGCAGCTTCCTGCGAATGAACGGATTGGGCAACAAGTACATCCTCATTCTCATCAACGGCCAGAAGCTGTCGGGCGACATCTCCGGCAACATAGACCTCACGCGGGTCAACATGTCGCGCATAAAACGTATTGAGATACTGGACGGGGCTGCCTCGTCACTCTACGGCAGCGATGCCATCGGCGGTGTCATCAACATCATCACCGACCAACCCACCAGTGCGTTGTGCAGCATTACCAACACCACAAAAATCAGCGGTCACGGCATACTGACAGAGAGCGTCAACCTGGACATCCACGACGGCGGCTTCGGCAGCTACACTTCGCTGACCCACGACCGTGCCGACAGCTACCAGAACAACCCGCTGGAATACAAGAAGGGTTCCGACACAGAGACGCAGACAACCATAGCCCCCTACTTCACCGGCTACCGCTCCAGCATCGTCGGCCAGAAGTTTACCTATTCACCCAACAAGCACCTGGCACTGAACGCCGGTTTCGACTACTCTTACAAAATCACCGACCGCCCCGATAGCCGCCCCGACGTGGCTGGCGGCACCGACTATGAAATGCGCTACAAGGGACTGCGCTGGAACGTGGGCGGCATCTATAAGTTTACCAACCGCCACTCGCTGCAGGCCGACTTCGTGGTTGACCGCTTCCGCTACGGCAGGGAGTACGACGTGGACACCAAGGACTATCCCGCCGGCACCTATACCCAGTCGAAGAAGCAACGCTCCATGGAGGGCGAACTGAAAGCAATCCTCGGACTCAGCAGCAACAGCACCACCATCGTCGGTGCCGACTGGCGGAAAGACTGGCTGACGGCAACTTCGGGCAACATCCGTCAAAACGCTTACACGCTGGCTGTCTATGCCCAACACGAACACAAGGCGGCCATCGGCCACGGCATTGCCACCGCCACGCTCGGTCTCCGTTATACCCGCCACCAGACCTTTGGCAATCAGCTGACACCCAAGGTTTCGCTGATGTACAGTCTTGGACCCGTCAATCTTCGCGCCACGTATTCTGCCGGGTTCCGCGCCCCCGGACTCGACGAAGTCTATTACCACTACTTCTCCGTCAACCGTGGCAAGCCACAGATCATCTTCGGCAACCGCGACCTGAAGTCAGAAAAGAGCCACTACTTCTCGCTCAATGCCGAATACCGCACGCAGACACTGGCCGTCAGCGTGACAGGCTACGTCAACCGCATCAGCGACATGGTGATTCGCCACGACATCGACACTGACGCTTCATCACTCGCTATGCTGCGACAGGAGTTTCCCGAGATGAGCGACGACCAGGCACAGCGGCTGGAGCGCTACTCCCGCTACATGAACAGCGACCGTGGCGACGTGAAGGGACTGCAGGTGAGCACATCGGCCAACATCACCCACGGCCTCAACCTGTCGGCCAGCTATGCCTATACCTACGCACGCAGCAACAGCAGCGGCGAGTGGACCCTGCTGGAGCGCAGCATCCGCCATGCCGCTACCGTCAGTGCCAACTATCACCACACGTGGGGCCGCTACCGACTGAATATCAACCTCAGCGGCAAACTGCAGTCTGAGACCTACTACACCAGCTATGAGAATGCACCGGGCTTCGGTATATGGAGCCTCCACACCACCCACACGCTGGACTTAGGCCACCATCTGACGCTGGAGCCACAACTCGGCATCGACAACCTATTTAACCGCGCCGACCGACGCATCGACTCCCCACAGCGCAAATATGCTCTCTTCACGCCGGGACGCATGGTCGTAGCGGGCCTGAAGTTCAGAATCAGGTAGCGAAAGTGTTAAAACACACTAATAAATTATAAACTATTGTCAGTAACGTGCCGTGTTTGCACAATATTTATTACCTTTGCACCGTTATGTTTCCGTAACGGAACAAAATTAGTAACCCGAAACCAAAACAATTTATAATGAATATATTGAAGACATTTGCATTTCTGGCTTTAGCAACAATGAGTTCTCTCCCGACGATGGGACAAGACTTGTTGGCACGTCAGGCACCTATTGACACAAAGATGAAAGCTGTAGACAGCGTAGCACTACAGCGACTCATATACACCGAGAACTACGACTCTCCCGCCGCAGACCTCTACGACGACTGGAGCAACCAATATGCACATCGCGAGACGGCGTTGCCCGACACATTCCGCATCTCGCTGCGCGACTTCTGCATGCCCACACCCAGCCGCGTCATCACTTCAAACTTCGGAGCCCGCTGGGGACGCCAGCACAAGGGCCTCGACATCAAGGTATATACCGGCGACACCATCCGTGCTGCCTTCTCAGGCAAAGTGCGCGTGGTACGCTATGAAGGTCGCGGCTACGGCAAATATGTCGTCATCCGCCACTACAACGGCCTGGAGACCATCTATGGCCACATGTCGAAACAGCTCGTGGTGGAAGACCAGGAGGTGCGCGCCGGCGACCCCATCGGACTGGGTGGCAACACCGGTCGCAGCACGGGCTCGCATCTGCACTTCGAGACGCGTCTCTGCGGCGTAGCCCTCAACCCGGCCCTGATGTTCGACTTCCGCAATCAGGACGTGGTAGAAGATGAGTACATCTACCGCAAGTCTACCTACAACAGGGAGTCGGCAGCGGCCACCCGTCTGCGTGGCGTTCAGGGCAATGGCAGCTATACCGCCGCCGATGTGCTGGGCGAAGACGTAGAGCTGGCCACAGCAGCCCCCGCAGCTTCTTACGCTCAGGAGACCCGCTTCCACAAGGTGAAGCGCGGCGAGACGCTCTACTCCATTGCCAAGCGTCGCGGAACTACGGTAGACCGCATCATGAAGCTGAACCATCTGAAGAAGAACGCACGCCTGCGTGCCGGTCAGATTCTGAAATTCGACTAAGTTATTTACCCCCGCATAAAAAGGAAAGAGGTCTTTGCGACCTCTTTCCTTTTTTTATTTCACGAAGATAACCTTGGACGAGCCGTCAGGTTGCTTTTCTACGCACAGGCCGCGAGGCGTCTCCATGCGGCGGCCTTGCAGGTCGAAATAGCTGCGCGGCCCCGTGGCAGCCTGTTTGGTCAGCTCCTGAATGGCCGTGCCGCCACGGTCTATCATGAAGATATAGGTGTTCAGACTGCGTGCGGGCACCGGAAGGGTCAGTTCACTGGTTGGCTCACTGATGTCGATGGGTGTCGACTTGCAGAGCTCATCGTTGCCTGTCGACTTCAGGTGGCTGCCGCTTTTCACCTTATACGGCAGTTGAAGCTTCAGGTCGATGGTATTCTTCGTGGTGTCGATAGCCATGACAATCAGCGAATCGCCCTTGATGTATGCAGAGGTCTCGAAGGCCGTCTCGGTGACTGCAAAGCCGGGGTCGCCGGCAGTCTTGATGCTGCAGGTGGTGCCCAGACGGGTAGACCCCGTGACGTGCTTGGAGAAGTGGGACATGACGTAGGCACGAGGCAGCAGCGTATTCTTCGTGTTGCCGGGGTTATACTTCGTCTCGCCCGTTCCCACGAAGGCCCAGTGAGCACGCATATACCAATAGATATAGCCCGTGCAGCCGGCCGTCATACACTCGTTGAGCTCTTCGGCAAAGAGCAGCTGCTCATGCCAGTTGGGCAGGTGACTGATATGGTCGGTCGACGAATGCTCCGTCATCCATACCTCTTTGCCGTATTTTGCCGCCAGCACTGCGGCCTCCTTCAAGTTGCCCATAGCCGGATGACCATAGATGTGACCGGCCACGATGTCAATCTGCCGGCGGGCGTCGGCATCGTTCATCAGGGCATCGGAATAGCGCGGGTCGAAGCCTAACGGTTCAGCACTCATCAGGCGCACGCCTTTGTACTTCTCGCGGTCCAGCAAGTAGGCATAGTTCTTCACCAGCGTCACCTGCTGTTCGGGGGTGTAGAGACAGCCCGAATAGCTCACCCACCAGTCGGGTTCGTTCTGTACGGAGACGGCATCCACGTCCACGCCGTTCTGCTGCATATACTCCAGGAACGTGTTCAGCCAGGGAAAGAATTTCTCATAGCAGTCGGCACGCAACTCACCGCGCTTATTGCCCTGGTCGTTCGAGTTGCCACCCTGTGCCGAGCCGTTGGTCTTGTATTCACCGGGCGGCGACCACGGGGTGCCGAACACGATGCCGCCGCGCTGCTTCACGATTTTAGCCGATGGCAGCGACCCCTTCCAGTCGTAGGGCGTGTCGTAGTTGTTCCATTCCTTTACGATGACATCGCCCACGAAGTTTGGCGATATCTCCATACGCATGATGTTCAGCCCGATGGGCGACTCTGCTCCGTAGAGCAATTGCACAGGTTTGGTGTCATTGCCATAAGGGCACATGGCACCATCACAGCAAGCAGCACCAAAGCCCGTTATCGTCTGATAGCGGGTATCGCTCACCGTAACCGTCACAGTAGCTGCCTGAATGGTTGTCAGTGCAGCCGTTGCAAGAATTGTTGTAATAAGTTTCTTCATAGTTGCAATATCCTTTTGGGGTGACAAAAGTACGAAAAACTTCTGATACTCGTTGCACCTGACCTCAAAAAAATGACCCTTGGCGGGCTATTCTGCGTTAATCTTCGATAATTGCTCGCTTGTTACAAGATTTTGCAGTATCTTTGCACCCGATTTGACAAACAAGCTATGAGAATAATAACTACTATCGTCGCTCTGCTCATGGCAGCGACGAACATCAATGCACAAGCGAACATGAAAGAGAATGTAGATTTCAATGTGTGGCCAAAGGGCAATCTGAACACTGCCTATGCCAAGTATTTCATCGGTAACAGCTATCTGGCCCCGCTGGGTGGCGAGAACAGCAATGTGGTGAACGTCACCTTCGAACCGCGCTGCCGCAACAACTGGCACATCCACCACAAGTCGGTGCAGGTGCTCATCTGCGTGGCCGGTCACGGCTGGTATGTCGAGGAGGGCAAGGAGCCCGTCGCCATGCACCCGGGTTCGGTAGTGGCCATCCCTGCCGAGGCCAAGCACTGGCACGGTGCCGCCCGCGACTCCTGGTTCCAGCACCTGACCTATATGACGAAAGTGGAGGAAGGAGCCTCCAACGAGTGGCTGGAACCCGTCACGGATGCCGAGTATGACAAGCTGCCCGCCAGCCTGGCGATGCTCAGCGAGACCGACCCCGAATACTGCCAGCGCTTCCAGGCCTTTGCCTTTGATGAGGTGGTGGAGCAGGTGAAGACGCGCCTTGACGACCACACCCGCTACATCGGCTATCTGGCCACACTCCTGGGCTGTCAGGGCATCGATGCTTACCGCGAGCTGCTGCCCGAAGCCCTCGACAAGGGGGTGATGCCTGCCGAAGTGAAGGAAATCGTCTATCAGGCCACTGCCTATCTGGGCATGGGTCGTGTCCGTCCGTTCCTGACGGCTACCAACGAGATTCTCACGGCTCGCGGCATCGCCCTGCCGCTGCCATCCGGCCTGACCACCACGATGGAGACCCGCCGGGAGGCTGGCACCGAGGCCCAGGTAGGCTGCTTCGGCGACTCGATGCGCGACTTCTGGAAGTCGGGACCTGAAGACAGCCGGCACATCAACAAATGGCTGGCCGACAATTGTTTCGGCGACTACTACACCCGTACCGGACTCGACCTGAAGATGCGTGAACTCATCACCTTCTGCTTCCTGGCCGCCCAGGGTGGCTGCGAACCACAGTTGAAAGGCCACATCGCTGGCAACTACCACGTAGGCAACGACCAGGAGCTGCTCATTGCCGTCATCTCTGCCAATCTGCCCTTCATCGGCTATCCTCGTACGCTCAATGCCCTCAACTGCATCCGCAGCGTAGAACAAAATCGCAAGTAGTTAGCTA
>CAMOQW010000049.1 GCA_946623195.1 uncultured Prevotella sp.
TCTGCAGCCTTACGTGCCAAAGCCAGTGAGTCGCCTACAAAGTCGGCTATCTCCTGAATCTCACCTATCGTGTAATAGTGGGCCAGGATAATGGCATCCTTCTCTTTACACATCTGCCTGATCTCAGCCTTCAGGTCAGTACCTTCTGCTACCGGCTCATCAATGAAACCTTGTTTAATCCACTCCTTTTTCAACATCACAATAATATATTTTATTTTTTTTCTTTTCTTTAAAAAATAAGAATGAGTAGTATGATATGCCGTGAATAAGTTGAAAACTTTCTGCCTCTTTTCTTGCCAGATAAGTTATTCTTTCAGTATTTCACGTTATTCGTACACTCTGTGGATAGTTTCTTATTGATAATGAGCATCAAAGCAGGCTTATCCACTATTTCTGATTTTGGTGCAAAATTAATAAGTTTATATCTTTTTTCAGCAAAAAACAGTGGAAATCTTTCGAAAATCGTTTGAATAAGTCTGTGAATATCCCCTCAGAATATCTGTTACTGGGATATTTATGAATAATTAGTTTAGTTTTCCACACAGTTATCCACTGTTTTTCCACAAAAAAATAAGGTGACCGTCGCCACCTTATTTATAATTAGTCATCCACTGGAGAGAAATCACTCTTGCCGACTCCGCAGACGGGGCAAACCCAATCCTCAGGGATGTCTTCGAATGCTGTTCCAGGAGCAATACCGCCATCAGCGTCTCCCTCAGCGGGATCATAGACGTAACCACATACGTCGCAAACATACTTTTTCATAATCGTACTTGTTTTAGGGGTTATTAATAATTGTATCTATTCTCTCAACAATCCGCTCGGGCGGAATGTTCTTCATACATGCAAAATCACCTCGATGGCAGGGTTTCTGACCATAGATACTGCAGGGGCGACACTCCAGATCCAGTTGGATGGCATTCTCCTTCGGCTGTCCGAAACCCATAAATCCAGCGTATGGGTGAGTGGCGCCCCAGACACTGACTACTGGGATGTTGGTAAGCGAAGCCAGGTGCATATTCGCTGAGTCCATTGACAACATGACGTTGAGATGACTCATGACAATCAGTTCCTGATACATGTTTTCCACATATCGGTTGACCCATATACACTGTCGATATTGGGCACACCATAAGTGAAAGTAGTGTTCTTCCTTTTCACCCCGTCCGAAGAAGAAGATACGACACTTTGGATATTTCTCCAGCAATGAGTGAATCACTTGCTCCATTAGTCGGGGAGGGTAGACCTTTCCTTCGTGGGCTGCAAAAGGTGCGATGCCTATCCATTGCTCAAAATTCTTCTTAGGACCTATCTCCTTGGGCAGCAAGTTCAGATTACCACCCTCTTCAGGGAAGATGGAGTGGAACTGTTGTATATCCACAGGATAGCCCAGCCGCTCAAACACTTCCAGATAGTTGTCGAATGAAGTGGGCAGTTGCCTTTTCACTTTATTTTTAAATGAGACCAATTGCCGGCGATCCTTACGCCGCTTATTGATATGCTCCACCCGATAGTGCCCCATATTAAATCTCATCCGCAGGTATTCAGAGCGCAGCACGTTGTGCAGGTCGGCCACCTTTGTGAATTGTTTGGCAGTCAGACGACGATAAAGTGCATTGAGTCCTTTGATGCCATGATACTCTACCTTCAAGTCGGCCTCCATGAAATTTACATTGGGAGCCAAATCATCAAAGAGTACACGGGCATACTTCCTACTCAGCACGGTGATACGGATATCTGGATACTGATGAGCCAGCGACCATACGACGGGTACAGTCATGGCAATGTCACCTAAAGATGAAAATCGGATAACCAGTATATGCTCTTTCTTCACTTCTTATATAGTATGGGATTAGTAGAAGGGTCGTTGTACATTTTCATCTGCCGATACACCTTCATATATTTGCGGCCTTCAGCAATATCCTCCAGCAACTGGTCGATAGCCAGCGAGAGGTCCTTTTGCTGTTCCAGCAGTACGGCGAGTTTTGCCTTGCATCTGTCGATATGCTCCGCAGAGGCATCCTGACGGTCCACTTGTTCCTGCATGTGATAGATTTTCAGCGCAAGGATACTCAGACGGTCGACAGCCCAAGCCGGACTCTCAGTGTTCAGTCTGGCATCCTTCAGTGGTGTCACGTTACTGTAATACTGACGGAAGTATGAATCAATTTCCTCCACCAGGTCAGTACGGTCCTGATTACTCTTGTCGATGCGCCTTTTCAGTTTGAGCGCTTCTATCGGGTCGATATGAGGATCGCGGATAATATCTTCGAAATGCCATTGGACGGTGTCGATCCAGCATTTCAGATAGAGGCTGTACTCGATACTGTCGGTTTCGTAAGGATTATGAATGGGCGTATCTACATTATCTGTCAGATGATAGTCTTTAATCACCTGATTGAAGATGCGGTTGGCTTGTTCTGTAAACGACATAATCACCTTATTTAAAATAGTTATGGTGCAAAACTACAGAAAGTTTTTCAATTAACCAACTAATTATTAATATTTTCATCTAATTTTGCATTTTTATGGTTGGTAACGCACACAAAAACGTTCTTTTTATGCACAATTACACTATAAATGTGCAAAGTGGAGTCACTTTTTCTTAAAAAAGTTTGCGTAAGTGAAAGAAAATGTGTTACTTTGCACCCCGAAAACGGCAAAAGCCGTCTTTTTTCAAGATAGCAAATACATTATTAACATTTTAAAGAAAGAAAATTATGTCAGAAATTGAAAGCAAAGTAAAGGCTATTATCGTAGACAAACTCGGTGTTGATGAAGCAGAGGTTAAGCCCGAAGCAAGTTTCACTAACGACCTCGGTGCAGACTCTCTGGATACCGTTGAGCTCATCATGGAGTTTGAGAAGGAGTTCGGTATCTCTATCCCCGACGATAAGGCTGAGAAGATCGGTACTGTTGGCGATGCTATTGCTTATATCGAAGAGAACGCAAAATAAATTAAATACGGAAAGTGAAAAGTGAATAATTTGCTGCCGCCATTTCCTTTCACTTTGGATTGCGGTAGCAAATTATTCATTTTTCATTATAGTTTTAAAATATGGAATTAAAAAGAGTAGTTGTAACAGGACTTGGCGCAGTGACGCCAGTAGGCAACACTCCCGACGAGATGTGGAAAAACCTGCTCAACGGCGTAAGTGGTGCCGCACCTATTACACTTTTTGACGCATCGAAATTCAAGACACAGTTCGCCTGTGAGGTAAAGAACCTCAATGTAAATGACTATCTCGACCGCAAGGAGGCCCGCAAGATGGACCGCTATACACAGTTGGCCATGATTGCAGCCAAGCAGGCTGTCGAGGACTGCGGTATGGATCTGGAGACAGAGGACAAGGATCGCATCGGTGTGGTCTTCGGTGTAGGCATTGGTGGTATCAAGACTTTCGAGGAGGAAGTGTCCTACTATGCCAAGAATGAGGAGGCTGGTCCTAAGTTCAATCCCTTCTTCATCCCGAAGATGATTGCCGACATTGCAGCCGGTCAGATATCCATCATGTATGGATTCCATGGTCCCAACTATATTACTGCTTCTGCCTGTGCCTCGTCGACCAATGCACTGGCTGATGCCTTTAATCTGATTCGTCTGGGCAAGGCAAATGCCATCGTTGCCGGTGGTGCCGAGGCTGCCGTCTGTGCTACTGGTGTGGGCGGTTTCAATGCGATGCACGCTCTCTCTACCCGCAACGATGAGCCAGAGAAGGCCAGCCGTCCGTTCAGTGCCAGTCGCGACGGATTCATCATGGCTGAAGGCGCAGGTTGCCTGATCCTGGAGGAGTTGGAGCACGCTAAGGCCCGTGGTGCCAAGATTTATGCTGAGATGGCTGGTGCCGGCATGAGTGCCGATGCTTATCACATCACTGCCAGCCATCCTGAGGGACTGGGTGCCAAACTTGTGATGAAGAATGCCCTTGAGGACGCAGAGATGAAGCCTGAGGATATCGATTACATCAATGTACACGGCACGTCTACCCACGTGGGTGACATCTCCGAGGCCAAGGCCATCAAGGAGGTGTTTGGCGATGCTGCCTACAAACTGAATATTTCGTCCACAAAGTCAATGACAGGCCACTTGCTCGGTGCTGCCGGAGCCGTTGAGGCCATGGTTTCCGTATTGTCTGTACAGAACGATATCGTGCCCCCCACCATCAACCATGAGGAGGGTGATGAGGATCCTGAGATTGACTATAACCTGAACTTCACATTCAACAAGGCCCAGAAGCGTGAGGTGCGTGCCGCTCTTAGCAATACCTTCGGATTCGGTGGTCACAATGCGTGTGTGGTTTTCAAAAAATATGTGGATTAATAATCTCATCGACCGCATAAGGCTCCCTTTCCGCAAGGAGAAGGAGCTTTTTTCGGCTCTCTACGAGATACTCGGCTTCTATCCCCACCATATCGAGTATTATCGCCAGGCACTCTTGCACAAGAGCATCGGCAAGCGCAACGACAAGGGCAAGCCGCTGAACAATGAGCGGCTGGAGTTCCTTGGTGATGCCATTCTCGATGCTACCGTAGGCCATATTGTCTATAGCCACTACGAGGGTAAGCGTGAGGGATTCTTGACCAATACCCG
Source organism: uncultured Prevotella sp. (assembly GCA_946623195.1). The sequence goes on from CAMOQW010000049.1 coordinate 4,592, forward strand.
TTCTAAACTGGTGAGTCGTGAGACACTGGGCAAACTGGCCAATGAGATGGGGCTTTCGCAACTGATTCTTTCAGCAGGCCATAGCACGTCGCACAACAGTTATGTGGGCGGCAATGCTTTCGAAGCACTGATAGGTGCCATCTATCTCGACCGTGGCTACGATGTCTGTATGTGGTTCTGGGAGAACCGTGTCCTCGGCAAGTATATCAATATCGACAAACTGGCTTTCAAGGAGGTCAACTTCAAGTCGAAACTGCTGGAGTGGAGCCAGAAGAATCGTGTCCGTATGGAATATCGGCTGCTGAAACAGAAGAAGGATGACGATGGTTCGCCTGTCTTCAGTTTCCTCGTGCTGATTGAGGGTGTCGAGGGTGAGCGTGCTTCAGGCTACTCGAAGAAGGAAGCCCAGCAGCAGGCCTCGAAAGACACGCTGCAGCGCCTGAAGCGCGAACCACAGTTCATCGATGCCATCTTCGCAGCCAAGAGTGAGCGCACGAAGATGGAGGAAGAGCCGACGATGTCAGTGCCCGATCCGGAGGAGGAGCAGCAGGACTTCATCATCGAACATGAGGATTCGGTGGAGGAGAAATCGAAAAAAAGTGATTCGAGAAAGTCGAGAATCGCGAAAGCGCCTGCTTCCGAAGAGACGCACGAAGGAGAACAGAGCAAGGAGGATGCGCCTTCTGCTGAATCGGGCGAAGATGAGTTTGATCTCTCTGACATTTCTCATAAGGAGCAGAGCCGGGAGGACATTATCGCTCAGGCTGAGGCGGCTGCCTTTGCCGAAGAATGACAACAAGGCTATCCGGGTCCGGATAGCCTTTGTTTTGCTATATTAAATAAAAAAAACGTAAATTATTCCCCCATTACAATGGAATTACGTAATTTTGCACCCAAATTGCGCAATTATGAGTATCACTCAGATAGTAAGAAAAGTCTTTGAGCCACGTCAGCGTGACTTGGAGCGGCATCAGCACGACGGAGAGGCCCTGCAAAGGGAGTCTCTTCGCCATCTGATAGAAGCAGCCAGGAATACAGAATATGGCAGGAATCACGCCTTTTCAGCGATGAAGGGCTATGAGGATTTTGTGAAGCATACACCCGTCAACACGTATGAGGAACTGAAAGGCGCCATCGACAGGATGCGTCATGGAGAGCGGGATATCCTTTGGCCAGGTAAAGTGAAATGGTATGCCAAGTCGTCGGGTACGACCAACGACAAGTCGAAGTTCATCCCCGTCAGTCAGCAGGGTCTGAAGCAGATGCATTATAAAGGCGGTTTCGACGCTGTTGCAATGTATTTGGGTAATAATCCGCAATCGAAGATCTTCGATGGCAGGGCATTGATTCTTGGAGGCAGTCACTCACCCAACTATAATGTCAAGGACTCTTTGGTGGGCGACCTCAGTGCCATCCTCATAGAGAACATCAACCCGTTGGCTAATCTGGTGCGGGTGCCGAAGAAGAAGACGGCCCTGCTGAGCGACTTCGAAATCAAGCGCGACCGCATAGCCCGTGAGGCGATGTCGAAGAACGTGACAAATATCTCAGGTGTACCCTCATGGATGCTCTCTGTGCTGACACGGATGATGGAAATCACGGGCAAGACCCATCTGGAGGAAGTGTGGCCCAATATTGAGGTCTTCTTTCACGGTGGTGTGGCCTTTACGCCTTATCGTAAACAATACGAGCAACTGATCACCTCGTCGCGGATGCACTATATGGAGACCTACAATGCCAGTGAGGGTTTCTTTGGCTTGCAGGACGACCCGGCGGATAAGTCGATGCTGCTGATGCTCGACTATGATGTGTTCTATGAGTTTATCCCGATGGACGGCGGCGATGCTGTCCCTCTCTGGGGTGTCGAAAAGGGCAGGAACTACGCTATGGTCATCTCCACCTCGTGCGGACTCTGGCGCTATGAGATAGGTGATACGGTACAGTTCACCTCTACCAATCCCTATAAGTTCATCATCACGGGTCGGACAAAGCACTTCATCAATGCCTTTGGCGAGGAGTTGATAGTGGATAATGCTGAGAAGGGACTGGCCTATGCCTGCCAGCAGACGGAAGCCGAGGTGTCGGAGTACACCGCCGCCCCCGTGTTTATGGACGATAAGGCGAAGTGCCGCCATCAGTGGCTCATCGAGTTTGCCAAGCCGCCAAAGGATCTGCAGCAGTTCTCTACACTGCTCGATCAGCACCTGCAGGAAATCAACAGCGACTATGAGGCCAAGCGCTACAAGGATATCACGCTGCAGCCCCTGGAGATCATTGAGGCCCGCAAAGGCCTGTTCAACGACTGGCTGAAGTTGCGCGGCAAACTGGGCGGACAGCACAAGGTGCCCCGTCTGAGCAATAGCCGTGAGACGATAGAGCAACTCATCAGTTTAAATGAAAAGAAGATATAGCGGAAAATGACAGAGATGAACGATAACATCAAGGATACAGGCATGCACAGAGGGAGGTCTTTGCGCAAGGCATTCTTCATTCTTTCATTCCTTCATTTTCTCATTTTCATCTCCTGTGCCCGCATGGGTTCTCCTGACGGAGGCTGGTATGACGACGACCCTCCGAGGGTGATCGGCAGTACACCGGCAGACAAGGCAACGAATGTGAAGGCAAAGAAAGTCACCATCTATTTCGATGAGTTCATCAAGATAGAGGATGCCACGAACAAGGTGATCGTCTCGCCCCCACAACTGGAAGTGCCTGAGATCAGAGGTGCCGGCAAGAGGATTATCGTGGAACTGGTCGACACGCTGAAGGAGAATACTACCTACACCATCGACTTCAGCGACGCTATCAGCGACAACAATGAGGGCAATCCCATGGGCAACTATACGTTCACCTTCTCTACAGGCGAACAGATAGACACTTTCGAGGTGGCAGGCTATGTGCTCGACGCCAGCAATCTGGAGCCTATCAAGGGTATTCTCGTAGGACTCTATGACGACCTGGCCGACTCTGCCTTCAAGACAAAGCCTCTGCTGCGCGTGTCGAGAACCGACAGCCGAGGCCATTTCGTGGTGAAGGGTGTGGCTCCAGGCACTTATAGGGCATACGCCCTGCAGGATATGGACGGCGACTTCCGCTTCAGTCAGAAGAGCGAGATGATAGCCTTCAGCCACGAGACTTTTGAGCCGTCGTCGAAGCCCGACACCCGCACGGATACCATCTGGCGCGACTCGCTGCACATTGATGCGCTGCGAAAGGTACCCTATACCCACTTCCTGCCCGATGAGATCACACTGCTGGCTTTCACCCATACACAGACCGACCGGATGCTGCTGAAGACAGAGCGAGTGGAGCCTAACAAGTTCTCCATGTATTTCACCTACGGCGACTCACTGCTGCCACAGATCAAAGGTCTGAACTTTGACGCCGACAGTGCCTTTGTCATCGAGGCCAACGAGAAGCGCGACACCATCCATTACTGGCTGCGCGACACGCTGCTGGTGAATACGGACACACTCCTGATGGACATCACCTACCAGATGACCGACTCGCTGGGCAATCTGGTCATGCATACCGACTCTGCCATAGAGGCACTGCCCAAAGTATCCTACGAGAAACGACTGAAGGAGAAAAACAAGGAGTATGACAAGTGGTTCAAAGAGCAGGAGAAGAAAAAGAAGAGGGAGGAGCCTTATGACTCAATCTACCCCCTCAAGCCGCTGGAGCCGAAATATAATATCTCCAACACACCAAAGCCCGGCACCCGGGGACTGGTGGAGATGCCGGTGCCTTTGGCAGTCTGCGACACGTCGAAGGTGCATCTCTATTCGATGATCGACTCCGTCTGGTATCAGTCGCCCTGTGTCTTCCAGCAAGTGAAGGGTAATATCCGACAATATGAACTGATAGCCGACTGGCGGCTCGACACGGAATACAGTTTCGAAGTCGACTCCGCAGCCTTCGTGGATATCTACGGCCTGGTGTCGAAGGCTTTCAAGCAGGGCATCAAGACCAAGAAGGCTGAGGAATATAGTACGCTCGAGATGACCATCAGCGGCACAGATGCTGTTGACACCACCATTGTGGTGCAGATGCTCTCGAATGGGGGCGACCCTGTCGAAGAAGTCAGAGTCCATAAAGGCAAGGCCAAGTTTAATTACGTGCTGCCAGGCAAGTACTACCTGCGTGCTTATATCGACGCCAACGGCAATGGCATCTGGGACACCGGCGACTATGATGCCGACCGCCAGGCAGAGTCAGTCTACTACTATTCGGAGGAGTTGGAGTGCAAGGAGAAGTGGGATGTCACCAAGTCGTGGAATCTGACTACCGTTGCCCGCTTCCGTCAGAAGCCCTCTGCCATCGTCAAGCAGAAGCCCGAACAGGCTAAGAAACTCAAGAACCGCAACGTGGAACGTGCCAAGCAGTTGGGCAAGGAGTACCTCAAGGAAAAAGGCGTGAGACTATAGAATAGTTAAGAATTATGATTACCAAGATAAGAAATTGTGAATTGTGCATTTTGCGTTATGCATTGAGAATCTTTCTCGCCTTCTCACCCTTAACGGCGGCTGCGCAGTGTGGTATTGAGAATACCGCTTTCCAGTCGGGCGAGGAACTCGACTATGATTTGTATTTCAACTGGCAATTTATCTGGCTGAAGGTGGGCACTGCCTCTATGGATACGAAGATGACGAAGTTTGAGGGCAAGGATGCCTGGAAGTCGTATCTGATAACCCGGGGCAACAACAAACTTGACAAGTATTTTGTGATGCGCGACACCCTGCTGTCGTATTGCAATCCTGACCTTTCGCCCCTCTATTTCCGCAAGGGAGCCCGCGAAAGCAGTCGTTACTATGTGGATGAGATATGGTATTCTTATCCTGGCGGCAACTGTCAGTTGAAGAAGCACCAGATCACCTCCAGCGGCGAGCATCTCTGGAAGACCAGCACCTATAAGAACTGCATCTACGACATGATGTCGATCTTCCTTCGTGCCCGCAATTTCGATGCCTCAAAAATGAAGAAGGGCGACATCATCCCGATGCCTGTCAGTGATGCCAGCAGTCTTTCCAATTCGTGGCTGATGTTCAGAGGAAGAGAGAACTTCAAGATGAACGATACCAAGGAGAAATTCCGCTGCCTGGTCTTTTCCTTCTACGAGCGCGGAGAAAAGAAGTCTAACGAACTGATTCGCTTCTACATCACCGATGACAATAATCACATCCCCGTGCGTCTTGACATGTTCCTCAGTTTCGGTTCAGCCAAGGCATTCCTGAAGAAATACAAGGGTGTGCGGTCGCCGATGTCGGCTAAAATAAAATAGGTTGCTGGAAAGCAACCTATTTTCATTCTATATCGTTTCCTCGAAAGGAGCGGCGCTGACGCACTTCAGATTCTTCTCCAACTGTGCCGTGCTGCTGGCTCCGACGAGAACCGACGTGACAGCCTTCTGGTGCAGTATCCAGGCCAGCGCCATCTCTGCCAGCGTCTCGCTGCGGCTCTCAGCCACCTCATTATAGTGCTTCAGTTTGGCCAGCAGTTCGGGCGTCAGCATCTCCTCTTTCAGAAACTTTCCCTTCGACATGCGCGAGTCCTTCGGGATGCCGTTAAGATAGCGGTCTGTCAGCAGGCCCTGGGCCAGTGGCGAGAAGGAGATGAAGCCCACACCGGCCTCGGCGCAGAAGTCGAGGATGCCCTCTTCCTGCGGTTCGCGGTCGAGCATATTCAGGCGTCCCTGATAGATGAGCAGGGGCACGTCGCGCTCCTTCAGATATTTGTAGGCGAACTTGGTGGCTTCGAGCGGCCAGCGGGAGATGCCGACGTAGAGGGCCTTGCCCTGGCGCACGATGTCGACGAGCGCCTGCAGCGTCTCCTCCAGTGGTGTCTCAGGGTCGTAGCGGTGGCTGTAGAACAGGTCCACGTAGTCTATCTTCATCCGCTTCAGGCTCTGGTCGAGCGAGGCCATCAGATACTTGCGGCTGCCCCAGTTGCCGTAAGGGCCTGGCCACATGTCGTAGCCGGCCTTTGAGGAGATGAAGAGTTCGTCGCGGTAGGGGCGGAAGTCCTCGTCCATCAGCCGTCCCATCGTCTCTTCGGCCGTGCCGTAGGCGGGGCCATAGTTGTTGGCCAGGTCGAAGTGGGTGATGCCGTGATCGAAGGCATAATGCGTAATCTCACGGCTCCGCTCGTAGGGGTCTACGCTTCCGAAGTTGTGCCAGAAGCCGAGGCTCACCTTTGGCAGTAACACACCCGAGCGTCCGCAGCGCTCATACTCCATCCCGTTGTCGTAGCGGCTCTTGTCCGCGAAATACAGTTCCTTCATTTTTGATCCTTCCTTTTATTTTTACCTTTCTAAGTTGCAAAGATAGTGTATTTTTTGGATTCGGCGAAGAGAAAGCCGATATTTTTATCATAAAAGGCAGCACGACTCTTCACGAGCAGTACTGCCTTTGGCGCCTTATACTTATTTTTATATATTACTTTTTCGTTTCTTCTGTTTCAAGCAGGGCCGGGCTGAAGGCACGCAGCAGATAGGCTGGCATGTCAATGCGGCGATAGGTCTCCTTGAATTTGTCGCCAGTGACGGTCAGCGTCTGATGGCCGGCTTCAGTCAGGTTTATCTCGAAAGGCTGTCCAGCCAGCAGGAAGATGTTCTCCGACTGCCCCCTGCTGACGGTGCCACACGAGCCGGAAGCCCCATAGCGGAAGCCTCTGGTGACGGTGGAGGGATGCATCCGCAAGACCATGAACACGCTGTCGGTCAGAATCAGGTACTGATTCTTATTTTTCTCTTCCTGCCAGACGCCCATCCGCGGCTCTGCAGGGTCGTTCTTAGCGGCTGAGACGGCACGCAGCACGTCCACGATGTCCTCGTTGGGCTTGATGCGGCTCCACTGCTCCGTGATGTCAGGTCCTTTGACGCCTGCCATCTGCGTGGAGTCCTTCAGCCAGCGCGAGATGGCGGTGCGCTCGTCGGGGAAGGTGTAGTCGGTGGGATGGCCCTGGGCGTCCACCAGCGTGTCGCCGCGCCACGCGTAGCCCTCGCCGCTCATGCTGAAGTTGAGGTTCCTGCCCTTTTTCCTCCAGTAACTAAAGCAGAGGAAAGTGCTGTCGTTGTAGAAGCCATAGTGCATAGCCACGGGATGCACTTCCTCGCCCGAGCCGGTGTTGCTGATCCAGTCCATCGTCCAGCAGCCCTTCATAGGGTGTTCTCTCACTGGCTCTGCCGTCTGTTTCTCGCGCGTCTGGCAGCCGAAGGCGGCGGCAGCCGTCACTGTCAGCATCAGGGCTGTGGCAGCGAGCGTCTGACAGCGGTGCATCGCGGACGGGTTCAAGGTCTGGTTCATGAAGACGATGCGCTGCTTCAGGGGCTTGATGCCGAAGGCCGTGCGCAGCAGGATCCACTTGCCCTGCTGTGTGCAGATGCGCAGCAGTGACAACTGATAGGCCTGGCGGTCTACACCCTCTGCCAGCACATCGCTGTCCACCTCCAACTCCTGCTGCAGGCGCATCTCGCTGAAGAAGAGCCACACGAACGGATTATACCAGTTCAGGGCTATCAGCATCTGCATCCCGCAGAGTTTCAGGAAGTGCCGGTGGCGGATATGGGCCTGTTCGTGCAACAGGATATAGTGGCGCATCTCGTCGTCGATGGCCGACGGCAGGAAAATGCTGCGGCCGAAGGAGAAAGGTTGTTTCACACCTATATAGATGTCGGCATCGTCTAGATGTGTGCAAGGATAATGCTTGCGTAGGCGTAACAGCCACACTAACTGAAAGATGAAATAGCCCATCACGCAGATGACGCCAAGCAGATAGATATGCACCGGCTTCAGTGGGGTTATCCGGCTCTGCCTTTTCGCTGGTTGGAGAGCCGTGGTGCTGGGGCTTGTTGGTGCAGTGGTGTGAGAAACGGCCTGTGATGGCTCGCTCCCCCGTTCCCCCGCGCCTTCGCTCCCCCGTAAATACTCGTTCCCCCGCGCCCCTGCGCCTTCGCTCCCCCGTAAAATCTCGCCTTCCACCTCTCTGACAAGTGTCACCATAGAGACCATCGTTGTCAGCACTACAGCAGTGGCGATGAACATCTGTGTCCAGCGGCTGCTGCTTTTCAGTCGGAGCAGTGAGCGGTATACGGCATAGAGTGCGCCGCACACCAGAATGCCGGTCAAGGGGAAAAGTCCTGTTTCAAATGTAATCATAATAAGTATATATTTTTAGTAGTTTGTCCTGTTTTCCCTGATCAGTTGCAGTATTTCGGCTATATCATTTTCGCTCAAGTTCTCCTGCTGGGCGAAGAAGGAGACGAGCGACACGCCCGACCCTCCGAAGAGCGTGTCCTTCACTTCGTTCATCACCTGTCGCTGATAGCGCTCCTTGGTCATCAGTGGTGAATAGATGAGCAGTTTGCCCGCCCCTTTGCGGTGCTCCACGAATCCTTTCTGCTCGAGAATCTTCAGAAAGGTGGCTACTGTGGTGTAGGCTGGCTTCGGCTCGGCATAATGCGCCAGGATGTCGGCCACGCAGGCCCCTCGCTGCAGTTGCCACAGCACGTTCATCACCTGCATCTCGCTCTTGGTCAGTGTCTGTTGTCTCATATTGTCGCTTTTTAGTCTCACGCAGCAAAATTACGAAGATTTTAGAAATCTAAAAGTTTAGTAATTCGAAATTTCTCTTCAGCCGCCACTATTTAACGTTCATTCTTAGTAATTCAGCCACCGTTATTAGTAATTAACA
>CAMOQW010000050.1 GCA_946623195.1 uncultured Prevotella sp.
AAAAACATAGGATGCAACCTGATTCGGCCGCCCGCCCACATTAATTAGGGCGGGCGCCCTTATATCTTGGAGCACCCGCCCTTATATATTCGAGCGGTCGGCCGTAACCGAATTTCTATCCTTCCAGACCTTTTTTCCTGCTATCAAGCCTCTGCAAAGGCAGCAGCCTCCGCCTCTGCAATGATGTCCTCGCGGGATTTCTCTTTGTGCGAGATGTCCGAGAGGTCAAACTCCTCCTGGCCGGTGTCATCGCCCTTCACTTCCTGCTCCTTGCCGTCTGTCGGCACGCTGGCCTCGCTCTTCGCATTGCTGTGCTCTATGATAAAGTTCTGCTGCTCCTTTTCCAAGTTGGGCACGGCCATGACGGGCTCTTCTTCCATTTTGGTGCGGTCGGCCTTGGCGGCAAAGACGGCATCAATGAACTGTGGCTCGCGGCGCAGGCGTTGCAGTGTCTCCTTAGAGGCCTGTTGCTGGCTCTCCTTCTTGGAGAACCCCGTGCCCTTGCAGCCCTCAATGCCCTCGATGAATACCTCGGTGGTGAATACCGGGCTGCCCGTCTGTGCATCCTTCGTCTGGTTCAGGTCGCGAAATTCCAATGCCACGCGGTTCTTCTGGCACCACTCCAGCAGCTTCGACTTGAAGTTTACTTCCTTGTAGGCCACCTTGTCGAGGTTGATGAGTTGTGAAAGGATGCGCTTCTCCATAAACCGCATACAGGCATCGTAGCCTCGGTCCAGATAGATGGCTCCCACCAGCGCCTCGAAGGCATTGCCGTTCATGTAGCTGTTGTGAGAGGTGTTGTGGCCTGCCGACTTGATGAGCTGCGCAATACCCATCTCCTGCGAAATCTTTCCCAGCGTAGCGCGGCTGACCAGCTTGGAGCGGGTGTTGGTGAGGAAGCCTTCGCGCTTGCCTTCAAAATGGCTGTAGACGATGTGTCCTACGACGGCATCCAGAATGGCATCGCCCAGGAACTCCAGGCGTTCGTTGTTCTGCGGACGGCCTTTCTCGTTACGCTTGCCCAGGCTCTTGTGCAGTAAGGCCTGCTTGTAGATCTGGAGATTGTGCGGATAGAATCCCAAGATGCCGTATAGAGCCAAAACAAGCTCCTTCTCCTCGCGGAAAGGGAGCTTGATTCTGTCAATGATGTTGTTAACCCACATACTTCTTAAAGACCACGCAGGCATTGTGACCACCAAATCCGAATGTGTTGCTGAGTCCGGCGCGTACCTCACGCTTCTGGGCCTTGTTGAACGTAAAGTTGAGGTTGTAGTCGATTTCCTCATCCTTATCGTCTTCCTCATGGTTGATGGTGGGAGGTACGATGTCGTTCTGCACGGCCAGCACCGTGGCCATGGCCTCTACGGCTCCGGCAGCACCCAGCAGGTGACCGGTCATCGATTTGGTTGACGAGATGTTCAGCTTGAAGGCAGCATCGCCAAAGACATCCTTGATGGCCTTGGCCTCTGAGATGTCGCCTACATGGGTTGACGTACCGTGTACGTTGATGTAGTCGATGTCTTCGGGCTTCATGCCGGCGTCTTCAAGGGCGTTCTGCATCACCAGCTTGGCTCCCAGCCCTTCGGGGTGAGAGGCGGTGATGTGGTGAGCGTCGGCACTCATGCCGGCACCTACCATCTCAGCATATATCTTGGCACCACGAGCCTTAGCGTGCTCTAGCTCCTCAAGAATCAGACAGCCCGCACCCTCGCCCATGACGAAACCGTCGCGGCTGGCACTGAACGGACGGCTGGCCTTCTCGGGTTCGTCATTGCGTGTCGACAGGGCCTTCATGGCGTTGAAGCCACCTACACCCGTCTCGCAGACGGCAGCCTCGGCACCACCGGCAACGATGATGTTGGCCTTGCCCAGGCGAATCAGGTTGAAGGCATCAGCCAGTGCGTTCGATGAGGAGGCACAGGCAGAAGCCGTGATATAGTTGGGGCCGTGGAAGCCATACATAATTGAAATCTGACCGGCAGCAATGTCGGCTATCATCTTGGGGATGAAGAAGGGGTTGAACTTCGGGCCGTCTTCACGATGGGCACCATAGTAGGTCACCTCCTCTTCGAAAGTCTTGATGCCGCCAATGCCTACGCCATAGACCACGCCGATGCGGTTCTTGTCTTCCTGTTCCAAGTCCATGGCACTGTCGTCGACAGCCTGCTTGGCAGCAATAATGGCCAGCTGCGTATAGCGGTCCATCTTGCGGGCCTCCTTGCGGTCGATGTAGGCGTTCACGTCCAGGTTTTTCACCTCGCACGCAAACTGTGTCTTAAACTTAGAAGCGTCGAAAAGGGTAATTGGTGCAGCACCGCTCTTGCCTGCCAACATAGCTTCCCAGGTCTCCTTGGGATTGTTGCCTAAAGGCGTAACGGCACCCATGCCTGTTACTACTACTCTTTTTAATTCCATAGACATATTTTAAAGCATAATGGTTGCTTCGATGTTTCGAAACAACCATTATGTCTTCCTATCAATTTATTTTGCGTTCTCTTCGATGTAAGCGATGGCATCGCCCACGGTACCAATCTTCTCTGCCTTATCGTCGGGGATAGAGATGCCAAACTCCTTCTCAAACTCCATAATCAACTCTACGGTGTCCAGTGAGTCTGCACCCAGGTCGTTGGTGAAACTTGCCTCAGGCTTTACTTCTGCTTCGTCTACACCCAGCTTGTCTACAATAATTGCCTTTACTTTGCTTTCAATTTCTGACATAATTTTCTTCTTTAAATGTTAATAACTGATTTCTTTTTCTGAACTCTTCACGACAACGGTTGTCGCTAAGCGGGTGCAAAGTAACGAATTTTTATTGAGTTACGCAAATAATTTACGAAAAAAAGCATTCTCTTTTGCACATTTACCCCCAACTTGTGCATAATTGGAACCTCAAAAAGGGCTTTTCTACACTTTTTACTCGCCGAAAGTCTCTCGCCGGAGCGGGTAATGGTTGCGCAAAAACTCAAACTTCCAGGGTTCACGTTTCAGCTTTTCGCTATCCGTCATGGGGTCGTAAAGCTCCAATGGGTCGCCGGAATATTGGAAACTCTTGGGCAGCGAGGGGGCTTTGATGAGCCCCGGATGCGCCAAACCAAACTGACGGCACACGGCATCAACCACCATATTGTCGGCATTCACCTTCCCGTCGGCAGAATAGCCGGCTATGTGAGGCGTGCCGATGAAAACGCGTTCCAGCAGGTCGGCGTTCAGTCGGGGCTCGTCCTCCCAGACGTCCAGAACGGCATCTCTCACCCTGCCCTCCTGCATGGCTTGCAGCAAGGCACTGCCGTCCACCACCTCACCGCGACTGGTGTTTATTATATAAGGTTCGCGTAAAAGTCGCCGGAAGAAGTCCTCATCAGCCATGTGCCACGTGGCATACCGCCCCTCGCGGGTCAGCGGCACATGGAAAGTCACCACGTCGGCCTGCCGCTCTATGACATCCATCGGCACGAAGTCTGGATTTCCCAGCAAGGGGTCGCACACCAGCACGTGCATACCCAGCCGCTCGGCCACAGCACGAACCTTCGAACCCACGTGTCCGCAGCCCACGATGCCTATCGTGCTACCGCGCAGCGTCAGTCCGAGCCTGCGCTCCAGTAGCAGCAGGGAACATTCCACATACTGAGCCACCGACCCTGCATTACAGCCCGGACAGTTCGTCCAGCGGATGCCGGCCCGTTGCATATAGGCGGTGTCTATATGGTCAAAACCTATTGTTGCTGTAGCCACCAGCTGCACCTTGGACCCACGGAGCAGCTGCTCGTCGCAGCGCGTACGGGTGCGTACAATCAGCACGTCGGCATCGCTTACGTCCTCAGCCTTGATGTCTGTCCCGCGAAGGCTTACCACCTCGCTGGCCATCAGTTCCAGTTTTTCGCGGATATAAGGTATCTTGTCGTCTACTACTATCTTCATAAGCTCTACTTTGTTATTTCTCTTCTCTGCTTGAGTCCCTGACGGGAAATGCGCTGCAAATATAGTGATTTTTTGAAACAATGGCACCAAGTTTCATGGATTTTCCGGTAAATATTTTGTTTGATGGCAAATTTTATGTAACTTTGCACGGAAAAGACTGAAAAGACCTTAAGGTAACAATGTTAGAAGTACGCAACTTACATGCCAAGATAGGCGACAAAGAAATATTGAAGGGTATCAACCTGGTAATCAACGATGGTGAGACTCATGCCATCATGGGACCCAACGGCTCCGGCAAGTCGACACTCTCGGCAGTGCTGGTGGGCAATCCGCTTTACGAGGTGACCGAAGGCGAAGCCTGGTTCAACGGCAAGAATCTGCTGGAGATGGCTCCAGAGGACAGGGCCCACGAGGGGCTATTCCTGTCGTTTCAATATCCGGTGGAGATTCCCGGTGTGTCGATGACCAACTTCATGAAGGCTGCCATCAACGAAAAGCGCAAATACCAGGGGCTGGCACCGATGAACGCTGCCGAATTCCTGAAGCTGATGCGTGAGAAACGCAAGGTGGTGGACTTGGACTCCAAGTTGGCTAACCGTTCTGTCAATGAGGGCTTCAGCGGCGGCGAGAAGAAGCGCAACGAGATTTTCCAGATGGCTATGTTGGAGCCGAAGCTGTCGATACTTGACGAGACCGACTCCGGCTTGGACGTGGATGCCATGCGCATCGTGGCCGAGGGTGTCAACAAGTTGCAGACCCCTGAGACGTCGTGCATCGTCATCACCCACTACGACAGGCTGCTGGAGATGATTCGCCCGCAGCATGTCCACGTGTTGTACAAGGGGCGCATCGTCAAGACGGGAGGCCCTGAGCTGGCTGGCCAGATACAGGAGCATGGCTACGACTGGATTAAGGAAGAAATAGGAGAGGAGTGATGAGCAGCGAACAGCAATATATAGACCTCTACCGGCAGGCACGCCAGATGATTTGCGACCATTCGTCGGACCGGATGAATGCCGAGCGCGATGCTGCCTTCGAGCACTTTGCGGCAGCGGGCTTCCCCAGCCGGAAAGTGGAGCGCTACAAATATACCGACATACCGGCACTCTTTGCCCCTGACTACGGACTGAACCTGAACCGGCTGGACATCCCCACAGACCCCTATCGGGCATTCCGTTGTGACGTGCCCAACCTGTCGACATCGCTCTATTTTGTGGTGAACGATGCCTTTTACGCCAAGGCCATGCCCAATGTACACCTGCCTGAGGGAGTCACCATCGGTTCGCTGAGAGAACATGCCCCCCGGTGTTATAACCAATTGGCCGGACGGAGCGACGATGCCGTGACCAGCCTGAACACCATGCTGGCCCAGGACGGCCTCTACGTCCACGTGGCAAAGGGCGTGAAGGCAGACCGTGCCATCCAGGTCATCAACATCCTGCGGTCTGACGTTGACCTGATGGTGAACCGACGGGTGCTGATAGATGTCGAGGAAGGGGCAGAGCTGAAGATGCTTTTCTGCGACCATGCCGCCGATGACCGCCACTTCCTGGCCACCCAGGTCATCGAGGCTTTCGTGGACAGGAATGCATCGTTAGACCTATACTGTCTGGAGGAAACCCACTACAAGAGTGTCCGCGTGAGCAGCGTCTACATCGACCAGCAGGCCGACAGTCGCGTGAACCATAACGTCATCACGTTGCACAACGGAGTGACCCGCAACCGGCTCGACCTGAACCTGTCGGGCGAGGGTGCTGAGTGCCAGTGCTATGGGTGCGTCATCGCCGACAAGCAGCAGCATGTCGACAACAACACGCTGATTACGCACAAGGCCCCCCACTGTACCAGCAGCGAACTCTATAAGTACGTGCTCGACGACCGGGCCACGGGAGCCTTTGCCGGCCGAGTGCTGGTGGAACAGGGAGCCCAAAAGACGGTGTCGCAGATGACCAACCAGAATCTGACGGCTACCCGCGAGGCACGCATGTACACCCAGCCCATGCTGGAAATCTATGCCGACGACGTGAAATGTGCCCATGGCTCCACCGTCGGCCAGCTTAACGATGCAGCGCTCTTCTATATGCGACAGCGCGGCATCACGCAGGCTGAAGCCAGAATGCTCTTGCAGAATGCCTTTATCAACGAGGTGATTGACAAGATGCAGTTAGAGCCGCTGCGCGACCGTCTGCACCATCTTGTCGAGAAGCGATTCCGGGGCGAACTGAACAAATGCGAGGGCTGTAAGCTCTGTAAATAAGAATCCCAACCAACATGAACACAAGTAGCATCATCCGTTTCATCACTGTGGCTGTCATTGCAGTCTGGTTGCTGTCATCGTGTCGGTCCCCAAGGCGCATCGAACTGCAGGCCGACCATGCCGACAGCGTCATCTTTGACGTAGGTGTCAGCAAGGACTATGAGCGCATGAGGGCGGTGGTAGACAGCTTCGAAATGGCAGGCGACATCTCCATGCTCAACGCCAACCGCTGGCGCGGTGTGGCCTATTATCGTGAAGGCCATTACCGAATGGCTGAAATCTGCTACCGCAAAGCACTGGAATGTGAGGTTAAGACCAAGCAGGACCAACTGAGCTATAACAAGTCTGCCCGTCGACTCTCGGAACTACTGCTTGTCAAGGGCGATTACGAAGGTTCGCTGCGAGTGGCCGTACCTGCTGTGGCCAAGATGGACGAGACGGGCATCGGTTCAGACATCGACTATGCCATTCTGCTGAACAACATCGGATGCTGCCAACTGAACTTAGGGCGCGACAAGGAAGCCAACGAGAGTTTCCTGACGGCCCGTGGCCATTATGCCAACCGGTGGCAGTCGGACACTACGGGACGTGGATTCCAAGAGGCCGTCATCGGCACCGTCTACACCAGTCAGGCCTATATCAACACACGCCGCTATGCCGAATCCATCTATTGGATTGACCGCACGGAGATGTTGTTGGGCAAATATCGCCAGCGATCCGATGCACGGTCAGAATATTTCGACGAATACCAGGGGCGTATTGAAATCATGCGTGCCGTAGCCTTGCAGGGGTTGAACAAACCCGACGAGGCTGCAGAGGCTTATCAGCGTTTCCTGCAAACTCGCTATTCTCAGACGGGACCGGGGCGCATCAATGCCAACGAATACCTGGTGGTGGCTAAGCGTTACCGCGAGGCGGCAGACAACTACCGATATTTGGACCAGACGTTGCAGAACTGGGGTATGGAACCCTCGCTGGACAACATACAGCTGTATATGTTGCCTAAATTCCGTGCCAATGCAGAAGCCGGACGGCGTGACTCTGCTCGTGTGATCGCTGCCAGCATCCTCTCTCTGCTCGACTCCGCCATTACCAGACAGAAGAATAGTTCAATGGCCGAAATGGCTACCATCTACAACACCAATGCGAAGGAGGCCGAGATAGCCCGGCAGAAAGAAGACCTCAGCCGTACAAGGCTGATTGGTACGGGGGTGGCCCTTGTGCTAGTCATCGTATTCTTCGTCATCTATACACTACACCGACGTGCCGCCACTCATCGTCTGACCGTTGCTCACAATCAGTTGCGGGCCGCCTATGACAAACTGGAGGAGACCACGGCAGCCAAAGAGCGCATAGAGAGTGAACTGCGCATCGCCCGTAACATCCAGCAGTCTATCGTGCCCAACGCGTTTCCCGTCTATCAGGGACTTGACCTCTATGCCTACATGATGCCGGCTAAGGAGGTGGGGGGAGACCTCTACGACTACCTGTTGGACGACGACCATATCTACATCTGTTTGGGCGACGTGTCCGGCAAGGGCGTGCCGGCATCGTTGTTTATGGCCCAGGCGGCCCGCATGTTCCGCACACTGGCCAAGGAACACATGATGCCGGCGCAGATAGCCAACCGACTGAATGCCGAACTCTGCGAGGGTAACGATAACGGTATGTTCGTCACCATGTTTCTGGCCCGCATCGACCTGAAGACAGGCCGCATGGACTTCTGTAACGCCGGTCACAACCCACCTTTGTTGGGACAGGAATTCCTGAAGATGGAGACCAATGCTCCCATCGGTTTGTGGCCCGAGATGCAGTATGTTGGTGAGACGGTGGAGAACATCAAGAACAAACCCCTGTTTGTCTATAGCGACGGACTCAACGAAGCCGAAAATCTGAACCAGGAACAATTTGGTGACGACCATCTGGCCGACATCCTGCGCAGTATGCAGTCGGAAAAAGCACAGCATGTAATAGAATACCTGACTCGTGAGGTAGAAAGGCATCGTAACGGGGCCGCCCCCAACGACGACCTCACCATGATGGAAGTGAAGATTAGTTGAGAGAATCAATATGGATATAGAAAAGATACGTGCGGATTTCCCCATTCTTTCGCGACAGGTGTACGGAAGGCCATTGGTTTATCTGGACAATGCCGCCACCACGCAGAAACCGCTGTGTGTGTTAGATGCCATGCGGGAAGAATATCTGAACGTGAATGCCAATGTGCACCGGGGCGTTCACTATCTTTCCCAACAGGCAACCGACCTGCATGAGGCTGCACGCGAACGCGTGCGCCAGTTTATCAATGCCGCCAAGACGGAGGAAATCGTCTTCACCCGAGGCACCACGGAGGCCATCAACCTGGTGGCCGCGTCGTTCTGTGAGTCACAGATGCAGGAGGGCGACGAGGTGCTGGTGAGCGACATGGAGCACCATTCCAACATCGTGCCTTGGCAGTTGCAGGCTCAGCGGCGTGGCATCGTGGTGCGCCACCTGCCCATTACCGACGACGGCCGTCTGGTAAGTCGCGACATAGTCACTACATACATCACTGAGCGGACCAAACTCATCAGCATCGCCCATGTCAGCAATGTGCTGGGTACCGTCAACGACGTGCGTAGCATCGTTGACATGGCCCATAACCGAGGCATACCGGTATTGGTAGACGGAGCACAGAGCGCACCCCATATCAAGATAGACGTACAACAGATAGGTTGCGACTTCTTTGCCTTCAGCGGACATAAGATGTACGGACCGACGGGCATCGGAGTGCTCTATGGTCGCGAAGAGTGGCTGGAGAAACTGCCCCCTTATCAGGGTGGTGGCGAAATGATTGACAAAGTGTCATGGGAACGTACTACCTTTGAACGCCTGCCTTTCAAGTTTGAAGCGGGAACGCCCGACTATGTCGCTACCCACGGACTGGCCACTGCCATCGACTACATCAGTTCCGTGGGCCTCGACAACATCGCAGCTTACGAACGTGAGTTGACTCGCTACTGCATGCAACAGCTGCAGACCATCGACGGCATCCGACTCTTTGGCACGGCTCCCGAGAAGGATGCAGTCGTGTCGTTCCTCGTTGGCGACATCCACCATCTCGACCTTGGCACGTTGCTCGACCGGTTGGGCATTGCTGTCCGTACCGGTCACCATTGTGCACAGCCCTTGATGGACCGACTAGGCATCACGGGTACCGTACGAGCATCGTTTGCCCTTTACAACACGCGTGACGAGATTGATGCCCTTGTGGCGGGAATCCAGCGCGTCAGAAGGATGTTTTGACGCTCTATTTCCTAAAAAACAATAATTATCCTTACATTTATTCTTTTCTTTATATAATAATGTGTACCTTTGCAGCCGATTTGCGCAAAGACGCACGAGATTTTATTATTTTAGATGTATTAATACAAGATGAACGTAATTACGAAAAGTATTCAGTTGCCTGATGGAAGAACCATCACAATTGAAACCGGGAAAGTGGCAAAGCAGGCCGACGGCAGCGTCATGCTCCGCATGAACAACACCGTACTGCTGGCTACTGTTTGTGCCGCAAAAGATGCAGTTCCCGGAACCGATTTCATGCCTCTGCAGGTAGACTACAGAGAGCAGTATGCCGCCGCAGGGCGCTTCCCCGGCGGTTTCACCAAGCGCGAGGGTAAAGCCTCGGACAACGAGATTCTCACCAGCCGTCTGGTGGACCGTGTGCTCCGACCCCTGTTCCCCTCCAACTATCATGCAGAAGTTTTCGTCAACGTAATGCTGTTCAGCGCTGATGGCGTTGACCAGCCCGATGCTTTGGCAGGTTTTGCTGCATCGGCTGCGCTGGCTTGTTCAGATATCCCCTTCGAGTGCCCCATTTCTGAGGTGCGCGTGGCTCGTGTCAATGGTGAATATGTCATTGACCCCACCTTCGAGCAGATGAAGCAGGCCGATATGGACATCATGGTGGGTGCCTCGGCTGAGAATATCATGATGGTGGAAGGTGAGATGAAGGAAGTTTCCGAGCAGGACCTGCTGGGTGCTCTGAAGGCCGCCATGGATGCCATCAAGCCCATGTGTGAGCTGCAGGCTGAGCTGAGCAAGGAACTGGGCAAGGACGTGAAGCGCGAGTACAACCACGAGGTCAACGACGAGGCCCTGCGCGAGCGTATGAACAAAGAACTCTACCAGCCCGCCTACGACATCACCAAGCAGGCCCTGCCCAAGCAGGACCGTGCCGATGCCTTCGAGAAGCTGCTCGCTGATTTCAAGGAGAAGTTCTTCGCTGAGCGCAAAGAGAACTCCGAGCTCTCTGAGAACGCTGAGCTCTCTGAGATTAGCGATGAGGACTACGATGCCATGATGGACCGCTACTACCACGATGTAGAGCGCGACGCCATGCGTCGTTGTATCCTGGATGAGGGCATCCGCCTGGATGGCCGCAAGACTACCGACATCCGCCCCATCTGGTGCGAAGTCAGTCCGCTACCCATGCCTCATGGCAGCAGCATTTTCACCCGTGGCGAGACCCAGTCGCTGACTACTGTCACCTTGGGTACCAAACTCGATGAAAAACTCGTTGACGACGTGCTCGACAAGAGCTATCAGCGCTTCCTGCTGCACTATAACTTCCCACCGTTCTGCACTGGTGAGGCCAAGGCTCAACGTGGTGTGGGTCGTCGTGAGATTGGACACGGCCATCTGGCATGGCGTGGACTGAAGGGTCAGATTCCTGAGGACTTCCCCTATACCATACGTGTCGTATCCCAGATTCTCGAGTCTAACGGCTCTTCTTCTATGGCAACAGTATGTGCCGGCACACTGGCTTTGATGGATGCCGGTGTTCCCATGAAGAAGCCCGTCTCGGGTATCGCTATGGGATTGATTAAAAACCCCGGTGAGGACAAGTATGCCGTATTGAGCGACATCCTCGGTGATGAGGACCACTTGGGCGACATGGACTTCAAGACCACCGGTACGAAGGACGGTCTCACTGCTACCCAGATGGACATCAAGTGCGACGGTCTGTCTTTCGACATCTTGGAGAAAGCCCTCATGCAGGCCAAGGCTGGTCGTGAGCACATCCTGAAGTGCATCACCGACACCATCGCTGAGCCTCGTGCTGAGTTGAAGCCGCAGGTACCCCGCATCGAAGCCTTCGAGATTCCGAAGGAGTTCATCGGAGCCGTCATTGGCCCAGGTGGAAAGATTATCCAACAGATGCAGGAGGATACCGGTGCTACCATCACGATTGATGAGGAAGATGGTGTCGGCAAGATTCAGGTTAGCGGCCCCAACAAGGAGTCTATTGATGCAGCTATTGCCAAGATCAAGGCCATTGTGGCTATTCCTGAGGTCGGCGAGGTCTACGAGGGAACCGTACGCAGCATCATGCCTTACGGCTGTTTCGTGGAGTTCATGCCCGGCAAAGACGGACTGCTGCACATCTCCGAGATTGACTGGAAACGGCTTGAGACCGTCGAGGAGGCCGGCATCAAGGAGGGCGACAAGATTACTGTCAAACTGCTGGAGATAGATCCCAAGACAGGAAAGTTCAAACTCTCGCACCGTGTGCTGATAGAGAAGCCTGCTGACTATGTAGAGCCTCAGCAGCGTCGTCGGGAGCGTGGTGAACGCCCTGAGCGTGGCGAGCGTCGTCCTCGTCCTGAACGCGGTGAACGTGGCGAGCGCCGTCCGCGCCCTGAGCGTGGCGAACACCGTGAGCGCAACGACGAGTACCAAGAGCCTGAGCGTCATGAACCCAAGGATTTCTCTGACGAACTCGACAAGATGGACTTCTGATAATAAGTATTCAGACTATTAATAAGAATCCCGATAGGCAGCACGCCTATCGGGATTCTCCATAATACTGGCCCATGAAGAAGATGGCACCTGTGGACCTCTCGCTGATGACGTAGAGGAAGGGACGGGTGGCATGGAAATAGACTAACTCTGGGCTTGGGAGCGCAGTGTTAAAGTCTCCTATAATCGTAACTGCTGCTGCCTCAGTGCCCTCCTCGTTGACCTTGATGCGGGCTGCCTGCTTCATCATACCGATGAAGGTGGGTTTTTCGCAGAAGTCAGGAAAATCGGCCAGCGCTTCATCGAAGGCATTAGGCATTCCCAGCAGGGCCATCGTTTTCGCTAAGTTCTGCTCCGTCTTGGTTTCGAAACGGGGCAGTTTAACATCTACCGTTGCCCTTTCCCTGAGGATGCCTGTCATCCAGAGGTTCTCCCAGCTTTCTGCCGTCAGTTGTGTGAGAACGTCGCCAATGGTCTTTCCCTCGTTGGGCAACAGGATGGTCATGGCATAAGCGCCATTGCCGTATGGCAGTTCAAGTGCCTGGTAGTCGCCTTTGTCTGCATAGCGAAATGTGTGCTGTTGGTGCATCATGGCCACTGGCTGGCCTCCGTTGAAAGACTCCTGTCGGGTGTCTTCTTCCTTGAACTTATTTTCCCACGTTCCCTTGAAATAGATGGCGTTGAGCAGGTAGCTGACAGCGTCAGGATTCAATTCGTCAGCACCGATCACCTTTTCTATCATACGCTCTGTATGGTCGCTGGCCCATTGGTTGATGATGTCGGCGGTTTGTCCGTCGTGGAAGTCGCGTGTCTCAGGCTGGGCGTCATAATAGTC
>CAMOQW010000051.1 GCA_946623195.1 uncultured Prevotella sp.
ATTTGCATAAAACATGAAAAGTTTTCGCATTTATTGACAATACGAAAACTTTTCAAGGGATTTATCGATATTTTACGTCGATTATTCACGCCGTCCGAATATACGGAGGAGATAAATAAACAGGTTGATAAAATCGAGATATAAGGAGAGTGCTCCAAGAAGTGCAATCTTCTGAGATGCCTCAGAGGCATCGGGTGCCTGAAGGAGCATCTGCTTAATTTTCTGCGAATCGTATGCTGTCAATCCGACGAAGATGAGGACACCGACATAACTGAGAATAAGCGTAAAGCCGGAACTCTTGATGAACAGGTTGACAACAGTTGCAATAATCAGTCCGATGAGTCCCATCAAAAGGAATTTACCCATCGAGGTCAGATCAGTCTTGGTGGTATACCCTACAAAAGCCATTGCCGCAAACGTGCCTGCCGTGATAAAGAACACCGTAGCAATAGAGGACGTGGTATATACCAAGAAGATATAGGAAAGAAGTGCACCATTGATGACCGAATAGAGTATGAACATCAAGGTGGCTACAGACAGTGAGATTCTGTTGATTGCCGCACTGACGCCAAACACAAGTGCAAACTCAGCAATAACAAGTCCCCAGAAGAGAATCTGGTTCTGATAGATGGCAGTGAGGATTCCCGGACTGGTGGCCACTCCATAGGAGGTCAGTCCGGTGATGACGAGCGCAAGGGTCATCCAGACATATACCTTTCGCATCAATACGGGAAAGGCAGCAGAAACATCCCATTGGCGACCTGCCGCCATACTTTGTAAGTCGATTTGCTTGTAATCCATGTTCTATAAAATTAAAATTGATTTCACGGTGCAAAGTTACAGATTATTTTGTCTGCCTGCAAATGTTTCTATTAAAAAAGAATAAAAAACTTGTTAACACGAATAAATATTATTATATTTGCAGTGCAATTTGAAAACTGCATTCTACTAATCGTTAAACTAAAACTAATAATAATTATGACTTACAAAGTAATCGACATTGAAGGCGTAGGTGAAGTTTATGCAGAGAAGTTAATCGCTGCCGGCATCAAGAACGATGCCGACTTGCTGGCGAAGTGCGCCAAGCCTGCCGGTCGCAAAGCGCTGGAAGCAGAGACAGGCATCAGCGGAAAACTGATTCTGAAATGGACCAACCATTGCGATCTGTATCGCATCAACGGTGTAGGGCCGCAGTTTGCCGAACTGTTGGAGGCCAGTGGTGTTGACACCGTAAAGGAGCTGAAGCACCGCGTAGCAGAGAACCTACAGAAGAAGTTGGAGGAGGTGAACGCCGTGAAGAATCTGACCAATCGCGTTCCGTCCACCGTTGAAATTCAAAAGATGATAGACCAGGCAAAGGAATTGCCTGCAGTCATGGAATACTAATCACTCTGGAATCACACGGATGAGGGTGTGTCAAGACAGGCACATCCTCATTTTTTAACATGACTCTTATGAGAACAAGATTTTTTGCAGTGCTGCTCACGGCTGCGATGGCCACAGGAGCAAGCGGAGAGACCATCCAGGAATGTCATGGACATGATAACGCTGTAGCAGCACCCTACGTGTTGACAGTCGACAATGCCACGGCTCAAGACGGAGACTGGCTGACCAGAATACGAGGGGTACACCCTTGGACGGGCAAACGTGTAGCATATTTCGGTGACTCCATCACAGACCCACGGAACAAAGGGTCACGCCGCAAATACTGGGGATTTCTGCAGGAGTGGTTGGGAATAACCCCCTGGGTATATGCGGTGAGCGGAAGACAATGGGACGACATTCCTCGCCAGGCCGACAAGCTATATACTGAACATGGAGACTCAGCGGATGCCATCTTGATATTCATGGGCACTAATGACTATAATAATGGTGTACCCCTTGGTGAATGGTATGAGGTGAAAAAAGAACAGGTGATGTATGGACACGGAAAGCCCAAGCAATTGGTGGACCGACGTAGACGCTATCTGTCGAAGGACAAGGGCACCTTTCGTGGACGCATCAACATCGCTATGGAGAAAGTCAAGAAGATGTATTCCACCCAGCAGATTGTGCTGCTGACCCCCATTCACAGGGCCGGATTCTATGCCAACGACAAGAACTGGCAGTGTACGGAAGACTACGACAACCAGTGCGGCGAATTCATGGATGTCTATATAGATGCCGTCAAAGAAGCTGGCAATATATGGTCGGTACCCGTGATTGACCTGAATGCCATTTCGGGTCTGTGGCCCATGATGGATGAACACGCGCGCTACTTCAAAGACGGTGCCACCGACAGACTTCACCCCAACGATGCCGGACACGAACGGCTGGCCATGACGTTGGCTGCACAACTGATGTGTCTGCCTTGCGGACATTAAGCTTACACCTTATTATTATATATCAAACAAATTCGCACGAAATATGAAGATAGGACTATTTATTCCATGCTATGTGGACGCTGTGTATCCACAAGTAGGTGTAGCTACCTACAAACTGCTACGTCACCTTGGCATTGATGTCACCTACCCGCAAGGGCAGACTTGCTGTGGACAGCCTATGGCCAATGCCGGCTATGAGAGCCAGGCTGTGCCATTGGCAGAAAAATTCGACGACATGTTCAGCGGATTCGATTATGTGGTAGCCCCCTCTGTATCATGCACTGCCTTTATCCGTCTGAACTACCCACGCCTGCTGAATCATGAATGCCAGACAGCCAAGAAATGCATGGACGTCGTAGAATTCCTTCACGACGTGATGAAGGTGGACCGCAGGTTAGGCACTTTCCCACACAAGGTCAGTCTTCACAACTCCTGTCACGGTGTGCGTGAACTGGGCCTGTCGAGTCCGAGCGAACAAAACGTGGAGAAATTCAATAAAATCCGCGACCTGCTACAATTAGTTGACGGCATTGACGTAGTAGAGCCTGACCGTCCGGACGAGTGCTGCGGCTTTGGAGGTATGTTTTCAGTCGAAGAGACAGCCATCTCGGCACAAATGGGGCGCGACAAAGTAGAGCGCCATATTCAGACGGGAGCCGAATACATCACAGGACCTGACTGTTCATGTCTGATGCACATGGCTGGTGTAGCCAAGAAACAAGGTCTGAAGATGGAGTTTAAACATGTGGTTGAAATATTAGCAAGTGGATTATAAATATGAGTACAGCACATAGCAAAGCAGCTAAAGAGTTCTTGAAGAACCAGCAATATGCCCACTGGCACGACGCCACCTTCTGGGCAGTGCGGTCGAAGCGCGACAATCAGGCCATGGGACTTGACGAATGGGAGCAGTTGCGCGAATTAGCCTCGGCCATCAAGCGCCACACGGTGACCCACCTGGACGAATACTTGGACCAGTTTGCCAACAATGCCGAGAAGAACGGCGTAGAGGTACATTGGGCAAAGGATGCCCATGAGTTCAATGAAATCGTCTATGGCATTCTGAAAAACCACGGAGTCAAAAAGATGGTGAAGTCGAAGTCGATGCTCACCGAGGAATGCGAGATGAACCCCTATCTGGAGCAACACGGCATAGAGGTAGTAGAGACCGACTTGGGCGAACGCATCATCCAGCTGAAGGGCCAGAAGCCCAGCCACATCGTGATGCCCGCCATCCATCTGAGCCACGATGACGTGGGCGAATTGTTTGAAGAGAAAGGCATCTCCAACGAGAAAGGCAATCACGACCCTACGTTCCTGACCTACAGGGCCCGACTGTCGTTGCGCAACGAATTTCTGACAGCAGATGCGGGTATGACGGGTGCCAACTTCGGCATTGCCGAGACCGGCGACATTGTGGTATGCACCAATGAGGGCAATGCCGACATGTCGACATCATGCCCCAAGCTCCATATAGCAGCCATCGGACTTGAGAAGATCATTCCCAACTACGACTGTCTGGCAGTGTTCCAACGAATGCTTTGCCGTGCCGGTACAGGTCAACCCACTACCACCTACACCTCCCATTTCCGCAAAGCCCGTCCTACTGCCGAAAAGATGCACATCATCCTGGTAGATAACGGCCGCTCAGAATGGATTGGCAACCCAGAGCACTGGGAGTCGCTCAAATGCATCCGCTGCGGCTCATGCATGAACACCTGCCCTGTGTATCGCCGCAGCGGAGGCTATTCGTACAGCTATTTCATCCCCGGTCCCATCGGCATCAATCTGGGTATGCTGCGCGATAGTCAGAAACACTCCGGCAACGTGTCGGCCTGCACCTTATGCAACTCCTGCCAGACGGTATGTCCCGTCAAAGTCAACCTGGGCGACCAAATATACCTGTGGAGACAGCAACTTGACGAATTGGGCACTGCCAACCCACAGAAGAAACTGATGTGTCGCGCCATGTCTGTACTCTATGGCTCTACCGGCCTCTACAACTTCGCCACCGGCATGGCCCACTGGGCAAACCTCATACCCACGCCCCTCATAAACTGCGGACTCAACCCATGGGCAGAAGGGCACAAGATGATGGAGTTTCCCCCCAAGCCATTCCACGAGATTATCAAGAAGATTGAACATTAAGATTGGGCATTATGAGTAGTAAAGAAGATATATTGAAGAAATACAGGGCCAACATCCACGAACAATACGACATGCCCGACCTCAGCGGACTGAAAGGCATCACCTATCCCGACCCGCTGTTGCAGTTTATGAACATGACCAAGAGCGTAGGAGGCAATGCTATTGAAGTAGAGCCAGGGCGCGACATCAACGAACTGATACGCGAACTATACCCTGATGCCAAGGAGATAGCCTCCAACTTGCCAGAAATCACCATTGCCACTCGCAATCCCGACGAGGTAGGCCGTGCCCGCGACCTGAACGGCACCGATGTAGGCATCATACGCGGAATGTTTGGCGTGGCTGAAAACGGCTGTGTATGGATTCCCCAGCAGATGAAGGAAAAAGCGGTTTGTTTCATCTCCGAGAACCTGATTATCCTATTACCCAAGTCACAGATAGTCAACAACATGCACGAGGCCTACCAGCGGTTGTCAAAGCACGAAGGGCATAGTGGCATGGAACTGTTCGACCAGTATGGCTACGGCACCTTTATCAGTGGTCCGTCGAAAACTGCCGATATTGCCCAAGTGCTTGTCATGGGGGCACAAGCAGCCCGTACGGCCACCGTCCTGCTACTGCCCGAGTGATTCCGAGTTCAGGAGTTCCATATATCGATCGTACGTGATGTGGCGGCCACCCATGGAAACAAAGTGGGGAGTCTCAAACTGACAGTCGATAAAGCGGCCACCTATTGCCTCCATGGTTTTTGCGAGATAGATGAGCGCTAACTTGGATGCATTAGGGACTAAGGAGAACATGCTCTCGCCGAAGAAAGCATTCCGCAGCGTGACACCATAAAGGCCACCAACGAGTCGTCTTCTATTTGCCGTATCATGAGGTTCCCAAACCTCTATACTGGTAGCATAGCCCAAATGGTGGAGTTTGGTAAAAGCCTTGATTATGTCGGGGCCAAGCCAGGCTCCACCTTCTTCGTTGCGCCCCTGTGCCACAGAACAGCCCTGGATGACACTGGCGAAATCTTGATTGGCGGTCACCTCATATTTGTGTTGGCGAAGGAGTTGGCGCATGGAATGACTGACGTGGATCTCACTGGGAAAGATAACATAGCGGTCAAGTGGACAGTACCAGTGTGGTTCGCTCTCCATATTAAAAGCATACCAAGGGAAGATACCATGGCTATAGGCCAACAGCAAACGCTCTACCGACAAGTCTCCACCAACAGCTACCAAGCCGTCTTCCTCACCCCATCGGGGGTTCGGGAACCATAGTTCATCATCCAAATGCCAAACGGCCATACTATTCGAGTTTTGAAAGCTTTGATTTGAGGAGTCCTATCGTCACAGAACCGCCTTGTTTCAAACAGCCAAACAGGATTTCACGCATCAGCAAGGGCTTCAGCTGCTGAGCGATAACACGATCCATCTGGCGTGCACCATATTCCTGCGTAAATCCTTCATTCAGCAAATAGTTGAAGGCTTCGTCAGTCAAAGTCATCTTCACTTGTTTTGCATATAGCTTGACTTCCAGCTCCTTCAGTTTCTTTTTCAGAATAAGCGTAGCCATTGCCTTATCCATATCGCGGAAAACGACAGCACCAGACAAGCGGTTCAGGAACTCTGGCTTGAAGGTCTTTTTTACCTGCTTCATCATGGCCTCACCACGACTGACAATACTGTTGAAGCCTATGCTGCCCTGCGATGCAAACTGGGCTCCAGCATTGGAAGTCATAATCAGGATGACATTACGGAAGTCAGCCTTGCGCCCTTTATTATCAGTAAGACGGGCATAGTCCATTACCTGAAGCAGTATATTGTAGATATCTTGATGAGCCTTCTCTATCTCGTCGAGCAGCAGCACGCAGTTAGGAGATTTGCGTATTGCATCCGTCAGCAATCCTCCGTCCTCATAGCCTACGTATCCAGCTGGCGAGCCAATGAGTTTTGCAACAGTATGCTTTTCGGCGTACTCGCTCATGTCAAAGCGTATCAGTTCGATACCCATTTCTTTAGCCAGCACACGGGCCACCTCTGTCTTTCCGACGCCGGTAGGTCCGACAAAGAGCAACGAGGCAAGTGGTTTGTTATCATCAAGCAGACCGGCTCGCGACATCTGCACAGCCTCGACCACCTGACGGATAGCTTCGTCTTGTCCGTAAATTTGCGAGAGCATTCGAGTTGACAGTGTTTCCAGCTGCTGATAGTCGTCTTCTTCGGCTACTGCCAAAGCATCCACCTTACAGGTTTTCGACAGTACATCGGCAATATCAGACTTGGTGACCGTGGCATGATTAGACAGAGCTCTTACCTCGAAACTTGCCCCTGCCTCATCGATCAGGTCGATGGCCTTATCTGGCAAGAAGCGATCATTGACAAATTTGGCACTGGCATCTACGGCAAACACGACTGCTTCGTCATCGTACTTCACCTGATGGAACTCTTCGTATCTGGGCTGTAATTGGCGCAGTATGTTCTTGGCTTCATCAAGTGTCGGCTCCGTGATGTCAATCTGCTGAAAGCGACGGATAAGTCCCTTCGAACGAGAGAAGTGACGGTTATACTCTTCATAGGTAGTGGAACCTATAAAACGAATATTGCCAGACTCCAGATAGGGTTTCAACATGTTAGAGGCATCCATAGCCCCCTCACCGGTAGCACCAGCCCCTACGAGGGTGTGAATCTCGTCAATATACACGATATTGTTTTTGCTTTCGCCTTGTACACCATCCATAATCTGCTTGATGCGGTTCTCAAAATCACCTCGATACTGGGTTCCTGCCAGCAGCGTTCCCATGTCAAGCTGATAGATGCGGCTTCCCCTGAGCCGAGCAGGAACCTTTCCCTCTTCAATAAGGCGTGCCAATCCCCATATCAGCGCCGTCTTCCCCACCCCAGGCTCTCCTACATGGAGCGGATTGTTCTTGTCGCGCCGACAGAGTACCTGAATAGTCCGTTTCAGTTCAGCCTCCCTGCCGATAAGGGGATTCTGATTCTGGTAGAGGTCGTTCATACAGGTGACGAGATGCTTCCACGCTTCATCAGCCTGGTGCTCTCCTGTATCTTCCCCGAATTGGTCCTCGAACTCATAAATGCTGATGAGTTGACTCATGAAGTTACTCTCCTTATTGAATAGAGCGTCCTTCAGCAGATAACATGCCCACGACTCTTCCAATTGCAAAATACCCATCACCAAATGAGGAACATCAAGGGCCTTGGAACTACTATTATACACCTGCTGGCAGGCAAATTCAATCACTTGTTCAAATTGGACAGACGCCTCTGGTTCGTAGTCCTCTCCTTCTGGGACAGACTCTACTTCCATAATCCGAGCATACAGGCTTTCTGTTAATTTTTCTGGACTATAGAAGATATTGAGAATACGCTTAAAACTGTCATCTTGCATCATTGCTAACAGCAGATGCTCTGGTAAAACGAACTCGTGTCTGTACTTCCGACTGTAGTCCATTGCCAGGTGCAGAGTCCGTACTGCACGTTCTGTTTGTTTGATTTCTGCCATTTCCTTACTCCTCATCTGGTTCAACCGACAAACGCAATGGATAACCCTGTTCGCGTGCCATGTTGGTGGCCTTGCGTGCCTTTGAGACTGCCACGTCATAACTGTAGACACCAACCACAGCCTTATCGGAATGATGAACCTGAAGCATCAGTGCCTCAGCCTCCTCCTGACTCTTCAAGAATATTTGTACCAATATCATAACGACAAATTCCATCGTCGTAAAGTCATCGTTGTAGATAATGACCTTATATCTTCGCGGCTCTTTCAAATTGGTATTCTGCCGCACTCTTAATTGTGACTGCTCTTTTGCCATAATCATTTAAATAAAAGCGTTGATGAGGTCGGCAATATGGCTGGCCTCAGCATCCGTCATGATTGGATTGCAAGGTAACGAGAGTTCCTGGGCATGGATGCGCTCAGTGACAGGAAACGACAAGGAAGCCCATTCAGCGTAGCACTGCTGACGATGTGGGGGTATGGGGTAGTGAATTTCCGTCTCGACATTATAGTCTGCCAAATACTGCCGAAGTTGAGCACGCCGAGTAGTCAAGACAGGGAAGATGTGGTAGACGGAGTCACGATTCGGCCGTGGGATGAAAATATCTGGGTGATTAATCTTGTTGATATAAATAGCCGCAATTTCTTTCCTGCGAGAGTTCATCGTATCGAGGTCGGTGAGTTTAGCATCCAAAATGGCAGCCTGCAATTCATCCATCCTACTGTTATAGCCAATATGAGTGAAGACATATTTCTCACCACTGCCATAATTGCCCAATTCTCTGACCAGACAGGCCAGTGCCTTATCGTCCGTTGTAACAGCCCCGGCGTCACCGAAGGCCCCCAAGTTCTTCGTAGGATAGAAGCTATGGGCAGCAGCATCGCCAAGGGATCCGGTCTTGCGGTGCGTTAAGACCGCATCGAACATACAGCCGTGGGCCTGGGCGTTGTCCTCTATCAGTTTCAGGCCAAAGCGTCGGCATATCTCTCCTACCCTTTCGGTATAGGCACAGCAGCCATAGAGATGGACAATCATGACGGCACGCGTACGGCTCGTGACAGCCTGTTCAATCAGCGCATCATCAATCTGTAGCGTGTTGATGTCCGGTTCGACAAGTACGGGAATAAGCCGGTTCTTGGTAATGGCGAGAATAGATGCAATATAGGTGTTGGCGGGCACGATGACCTCGTCGCCCTCTTTCATGATGCCCATCTCCCGATAGGCCCTCAAAATGAGCGTCAGCGCATCCAGCCCATTGCCGCAGCCGACACAATATCGGCTACCGATATAGTCGGCATAATGCTGTTCAAAACGTTGGGTAGCCTCCCCTCTCAGATACCACCCACTCCGCAGTACCTCGTCGGCAACATGCTCATACGGATGGTTTATCGCTTTCAAGTTCAAGTACTTTGTCATAACGTCCATTCGTAAGTGTCATAGCATACAGTACGCCCGCCATAGCCTTCCTTATGCGCTATTAGTCCTTCGTTTAGCAGTCGGCCACCATCTTCGTTGGACGTGCCGAAATCAAGATAGCGCATATCCACAAAGTCGTGAAACATCACCTGCTCATAAATAGCCTCCATAGCACCACACTGCTTACCTTCATCATTAGTACCGCTGTACTGTCCGTGCAACACATGACCCATGATATAGAACGTGATGCCGCCCACCAGTTCATCGCCCAAGTAGGCATTATACTGAATGATATTCTGCGGGAAACGCGACTTCAGCAACAGGATTTCATCGAGAGTGTGTACCGACTGGGCATTGAATTTCCGCATCAAGTTGTCGTTCAGCAAAGGCCAAAAGACCTCCAAACTGCCATCGCGCTCCACTCGGATGTCATGGGCCAGCGCCTGGCAAAGCCTGCGGCGATGATCTTTACGCCAAGGCACATGCTCGCCCAGGCTGATGACCGTTCCAGACATGCGTTGTTGCAAGCGAGCACCACATTTCCAAAACATGGCATAGAGGTCTTCCTCTGACGGCAACCGGTGATAGACCCAGGGAATGGCCCGATAGAGCACCCTACTGAATCCCTGACTACGCAGATAATGATTCAGTTCATCGAACAAGACCAGCACGTCTGCCGTCGTCACAGCATCGTCCATCAGCAATCCACCATAAGTCAGTCCACGATGAGTGCAAAACCATGTACCCACTTCATGAGCAGGCATAACAGCATACAGCCGCCGTCCGACATAAAAGAGCAGTGAATAGTCACTGAAACGATCGCTATGGTAGTCCATATAACGACGGTAATGAAGGAATGTTGCGTTCTTCGACTTTGCCACGAACGCATCCCACTCTCCCGCCCTGTCGGCTGTATATCTTATGATATCAAACATCGTCTATCGTGTGAAGTGCAAAAACTCATCATAGTCGTAGATGTACTCATCCTCGTCGAACAGTTCCGAGGCGAGCACCAGACAGACGGCCCCGCTGGAGAAATCCTCCAGCGTGCGCCATACGCCCGTGCCGACATAGAGTCCCTGGTAGGGATGATTGAGGTGGTGCGTCTCCTTGCCACCATGTCCGTCGTCCAGCGTCACGTCGAACGAGCCGCTGACAGCGATGATGATTTCCTCACAAGTGCGATGGGCATGACCGCCCCTCCGCTCTCCTGAAGGAATATCATACGTCCAATAGACGCGGGCAATGCTGAACGGCACGTTCTTCAACTGTTCGGCCACCGTCAGGTTGCCGCGCGGGTCAACGATTTTCGGTAAATCAAGAATTTTTCCAATCATTACTATTTTATACTTTTTGCTAATCGGGATGATATGGGGGCCACGAAAAACCGCTGAGTCAGATAAGACACGGCGATAATCAGACCTACCGTCAATACAAGCAGCAAGGGAGAGAGTCTGTCCTCAAGGCCAACGCCAAAAGGAGCGAGTGCGCTGTAGAAACAACGCATGAAGACGTTGTGAGTGAGATAAATCTCCAAACTGATACCACCCAACCACTGCATGGGCGAACTGTGCAAAAACTGCGTAACCAAACCCGTCAGCTTGTCTGAGGCGACAAAGCAGAAAAGCACTGCGGGCAGTACAAACCAAAACAAGGCTGCACAGCGGAAGCGTAACGAAGAATGCTCATAGACAAAGAAAGAGGCGACCACGGCCAATACCAATGCCAGTTCCATGAGTGTCAATGCGACAGACGGCAGACGGCTCAGCCAGGAGCGGAAAGACATGCCGTCCACTGATGCGTAAAGACGGAACAGGAGTACACCCACAGAGAAATCAAGCAGTCGCGTCCAGGGAGCCGCATACAAGAGGGGATTAATCATACTTGCAGGAATGGAAGCCGCCAAGCATCCATATAATGAAAGGATTACGGCCATTCCCACCAGCAATCTGCGCAACGACACATTGACCAGCACGCGGTAAGTAGCCGGGAACACGACGTAGAAGAACAGCAAATCAGACAAGAACCACGACAATCCGTTGCCTACGAAATAGAAGTCGTTGCTCGGCACCCAACTTTGCAGCAGCAAGAGGTTTGCCATCAATTTGTCCCAGCTGCAGAACAGGCCAAGACGGGCATCCATAGCAATCACAGCGGCGAACAGCAGCACATGCAAAGGATAAAACTTCGTGAGCTGTTTCAGGATGAAACGCCGATGCCCAAACGCTCTTGTCTGCACCTTCTCTCCATAGGCATACGACAGTATAAAGCCGCTCAGCATGAAGAAAAAGGATACGCCGCACTCACCGCCAAAGTCGAACGACTTGCCGATGATGTGCGACATCACGACCAGCATGATAAAGACAAAACGCAATGCCTGGATGTTCCTGACCATCACTATTGCTGTTTACTTCTTCATGTAGGGCTCTGTGCCCAGCACGGTTTTAGCCAGCCGCTTGGCCTTGTCTCTGAGCGCATCGACATCGTCGCCCACTTCGCCGTAGCATAGCACCACTCCCATGCGGCGTCCCTTGTGGGCTTCGGGTTTTCCGAAGATGCGTATGCGGGTGCGGTCTTCCCTGAGTGCCTCGTCAAGGTTGTAGGGCAGCAGCGAGCGGTCTACGGGCGTGTTGGCCTCTACGGGCGACAGGATGACGGCCGACGCTCCGGCGTGCTCCAGATGGATGGCGGGTATGGGCAGGCCCATCACTGCGCGGAAATGCAGCTCGAACTCCGAGAGGTTGGTGGTATGCCCCAGGGTCACCATGCCCGTGTCGTGCGGACGCGGCGACAGTTCGGAGAAGATGACCTCACCCTGCTTCGTCAGGAAGAACTCCACGCCCCAGATGCCTGCTCCGGTGAGTGCCTTTGTGACCTTGTCGGCCATCGTCTGTGCCTGCTTCAGTGCCTCGTCGCTGATTTTGTATGGCTGCCAGCTCTCGCGATAGTCGCCTCCCTTCTGCACATGGCCGATGGGCGGACAGAACAGGGTGGGCCAGCCATGCTGCTGGGTGACGGTGAGCAGGGTGAACTCTGAATCGAAGTCGATGAACTCCTCGATGATGACCTCCTTCACGTCACCCCTACCCTCTTCCATTGCCTCGCGGAAAGCCTCGGCCAGCTCGTCGTCGTTGTGCACATAGCTCTGTCCGTGTCCCGACGACGACATCA
>CAMOQW010000052.1 GCA_946623195.1 uncultured Prevotella sp.
ATGTTTTTGAAAATGTTTGCACGCGTGTGAGAAAAAAGCAGTACCTTTGCAGCCTGAATCTACAATAATTATTGATAAGAAGGAGAATAACGACATGAAGAGTATTTCCACACTACAACTATTCCATCGGGCAGCAAGGATGCCGCTCACCGTGCTGGCGTTTGCCATGACCGCACTGACGGCAGGGGCACAGTCGTGGGAACAGGTGCAGGAAAGCGGACAGTACATCTGGGGACAGGGCTACGGCACCACCGTGGCCGAAGCCGACCGCAATGCGCTGGCCGACCTGATCAGCAAGATAGCCACCCACGTGGAGAGCGACTTCCAGCAAGAAGAGTCGGAATCGGCCAACGGACAAAGCGTAGACCACAACACCTTTGTGCGGAGCAGGGTGCAGACCTACTCGCAGGCCACGCTGACCAATACGGAACGGCTGGTGCTGAAGAATGAACCCGACGCCCAGGTGGGCCGGTACCTGAAGAAAACGGAGGTAAGCAGAATATTCGAGAACCGCCGGAAGAAGGCGGTAGACATGGTGCAGGCGGCTCTGAGAGCCGAGGAGGCCGGCAAGGCCGACAATGCCCTGCGCAACTACTACTGGGCACTGGCCCTGGTGCGCTCGCTGCAATATCCCAACGAGGCCACCTTTACCGACGACAACGGCCAGCAGCACCTGCTGACGACATGGATTCCGGAGCGGATGAACAACGTGTTTGACGACCTGAAGGTCAGCGTAGTCAGAAGGAGCGGCGACGACGTCGACTTGTCATTCGCCTATAAAGGCAAGCCCGTCAGCAGCGTGGACTACACCTACTTCGACGGGCGCGACTGGAGTGCCATCAACAGGGCCCAGGACGGCACAGGCGTGCTGGAGCTGGCCCCCGGAAACCAAAGCAGCAAATACCAGCTGAAGTTTGAATACGAATACCTGAGCGAGGCGCACATCGACAAGGAGGTGGAGCAGGTGCTGAAGGTGCTCAGCAGCCGGGCCATGCGCAAGGCCTATACCTCAGTGGATGCCGCCCAGGTGACGGGCGAGGCCTTCACCGCCCAACAGACATTCACCCAGACCGATGCCTCGATACTGCAAGCCCCTGCACCCACTGCCGCCGTTAAGGTGAAGAGCCACGAGCAGGCCATGCAGGCCGTCATAGCAGCCATCCGCAACAAGCAGACCGGCAGTGCAGAACAGTACTTCACCGAGCAGGGACTGGAGATTTTCCGCAGTCTGGTGTTCAAGTATGGCACGGCGCGCATCATGGGTACGCCGCAGATTACCTACTATGACAATGAGGACGGCGAGATGACGGCCCGGGGCCTGAAGGCGTCGTTCTCGTTCAAGAGCGGCGTGTGCAAGTCGTTTGTGGAAGACCTGGTGTTTACCTTCAATGCCGCAGGCAAGATAGACAATGTAGCCTTCGGACTGGGAAAGACCGCCGAGGACGACATCCTGAACAAGGGCGTCTGGAAGGAGTCGGCCCGCAAGGTGCTGATGGCATTCCTGGAAAACTACAAGACGGCCTACGCCCTGAAGCGCCTGGACTATATCAACACCATCTTCGATGATGACGCCGTCATCATTGTGGCCAACGTGGCCAAGCGGGCACAGGGAATGCTGACGGACGGCAAGCGCTATCAGGACAACCAGATTATCAAGTATAACCGATACTCCAAGGACCAATACCTGAAGAACCTGAGCCGCTGCTTCCAGGCCAACGAGTTCATCAACATCCGCTTTGCCAACAACGATGTGGTGAAGCTGGGCAAGGGCGGCGAAACCTACGGCATACAGATAGCACAGGACTACTACTCGTCGTCGTACGGCGACAAGGGCTACCTGTTTCTGGAGGTGGACGTGAACGACCCCAGGCAGCCCATCATCAAGGTGCGCACCTGGCAGCCGGAGAAAGACCCTGACTTCGGACTCTACGGGCCGGGCGACTTCAAGTGAGTCGGCACGTCAGCGGATGGTCATGTTTTCTATGCGCTTGGCTTGTTTCTGGGATTTCTGGCCAAGGGCACCTTTCAGATACTGCTCGATGATGAGGGCAGCCACAGGGGCCGCCAGGTCGGCACCAAAGCCGCCATGCTCGATATAGACGCTGACGGCTATCTTGGGGTTCACCATCGGGGCAAAGCCGATGAAGGCACTGTGGTCGCGGCCCGGGTTCTCGATGGTGCCCGTCTTGCCGCAGATGGGGTATGTGGTCTTGATGGCATAGGCCGTACCTCGCTCGACAGCCAGCCGCATACCTTCCACGACGGGGGCGTAGGCTTCCGGCTTCACCTTGGTCTGGCGCCTGGTCAGGAAGCGCTGGTTCTGCGTTGCGCGGTGAATGTGGGGCACATAGTACCAGCCCCGGTTGGCAATGGTGACGGCCAGATTGCAGAGCTGCAGGGGCGTGCAGGTGACGTCGCCCTGCCCCATGCCGGCCCACCAGATGGTCTTGCCGTCCCAGCCGTCCTTGTAGCGGCGGTTCAGATAGTCGGCACCGGCCAGCAGTCCGCCCTGTTCGCCCGCTATGTCGATGTGCATGGGTCCGCCAAGACCCATCGACTGCATATAGGAGCGCCAGGTGTTGACGGCCTCGTCCTTCGAGTCATACATGAAGTCGTCGTTAATCATGGAGGCGAAAGTCATCAGAAACCAGGTGTTGCACGACTGTGCCAAGGCATCTTTCAGCGTCAGCGGCGAACGGTGCTTGTGGCAGCCCACCTTGATATTGCCGTCGGTGATGCCTCCCGAGCACTCCACAGTGGTCTTCAGGTCAACGATGCCTTCCGACAGCAGGGTCAGCGCCTGGGCCGTCTTGAAGGTGGAACCGGGAGCCTGGGGCTTGCCGATAGCCTGACGGACATCGCTGCCAGAGGGGGTGTTGGTGGCCAGACACAGGATTTCGCCATTGGCGGGATTGATGGCCACGATGCTGCCCGTCTTGCCCTTCAGCAGCCGGTCGCCCAACTGCTGCAGCAGGGGGCGCAGGGTCAGCGGACCGTCGGCAGGCAGGCTCTGGGCCATGATGCTACCCCAGCCCATCAGGGCGAGGAGCGTAATCAGCTGTTTCTTCATAACGCACAATTCCCCCCTTACCATCCGAAAGCCCGCTTGTCGACAAGCCATTTGCCCTGAGCACGCAGGGTTTGCTCCAGCACGTCGCGCCCACAGCCATAGCCGCCGGGCAGGTGGCTGACGTAGAGGCTGACGGCCTTCACCTCAGGACAGGCATCCTTGGGACACACGGGGCATCCCACGCGGCGCAGCACCTCGAGGTCGGGGATGTCGTCGCCCATGAACATCACTTCGTCGTCCTGGTAGCCATACTTGGCGCAGAACTCCTCGTAGATGCCCATCTTGACAGCAGCACCCAAATAGATGTCCTGCATACCTAAACCCTCGTAGCGATGGCGTACGGCCTCAATGCGGCAGCCAGAGATGATGGCTACGCGCAGTCCCATCTTCATGGCCAGCTGGATGGCATAGCCGTCCTTGATGTTGACAGTACGCAGCGGCGTGCCGTCGATGCCCATCGCAATGGTCTCGGCAGACAGCACCCCGTCGAGGTCGAAGATGACGGAGCGTATTTTCTTTAAATCGTAATTAATCATGCTGTTCTTCTTGTTTTTGGTGGATACTGCGCGACAGGAGGTCGTAGAGACGGCGGGTCAGCGGGTCGTAACTCAGCATTTCAGACTGCATCCGGATGACGTTCTCGTCGTAGCGCACGGCGGGGCCCGTCTGTGCCTCGCACGGACTGACGGTGTGCACCTTGCGGGCCGTCTCGTCGATGAGTGGCAGCATGACGTCGAAAGGCAGTCCCCGGCGCTGCAGCACATCTGCCGCCAGGTGGTAGCAATGGTTGGCGAAGTTGCAGGCAAAGACGGCTGCCAAGTGCAGATACTTGCGGTCGGCGCTGCTGAGCTGGTAGACGTGCCGGCTCAGACTTTCGGCCAGTGCGGTCAGGGCAGAGAGACTGGCGGCATCGGAGCCCTCGACAAACAGTGAGAGGCTGTGGAAGTCAACGAGCCGCTGCTTCGAAAAGGTCTGCATGGGATAGAACACGCCGTAGTGCCGGCAATGGCCCTGAAACAGACTCATCGGCATGGAACCGGCGGTATGGACAAACAGCTGCCCTTCCCTACCCTTCGTAGCCTGGGCTATGACGGTGGTCAAGGCGGCATCTTTGACGCTGATGATGAAGAGGTCGGCCACGGGAGGCAACGCTTCCAGCGTCCGACTGTTGACGCTCACCACCTGATGACCGGCCTGTTGCAATGCCGGCAGCAGATTGGTAGCCAAGCGGCCCCGGCCTATGAGAACAATGGTCATTACTCGACTATTGGTTAACGCAGAATACTAAAATTTGTTGACATGCACATTCTCCCACTTCAGCTTGTCCTCGTTCTGGGGCTTGCGCTCATCGGCCTTGTGGCCAATAGCCAGAATGCAGAGGCAGGAGTAGTTTTCGGGGATGTCAAGCACACCCTGGATGACGGTATCGGCCGACGTGCCGTCGCTCAGTCCACGGCCACGCATCTGAATCCAGCAGCTTCCCAACCCGAGGGCTTCGGCCTGCAACTGCATGCTGATGGCGGCTATGCTGCCGTCTTCCACCCAGCAGTCGTTCTGCATGGGGTCGCCCAGAACGACGATGGCCAGCGGGGCTCCCTTCAGGAACTGGCCGCCCATATCCTTGGCATCTGACAGCTTCTCAAGGTCGGTCTTGTCGTCGACCACCACAAACTGCCAGGCTCGCTGGCCCTTCGACGTTGGCGACATCAGTGCCGCACGCAATATCAGTTTCACGTCTTCGCCGTCTATCTCCTCGCCGGTGAACTTGCGATGGGAGCGGCGCAATTGTACTAAATCCTTAAATTCCATAGTCGCTTATATCTGTATTTTAGACTGCAAAAGTACTAAATTATTATGAATTACGCACGAAATGAAAAAGAAATTTCGTAACTTTGCACCATGAAAGTCGCGATTTACGGACACTCGGCCGATGTGCCGGCACTGCCGGAAGGCTCCTTTTTCCACAGCCTGACACTGATGCAGCTGTGTGAACGAACGCCGCGCCACAAGCCCTACATGGCAGTGGTGACCGACGACGATGGCCGGGTGAAGGCCCACCTGCTGGGCATCATGCGCTTTCACAGTTCATGGTTTCCACCTTATTTATATACGCACGTTAGAATCTACGGCGACAACGGCAGCAGCAGTGACGACTTCGGACTGATGATAGAGGCTCTGACCGAGCGACTGCAAAACCGCACGCTATACATGGAGGTAAGCCATCTGAGCGAAAAGATGTTCGGCTATCGCTATCTGCGCCGTCAGGGCTACTTCCCGGTACGCTGGATGAATGTCCACAACTCCCTGCACTCGCGGACTCCCGAAGAACGCATCACAGAGCGACAGATGCGACGCATCGAACTGGCACAGAAACGCGGCATCATGACCAAGCAGGTGGACAATGACCAAGAATTCCAGGCTGCCTTCAAACTGCTGCGCCACCACCATTGGCTGAAGCCCCGCCGCTACCTGCCGGCCGACTCTTTCTTCCGGGGCATGATGGAGAGCGGAAGTTGCAAGATATTCATTTCGCAGTTCCGCGAACACGTCGTTGGCGTTTCGGTTCTGGTGCTGTCGGGCAAGGACTGCTACCTGTGGTATTCGGCATCGCGCCGCAAGAGTTTTGCACTGCTGTATCCGCATACCGTCACGGTGTGGGAAACCATCAAGTGGGCCCATGCCAACGGACGGGAACACATCAGGTTCATGGACGTTGGACTGCCCTTCCGCAAAAATCTGTACCGCGACTTCATCATGCGCTTTGGCGGAAAGGAAACCAGCACCTACCGATGGTTCCGCATCAGCATACGATGGGTCAACAGGCTGGCTTCATGGCTGTGGAGGGAATAAACGGCATTTTCGGACTCAGCACAATAAATCGACCGACTCACGCGTTATAAGTAACGATGAGTCTAAGAAAACACATACTCACAACCTGTTTGCTGCTCATGGCATTAGCCGTGAGCGGACAGTCGTTCACATTGTCGGGCAAAGTGACCGACGACGAGGGCAATGCCGTAGAACTGGCTACCGTATCGTGTCTGGAACAAGGAGCCGTGACGATGGCCAACCTGAAGGGAGAATACTCGCTGAAACTGCATTCGGCCGACTCGGTGGTGGTGAAATACTCTATGGTGGGCTACCAGACCCGCACCCGCGTGCTTCGCAATCCGAGGGGCAACCAGCGACTGGTGGTGATGCTGCGCCCGATGAAAGCACTGGACGAGGTGGTGGTGACGGAAAAGCGCCGCCAGACCACGGGGACGGAACAGCTGGATGTCAAGAACATGAAACAGACGCCCTCGACCACCGGCAATGCGGTGGAGGAACTGGTGCAACAGCAGGCCGGTGTGTCGACCCATAACGAGCTGTCGTCGCAATACAACGTGAGAGGTGGCTCATTCGATGAAAACTCCGTCTATATCAACAACGTGGAGATATACCGCCCGCTGCTGATCCGTTCGGGACAACAGGAGGGCTTAAGCATCATCAACAGCGACATGGTGGAGAAAATCGGATTCTCGTCGGGTGGATTCGAGGCTAAGTATGGCGACAAGATGTCGTCGGCACTGGACATACAATACCGCAAACCTAACCGATGGGAAGGCAATCTGCAGGCTTCGCTGCTGGGCGGCTCGGCATTCATCGGCTATGGCAACAAGAAATTCAGCATGAGCCACGGACTGCGCTACAAGACCAACCGATACCTCCTGGGTTCACTAGAGACCAAGGGCGAATACCGGCCGAACTTCCTTGACTACCAGACGTATATCACCTATCAGCCCAACCAGCGATGGAGCTTCGACTTCATCGGCAACATATCCGAAAACCACTACAATTTCCGCCCGTCAGACCGTGAGACATCATTTGGCACGATGCAGAACGTAAAGACTTTCAAGGTGTATTTCGACGGACAGGAGAAGGATATCTTCCGCACACTCTTCGGCACGTTCCGAATCCAACGCTCCTTCTCGGAAAAGACGAAGCTGACGCTGCTGGGGTCGGCATTCCACACCAAGGAACAGGAAACCTTCGACATCATGGGACAGTACTGGCTGGACGACACACAGACACAGGAACAGCTGGGGGTGGGAACCTATATGGAACATGCCCGCAACTACCTGAAAGCCGACGTACAGAGCCTGAAGCTGATGCTGAACCACAAGATGAAGCAACACGACATTGAAGCCGGATTCACCGTGAAACGGGAAAAAATCAGCGAGAACTCGCGGGAATACGAAATGCGAGACTCCAGCGGATACTCCATCCCCCACAGT
Organism: uncultured Prevotella sp.; assembly: GCA_946623195.1. The sequence continues at coordinate 7,348 of CAMOQW010000052.1, forward strand.
GCCGACCGACTGGACTTGATATATTCGCTGGTCTCCAAGAACTCCATTTCGTCGACCCGACTGGAGGGCTATTTCCAGGACACCTACCGCTTCCGGACGAAGGGCGAAAAGCCTTGGCACTTCACACTGAACTATGGTGTGCGGCTCGCCAACTGGAGCTACAACAAAGAAACCATCGTGTCGCCACGCCTGTCGATAGCCGCCATCCCTTCCTTTAATGAGAACATGGTATTCCGCTTTAGCACAGGACTTTACTATCAGGCTCCGTTCTACAAAGAACTGCGCGATACCACCACCCAAAGCGGTAGGACCATCGTCACGCTAAACGACCATATCAAGAGCCAGCGATCCATCCATTTCGTGGGGGCTTTCGACTACAGATTCCGCATGGTCAACCGGCCGTTCCGGTTCACCGCTGAAGCCTACTATAAGGCTATGGCAAACCTGGTGCCCTATAACGTGCAGAACATGAAGGTGATCTACTATGGCGTGAACTCGGCCAGCGGACATGCCGTAGGACTTGACCTGAAACTGTTTGGCGAATTTGTGCCGGGCACCGACTCGTGGCTGACATTCAGCGTCATGTCGACCCGACAGACCATCAACGGCAACAGCGTACCCATGCCGACCGACCAGAGATGGGGTATCAACCTGCACTTTACCGACTATTTCCCGGGAACAGAACGCTGGAAGATGACGCTGAAACTGGCCTTTGCCGACGGGCTGCCTTTCGGCGCACCACACCGTGGACTGGAATATCAGCAGTTCAGGGCACCGGCCTACAAACGGGCCGACATCGGACTGAGCTATCTGCTTATTGGCGATCCGCAGCAGCCTTCTTCATTCAAGAAACCGCGCCTATGGATAGGAGTAGACGGGCTGAACATCTTCGGCATCTCCAATGTTAACTCATACTACTGGGTGACAGATGTCACCAACCACCAGTATGCGGTTCCCAACTACCTGACCGGCCGCCAGATAAATGCCAAAGTGACCGTGGAACTGTAGAAGGGGTTTGTAAGATTCCTTAGATAACATGTAAATAGTGTTAAAATTCAATCTTTCGCAACAACAAAACGTATGATTGTTGCGCTTTGTTTGTAAATTTGCATGGAAATATCAACACAACGAGCTATGAAACAGCATTTTATCATTCTTACGGCAGCCCTGCTGGTGCTGACAGGCTGCAAAAAGCAAGATTTCGGCTTAGCAGAGACTGATTTACGATCAGTTGAGGCTAACTTTGAGTCAAGGTTTGGCATATCAATAGATGCCAACCAAGACTGGAACAGCATCATCAGCGGGTCGGTGACCATCACTGCTGATGCTGACCTGAACGACATTGTGAAGGTACAGATACTGAATGAGTCGCCCTTCCGTAACGCTGATGCCCGCGTTCTCAATGAAGCCAAGATACAGAAAGGTGAGACGGTGACACTGACCTACGACGCTCCGAAACTGAACAAACGCCTCATAGCCGCCTGCGTAGACAGCAAGGGGCGCTACTACATCAAGGGCTTCGACATGACCAGCAACGAAGTGAGCTTCCAGTCAGCAACACGCTCTGTCCGACGGGCTGCCACGACTTACCCGGAGGCATCGACACTGAAGATGGAGTTCAAAAACTCTGAAGCATCTTATAACGCCCTGCGTACCTGGGTTGCCAACATGGCAGTAGCCCGTGGCGACGAAGGCTTTACCCGGTGGACTTCCGAAAAGCACATTGACCTCTGGGCCGACAAGGGCTGGGAGGCCGAGCGTCTGTGGAAGCCCTCCGACACCTCAACAGGAACGGAATGGAAGGTCGTTAACGGCACCGTAGTCCGCGACATCGCTGCCATCACTGCAGAAGAGAACGAAAGCCTACAGGACATCTTCAACCAGAACCTCTACCGCACAGACCCCAGTGGCAAATGGGGACGCAAAGACAACCTGCCGCTGATTCGCGAAAGTGAGGTCGTGAAGTTCTACAACAACCATCTGGTCAGCGACGGCGTGACACCCATTACCGTCATCCCCGTACAGATGTCGTCGTCAGAGATGAAGAACTGCCACCTTTATTATTATTACTATAAGACCTCTGACATCCCCACTGGCATGTCGGAAACTGACTATATCAAGCAATTGCCCAAGTTCAAGGCCATCCAGTGCTGGCACACGATGAGTGCGGCAGGAATCGGAGGTAATGGCAGCGAGAGTTTCTTCAAAAAACACGAATATCTGCTGCCTTACTATGGAGCGATGTCGGTATATGCCAACCAGTCCGTTCCGGCAGAGGAAGGGTTCAGCACTGACGGCAAGGCTTATCGCATCCGCAATGGTGCCCAGCTGAACGGCACCGACTACTTTATGACCTTCCTGCCCATGAACCAGTCGGACAAGATAGCAACACGCTATGCCGACGATGATGCCAACGTTGCCGACCAGCTGTGGAAAGTCTACACCGACAAAGACGGCAACACGGCACTCTACAACATCGGGGCAGGGCGCTTCCTGGTATGGGACGGGGCTTGGGACACCCGCTACTCGCCAGAACTCGACATCGTCAATGCAAACCGCTACTGGATAGACAGCGAAAACCACATCTGGCGCTATAACAACCGCAACAAGCAGGGGCTGGGAACAGACCTGGGCAGCAACTACGGCATCTGGACAGACAAGAACACGGGCATCGGCGACAAACTGAAATGGTATTTTGAGGAGTACACCGGCAATGCCGGCATCGTTCCGGCTGCCGTCAACTTCGAGAAGCATGTTGCACAAAACACAGCACCCTCCATTGTCATACCAGAAGGTTACCGCATCGGTTTCGTGCTGCGCAAGCTGCAGGGCAGCCAGAATTGGGCAAAAGACGACATCATCACGTCGCCATACAACGGCTGCTGCTATAGTGCCGGTAGCCTGAACAAGGAGATATTCCACTTCCCCGGACACTTCGTTTCGAGCGGAACATATTTCTCAATGCAAGAGGACGACCCCAGGGTAGCCTACTTCACCGGTAACGGACGGACCTACCTCACCTTTGAGGACGGCTCTGACGCCCAGTATAGCGACATGATCATCGAGATTACCGGTACGACGGAACTCCATGAGGACATCGACCCCGAAGCCGCTGCCTACACCATGTGCTTCGAGGACCGTCCCCACGAGGCCGACTACGACCTCAACGATGTCGTGTTGCGCTGTTCACGCGTTGATGCCACCACCATTGAACTGGCTCTGGTGGCCACCGGAGCCAATGACGAAGTCGTCATACGTGGTGCCGAAGGCTGGGAACTCAACAACCGCGAGGTACATGAAATCTTCCATGCGACGACAACGGCTGCCGACGGCAACCGCTTCGTCAATACCGTCATTGGCGGTACGCGCCGTGAAGTGCAGTCGCGCTATGTGACCATCGATGCCACGATGACCATCCCAGAATACTTGAAGAATATCTACATCGAAAACTATACTACGGGAAGAACCATCCGCTACTCGAAAACCGGAGAGCCGCCATTTGCCATCATCGTGCCTGAAGACTTCCAGTACCCGAAGGAGAACCTGTCTATCACTGAAGCCTACAAGGAATTCCTTGAATGGGCGCAGGATGTCAATGCCTCGGGAGATTGGTACAAGTACGATGAAGCCGATAAGATATTCCCCAGTCTCTTCCAGAACTGGTAAGAACGTCATGGCGCGGACTCCTGAGTTTTAATAATGCTTAATTTATTGAATCTTTAACCTGCTATATTAGGAAATCTTTGTACCTTTGCATCAATTTTTAAATAATCATTGATCAAAGATATGAAGATTTCACACATTGAGCATCTGGGCATTGCCGTCCAGAACATTGAAGAGAGCCTGCCGTTCTTCACGGACGTGCTGGGACTGGAGTGTTATGCAACTGAAGTAGTAGAAGACCAGAAAGTGAAGACCGCCTTCCTGAAGTGTGGTGAGGTGAAGCTGGAACTGCTGGAGCCGACATCACCCGAGAGCACCATCCAGAAGTGGCTGGACAAGGGCAACAAGGGTGTGCACCATGTAGCATTCTGCATTGAGGACGGTGTGGCCAATGCACTGGCTGAGGTTTCCGAGAAGGGTGTCCGCCTGATTGACCAGGCTCCCCGCAAGGGTGCCGAAGGTCTGAACATCGCCTTCCTGCACCCGAAGTCAACGGCAGGCATACTGACTGAGCTTTGCGAGCACCCGGAGTGATTTTCGATTTAACAATTTTCGATTTTCGATTTAAATGACCGAGCTGGAGCTTAAAGACAGGTTTAGGACATTTTCTATCAGAATAGTCAAGATGGTAAACGCAATGCCCTCAACAATTGCCTCAGCGGCAATAGCCAAGCAGATAGTTCGCTCAGGAACTTCTCCATACGCCAACTACCGCGCAGCATGTTTGGGAAAATCGGACAAAGACTTCCTCAACAAGCTTAAGATGGTAGAAGAAGAACTGGATGAAACCGGACAGTGGCTCGACATTATTATGGCAACAGAAATAATGCCACAACCTCGTATTCAACCATTGTATACCGAGAGTCAAGAGTTACAGAAGATTATAGCAAAATCCATTCTTACCATGAAACGTAAACTTGGCGAATACCCTCTGCCAGAATACTAACAAATCGTAAATCGAAAATATCGTAAATCGAAAATAAATTGTAAATAAGTATTAATTAGAATAATAGTAAATACAAGATGAGTAAACAGTTAGAAAAGATTAAGCAACTCATCGAGAAGCGCGAACAGGCCCGTCTCGGTGGTGGTGAGAAAGCTAT
>CAMOQW010000053.1 GCA_946623195.1 uncultured Prevotella sp.
AAGGTGGTGCACCACCAGAAGCGCCAGTACGGCAAGTCGAAGTTCATGGGCTGGAACCGCTTCGTAAACGGCTATCTGGACCTTATGACCCTCTGGTTCCTGGGCACCTTCGGCAAGAAACCCATGCACGTGTTCGGATTCTTAGGCACCATTGTCTTCCTGTTGGGATTCCTGGCCACCTTCATCCTGGGCATCCAGAAGGCTTGGGCACTCTACAACGGCATCCCCATGCGTCTGATTACCAGCTCGCCCTACTTCTACATTGCGCTGACCATGATGATGATTGGCACACAGCTCTTCCTGGCCGGTTTCCTGGGCGACCTCATCAGCCGCAACAGTGCCGGACGCAACGAATACCAGATAGAAGAAAACATCAGATGCGGAAAGTAATTGCCATCGCCATCATCAGCCTGCTGATAGCAGCATGTACCAGCATTGACTGTCCGGTGCAGAACACGGTATATACCGTCTACAACCTGAAGAAAGCTGACGGTACAGCCGACACGCTGCTGACAGACACCCTGTGGATTCGCTCCACACGTGCCGACGGTCAGGAAGCATTGCTGCTCAACAAGCTCTACGGCCCTTCGGCATTCCACTTCGACCTGGGCATCAGCTACACACAGCCGGAGGACGTGCTCTACATGGAGGTGGTCAACAACGTCGGCGGCATGTGGCGCGACACCATCCGCATCAAGAAAGAGAATACAGCCCATTTCGAGTCGGTAGACTGTCAAGCCTCCTACTTCCACACTATCACCGAAGTGAACTACAGCCGCCACCTCATCGACTCCATCGTGATTAACAACCCCCACGTGACCTATGACACAACGGAACCACATTTCTACCTCTATCTCAAGGCTCGCCGTTAGTGTGCTGTTCTGTATGGCCGCACTGTCGGCACAAGCCCAGTTCACGAAGATGTTCCGCATAGAGAAGGACTCCATTCCCTTCTTCCGGGGATTCTCCGTGTCGTTCGACCTCGTGGGACCGGCCCTGCTGTTGCTCAACGACCACGGCGAATACGAAGGGGCCTTGCGCATCAACCTGCACGACCAGTGGTTTCCCATCTTCGAGCTGGGACTGGGACGTGCCAACCACAAGAGAGACCTGGTGACGAAACTCACCTACAAGACCACGGCACCCTACTTCCGCATTGGCATGGACTGGAACATCCTGAAGAGGAAACACCAGGCCAACCGTCTGTATGCCGGATTCCGCTATGCCTTCACCAGCTATAAGGTGGACATCACACGCGACCGCTTCATCGACCCCATCTGGCAGACGGATTCAAGCTTTGGCGTAGAAGGCATGGCGTGCAACATGCACTGGGCCGAAATCGTGTTCGGCATCGACGCCAAGGTGATCGGCCCACTACACTTGGGCTGGTGCGTGCGCTACAAGCGCCGTCTGTTCCACAAAGACGGCACGTTGGGCAACACCTGGTATGTGCCTGGCTTCGGCACCAACGACAGAGACAACTTCGCCGCCAACTTCAACCTCATTTTCGACATCTGAGCCTATGAACGACAAACGCGAGAAGAAACTGATCTGGCAACTGCCATTCCTGATGCTGCTCATTTTCGGCACCATACTCGTCATCAGGCAGCATCGCAACGCTCCATACCAGAAGCACTCGGGATTCATCTTCGGCACCGTCTATAACGTCTCCTACCAGTCTACAGAAGACTTGCAAAGCGAGATAGAAGCAGAGCTGAAGAAGGTGGACGCAGAGTTCTCCATGTTCAACGAGACGTCTACCGTATCGCGACTGAACCGGGGCGAACATCCGGTGCTCAGTGCCGACTTCATCAAGGTGTACAAGCTGGCCCACCGCATTTCCGAAGCCACGCAGGGAGCTTTCGACATTACCGTAGCACCGCTGGTCAATGCCTGGGGCTTCGGCTTCAAGCACGAGATGATGCCCGACAAGCAGCAGATAGACAGTCTGCGCCAACTGATAGGCTATCAGCACGTCACCCTGCAGCAACAGAGCCTCACCATGCAGAAGCCGGGTATGATGCTCGACTTCTCAGCCATTGCCAAGGGCTTTGGAGTAGACGTCATCACCAGGCTCATGGAGCATCACGACATCCATAACTTCATGATTGAGATTGGCGGCGAGGTGACCACCCGGGGCGTTAGCCCCAAGCGGGTGCCCTGGCGCATCGGTGTCAACAAGCCCACGGACGACTCGCTGGCTGTCAGCAGCGAATACATCGCCGTGCTCAACATCACCGACCGCTCGATGGCTACCAGCGGCAATTATCGCAATTTCTACTACAAGAACGGGCGCAAATACGCCCATACCATCGACCCGCGTACAGGATTCCCTGTGCAGCACTCCCTGCTGTCGGCCACCGTGCTGGCTCCCGACTGTGCCACAGCCGATGCCTATGCCACTTCATTCATGGTATTAGGACTGGAGGAAGCACAGCGCATACTCGCAGAGAACAAGCAACTCATGGCCTACCTGGTGTACACCAACCGTCAAGGCAACCTGTGCGTATGGCATTCGAAAGAGCTGGAGGTAGAGAATTGACTATTCACCGTTCCGGACTGACGTATGGACTATGAACTGAAGATATACGACAAGCTGCTGCAGTTCACGCTGTTCCAGGGCATGAGCCATGCCGACCTGATGGAGGTGGTGACTCACACGAAGTTCGGATTCTCAAAGTTGACAGCCGGCAAACGACTGGTCAAGGAAGACACCCTCTGCACACACATCATTTTCCTCATCAACGGCTCACTGACAGCCGACACGACCAGCGACGACCACTCCTGCCGCGTCAGCGAAGCCATAAATGCACCCTACGTCGTACAGCCCGAGCGCATCTTCGGACCCTCACAGCGCTATACGACAACGTTCCGCACGCTGACCGACTGCAACTTCATCACCATCGACAAGCAGGAGGTGCTGCTACTCATGGAGACCCAGCTTGTGTTCCGACTGAATATGGTGAACCTGCTGGCAGCAGAGAGTCAGCGGCTGAGCCACCATGCATGGCGGACCGCCCCCAAGACGCTGCGCGAGCGCATCGTACGCTTCTTCTTCTCACGATCCATCTACCCGGCAGGGGCCAAAATATTTTACGTGCTGATGAACCAAATAGCTGCCGAACTTAACGACAGCCGTCTGGACATCAGCCACGCACTGAACGAGATGCAGGCCGATGGGCTGATTACACTCCATCGGGGCCGCATCGAGATACCACTGTTAGAACGACTCTTGATGTGAATCCCCGGCCGGATTAGTCGTCAGGATTCCCCTTATAGTGATAAGGCTTCAACATGGGGTTATCGCCCAGATAAGAGTCGGGAATCACCTTATCCTGAATCAGGCGCTCGTTATACTTGCCGCGCACCGGACCTTCGCTCATCAGGAAATCCTCGTAGTTGAGCAAGGGAATCACGATGCCATAGATACCGATACCCTCACGGACCCCCTCAGGATGCAGGTTGTTGACAACGCGACAGGTTTTAAACAACGAGTGGTCGTAGTACTCCAAGCGGTTGTACTTATGGAAGGTCTCCATCTGCTCCTTGTCGTTGACGGTCGTGTCGGCATGGGTGAAGATGCGGCGCACATTGTTGAAGGCCTCGTCGATGCCGTCGCCACGGATGCTGTCATGGTCTTGGATGCACTCACGCACATTGTCCTCCATCTGCCAGCGCATCTTGCTGTCAGAAGGTACAGTAAACATGGCGATGACCACCAGTATCAGGATGATGACGGCCAGAATGATGATCCGGCCCAGGCAACTGTGGGTAAACTCAGAAGTCATCGACTGCTTCTTGTAAGTACTACTGTTTGTTAAATCCATTGTGATTACTGTTTTAAGTTGTTGATTGTTTCTATTTGCTGTGTATCAGGTTCATGAACTCCTGGCGGGTCTTGGCCTGATTGAAGGCTCCGCTGAAGTCGCTGGTCGTGGTGATGCTGTTCTGCTTCTCCACGCCCCGCATTTGCATACACATGTGACGGGCTTCGACGACCACCATGACGCCTAACGGGTGGAGCGTCTGTTCGATACACTCCTTGATTTGCAGCGTCATACGTTCCTGCACCTGCAGGCGGTGGCTATAGATGTCGACCACACGTGCTATCTTCGACAATCCGGTAATATAACCGTTAGGGATGTAGGCCACATGGGCCTTGCCATAGAAGGGCAGCATGTGGTGCTCACAGAGCGAGAAGAAGTCGATGTCTTTCACGATGACCATCTGGCTGTAGTCTTCCTTGAACAGCGCGTCGCGCAGCACCTGGTGAGCATCCATCTCATAGCCGCGTGTCAGCACCTGCATGGCCTTAGCCACCCGCATAGGGGTCTTCAACAGTCCTTCGCGACTCGGGTCTTCGCCCAACAGGCCGAGGATATCCTTATAATGTGTGGCCAGCGTGTCGAGGCCTGCTCTGTATTCTGGTTCCTGGTTCATTTATTGTTGTACGGTGATTTTTCCTTTGACGATAGAAGCCTGCGTATAGCCGATGCCTCGCAGTGCTACCAGCATCTGGTGGGCCTCTTCGTATGTGCGATAATTCCCTACCCTGCATATCCAGCGTGGCGAATAGAAATGGACATAGACGGGGACGTTGGCAAAGTGAGCCTTGATGTTGTTGCCCACCTGCTCAGCCTGTTGGCGGTCCTTGCGCGAATTGCCGCCGGCAAAGGCCTGCACCCGATAGCCGTTCACCTTGATGCCGCCACGCATCATCTTCTTGCTCGTGTCAACTTCCTGCGACGGGTCGTCTGAGGTGTTGGACATGACAGGCGAAATAGTCGGCTTAGCGGCAGCCGGTTTCGTCGCGGCACCCGGATTGGACGTGGCATTGGGAGTTGTCGTAGTAGCCGAGGCACTGCCGGCATTAGACCGGGCAGTCGTCAGCACTTCGCTATTCACCAGCCGGTCTATCTCAGCGCTTTGGGTGATGGTGACGGTGCCCTGCCCCGCTGCGCTTTTCTGCTGGATGCGCTGGGTGAAAGTCTGTGCATCGGCACTGATGGCAATGCCGATACACAGAGAGAATATGGTGATGAGATGCTTCATTATTTCCAAGCATCGATGATGCCCTTGAAGTCAGCACACTTCAGCGAAGCACCACCAATCAGACCACCGTCAATGTCAGCCTTGGCAAATAGCTCGGGAGCGTTGCTGGCCTTGCAGCTGCCTCCATAGAGGATGCTGGTGTCGTCGGCAACGGCCTGGCCGTACTTCTCTGCCACGATAGAGCGGATGTAGGCATGAATCTCCTCTGCCTGTTCAGCAGTTGCGGTCTTGCCGGTACCGATGGCCCAGATGGGTTCGTAGGCGATGATAATGTTCTTGAAGTCTGCCTCGCCGAGGTTGAATACAGAGCCTTCCAGCTCAGCCTTCACCACTTCGTTCTGCTTGTTGGCTTCGCGCTCAGCCAGCGTCTCACCGATGCAGAAGATAACCTTCAAGCCATTCTTCAGGGCCAGCAGCACCTTCTCCTTCAGAATCTCGGGAGTCTCCTTGTAGTACTCGCGACGCTCAGAGTGGCCCAGAATGACATACTGTGCACCCGTCGACTTCACCATCTCAGCGCTCACCTCACCGGTGAAGGCACCCTTCTCCTTGTCGGCGCAGTTCTCGGCACCCAGACCGATGGTCTGCTGGTCGAGCACCTGGGCAACAGAAGCCAGATGGATAAACGGTGTGCAGATAATCACATCGCAGTTGGGCTTGTCAGCCTTCAGTGCTTCATTCAGTTCCTTGGCCAGTGCGAGGCCCTCCTGCAGGTTCAGGTTCATCTTCCAGTTGCCTGCTACGATCTTCTTTCTCATAATCTTTTGTCTTTGTTTGTTAATAATAAAAGTATTCTTCTTTACCCAGTTCGACCATGCCCACAGTCGGTCGGCAATGGTCAGCACAACCAGCGGCAGCACATACCACAGCAGTATCATGAACACCTTGCTGGGGATGGAGTCTTCAGGCATGGTGCCTATCTCCAGCCGTTCCAGCCTGTCCGTCAGCTGATATTCGTCGGGCAGCCGGTTGTGGCTCCACTTGCGGATGATGACTCCGTCTTTCAGCAACAGCAGTCCGGGGTTGCTGCGGATGATGGTCTTCAGCGCGATGTCGTCAGTCTGGCAGAACGGATATTCCGCTCCCGTGCTTTCGCGCCAGTTGCTGATGCCATTGGAACCGCTTGCCGTCAGGCAGTAGAACGGATAGCCCTCATCCAGGGCATATTCATACACCTGGTTCAGCAAGTCCAGCTGACTGTCGTCGGCTTGCTCCAGGTGGGGCGATACCAACAGAAACACGTAGCCGTCGCAGTTCAGCAGCGAGTCGGTGATATCCTCGCCATCGCTGACACGCTCCATGAAGAAGTCGGCATAGGGCAGGTCTTCGCCCTCCATCGTCCGTTGCCATGCGCTACGTAGGTCGGTACCGATGTGGTAGGGCCGGAAGTCGAAATAAGGGCGGTCATATAGCGACCATCCTGAAAGTCCCAGTATGAACAGTATGGAGTAGTTGATGACTATCCACTGGTTCGACTTCGATATAAACCTCACCATATCCAAAGGCCAGCGCCACACGGCGACAGCCAACAGGAGCAGCACGACATTCTTGCCAAATGTCTGCCAGTTGGTGAGCACCAAGGCATCACCGAAGCAGCCGCAGTCACTGACGGGGTCGGCCACTGCCAACCAGAGTGTCAACGGTGTCATGACGGCCATCAGCAGGAGCACCAGCTTGGACACCAGTCGGCGGCGGATAGCGAACAACAGGCAGACGCCCATGACGAACTCCAACGCCGACAGCAGGACGGCAAATCCCAGGGTCACCGCGTCGGGCACATACTGCCCGAGGTGCATGGCTGTCAAATAGTCAGCCGTCTTATATTGAGTGCCTAACGGGTCAACAGCTTTGACAAATCCTGACAGGACGAACACCACCGCCAGCAGGAGTCGGGCTATATTTACCGCTGTCTTTCTCACTTTTCTTCTTTCTCTTCCGACAACTTGATGGCGCCAAACACGGCATAGTTGATGATGTCCATGTAGTTGGCATCAATACCCTCGCTGACCAGCGTGTCGCCGCCCAGATTCTCTATCTCCTTGATGCGCTCTATCTTGGTCAGTATGAAGTCGGTATAGGAGCTGACACGCATCGAGCGCCATGCCTCGTCGTAGTCATGGTTCTTGCGCTTCATCAGTTCAAGGGCATCATGGGCGTAGCGGTCATACAATGTCATGGCCTCGTCATTGTCCATATCGACGGTATCAGAGAAACCGTGTTCAATCTGTATCAGGCCTACTATGCCGTAGTTAATCAGTGCCACAAATTCAGGGCGGATACCCTCACCCACCAGCGACTCTTTCTTGATTTCAAGCGAACGGATACGCTTAGCCTTAATGAACAGCTGGTCGGTCAGCGACTGGGGGCGCAGGATGCGCCACGAGGCACCGTAATCGTGGAGCTTTTTCTCAAACAGCGACCGGCATTCGCCGATGGTCTCTTCGAATTGCTTGTTGGTATTTACTTCGTTGTTAGCCATAATGCGCTGCAAAGGTACGAAAAAAAGTGAAGAGTGAAAAGTGAAGAGTGAAGAATTTGCTGCCGCGCGATACTTTTTATCACTTTTTTACCTTTTCTGCCGCCATTTCCTTTTGCTTCCGATGGATGTATCTGATTTTTGCGCCCTGCACCTGACTGGCCCTGTCGAGGGAATCCATATAGATGCGCTGGTCCACATCGAAAGAGTCGCCTTCAGCCTCAGCACGCTGCAGCAGGCTGTCGGTGGCCGCCAGTTCCTGACGGGCTTCCTCCAGTTTGTCCTCATAGAACTCAGCGCGTTTCTCCGTCCGATACTCGTCCACCTGCCGTTGACGACTGTTGCCGCATGCTACAAAGCATACGGCAACAGCTGCCATGAGACATGTACAAGGCCTGTGCATACACCCCCTTTTAGAAATTTACGAGGAACGACAAGCCTAGCGTAATGTAGTTCATCGCCTTTTCTTTCTTGTATTCCACCGGACTGAATACGTTGCTGTCACCGGATATCAGCTGTATCAGACTGTATGCACCGTCGGTGAGACCGGCAGTCAGGAAATGGTAGGGGTCGTATTTCAACGTGTACGTCTTCTTGGTATAGTCATAGTCCACGAACACGCGCCATGAGAAATTGGACTTATACTTGTAGGTCAGCGACAGACCGGTACCCCACGACGTGCTGTTGCTGCCGCTCAGCGTCAGGTAGTCCCACTCGTCCTCAAACTTCTCGCCCGTGTTCTTGGGATAACTGATGTAGTCGCCGCTCCTCAGCTTGCCCTGGTCGGTCAGTGCCACCCATCCGTTCTTGATGGTCAGCTGGTAGTCAATGTCCTTCACGTTGCCCTTAGCATAGCCGTCGACATCCAGATCCTGGGTAACGGAACGGCCTATCAGTGCCTTGGTGCCCAGCGAGAAGTACTTGCCCAGCGGAAGGTTGAAGTAGAATCCGGCACTGCCGGTGAACTCGGTAATGTGGTCGCTCTTCACGATACCGCCGATTTCAGTAACCGGTGCATTGTCGTAATCCGGATTCAGGTCATTGTCGGTAAGATAGCCTAACTTGTTATAATAGTATTCGTCTTCATGGTCAAAGTCAAAGTTTGGGTCGGCTACGGCATAGATGCCCTTCATGGTCTCCCATGCGTTGTAGTCTTCCCAGAACACATTCTCCGAATAGGAGCCAAACGACTTGGCCGACATGGCACGTACACGGAAGCGGCCGCCGATGCCCACATACTTATTGAAGAAATAGGCACCCTCGGCATCGACAACGGTGGCAGCACGGAACTTGATCTGCTCCTTCTGCCCCTCCTGACCCAGGAAGTTGGGGTTGTATCGCTCCCAGTTGACAATATCTTCGGGCACAAAGTCAAGACTCTTGCTACCCAGGCCCAGACCCATCGAGATGCTGAAGAAGGAGGGATTCTCGGAATCCATATCCAGGTTGCCGCGCAACAGGCCCTTGTTCTTGAAGAGCACGTCGCCCAGCGCATAGCCCAACTCAGTAGACATGATGCCGATACCGGCTCCCGACATCACGTCGCTAATCCAGTGGCGGTTGTTCAGCACGCGCATCACGCCAGTTGCCGTAGCCACACCATAGCCGGCCACCGACCACCACGGCGAACGGGTCAGTCCGTACTCCTTATGCAGCAGCGTAGCACCCACGAAAGCCGTAGCCGTATGTCCCGAAGGCCATGAGTTGGCTGAAGTCCCGTCGGGGCGCATTTCCTTGGCGGTGTACTTGATACCATTGACGAAGGCCGCCATGATAGCGTAGGACATTCCGGCACTGGCCAGCAGTCGGGGCCAGTCGCTGCGGCCCTCATAGCCTCCCAGCTTCAGGCCGACCACCATGGCAGGACCAAAGAACTGCGTATAGTCGTCGATGCCCGTCTTGAAGTCGCTCAACAGCTGTGTGTTGCTCTTCGCGCCCTTCCTGTTCTGGGCAAACATCGCCTTGTCGCCCTTCACGGCCCAGCCGGCGACAAACAAGGGGATGCCCACAAAGGTGAGGTCGTCCATAAACTTATAGGGCTTCACGCCGGGATTGGTCTTCGTCTTGAAAAAATCAAAGTCGAACTTCGGACTGGTCATAGGAGCCCCTATGTCCAATGTGGCCGTTGGCTGTTCGGGCAGTTCCACCAATTCCGCTTTCATTTCGGGCACGTCAAGCGTAAGGGGCTTCATGTCACGATAGTTGTCGGCATTCACCTGCGTAGCCAGGGCTACAAGAAGAATAGCAATAGTTTTCTTTGCGTTCATTGTGTCGTAAGTGTGTTATGTTTTGCGTGCAAAATTAATAAATATTCCACAATTGCGCAAAGAAATGCAAATCTTTTTGTACCTTTGCACGCAGAAATCAAGCATCGAGCACTCTTTTCACCTATGAAACTGTATTCCGACAAAGCATTAGCCAAGATCCTGGACCAGGACATTTTCCGCCAGATATCCTCCGTGGCCGACCAACGGGGGTTGGAGTGCTATGTGGTGGGCGGCTACGTCCGCGACATATTCCTTGAGCGCCCCAGCAACGACATCGACGTGGTGGTAGTAGGCAGTGGTATCGAGGTGGCCACTGCCCTGAAGCAGCAACTGGGTCGCAGGGCCCACCTCAGCGTGTTCCGCAATTTCGGCACGGCACAGGTAAAAATCAGAGGCAGGAGGCCTGGGGGCGGCGACGAGGAAATCGAGGTGGAATTCGTCGGTGCTCGCAAAGAAAGCTACAGCCACGACTCGCGCAAGCCCATTGTGGAGGACGGCACCTTGGAGGACGACCAGAACCGCCGCGACTTTACCATCAACGCCATGGCCATCTGTCTGAACCACGACCGCTTCGGCCAGCTGGTAGACCCCTTCAACGGCATTGCCGACCTGGAGGACGGTATCATCGCCACCCCACTCGACCCTGAGGTGACATTCTCTGACGACCCCCTGCGCATGATGCGCTGCATCCGCTTTGCCACCCAGCTCAATTTCCAGATTGAAGACGAGACCTTCCAGGCCCTCGAGCGCATGGCCGACCGCATCCGCATCGTCAGCGGCGAGCGCATAGAGGTGGAGCTAAACAAAATCATGATGGCCCCCCACCCCAGCATTGGCTTCGAATACCTGCAACGCTCGGGCCTGCTCAACATCATCCTGCCCGAGCTGGCCGCCCTCGACATCGTAGAGAAACGCGACAGCCGTGCCCACAAGAACAACTTCTACCACACCCTGGAAGTGCTGGAGAACGTGGTCAGGGCACAGCAACGCTCAACCCCCAGCGCTCAGCCCGCAACTCCCGGCTCTCCACTCTGGCTCCGTTGGGCCGCCTTGCTCCACGACATCGGCAAGACCAAGTCGAAGCGATGGGAGCCGACGGCCGGATGGACCTTCCACAATCACAACATCATCGGAGCCAAGATGGTTCCCGCCATCTTCCGGCGGCTGAAGCTGCCCATGGGCGCTGAGATGAAGTATGTACAGAAACTCGTAGACCTCCACATGCGGCCACAGGTGATTGCCGACAACGAGGTGACCGACTCCGCCGTGCGCCGCCTGCTCAGCGATGCCGGCGACGACATCGACGACCTGATGTGCCTCTGCGAGGCTGACATCACGTCGAAGAACGAGGTTCGCAAAAAAATGTTCCTCGAAAACTTCCGCATGGTGCGCGAGAAGTTGGCCGACCTGAAGGAAAAAGACTACAAGCGCCTGCTCCAGCCCGTCATCGACGGCAACGAAATCATGGAGCTGTTCCATCTGAAGCCCTCCCGCGAGGTAGGCATCCTCAAGCAGTATCTCAAGGATGCCGTACTCGACAACCGCGTGGAGAACGAACACGAAGCACTCATGCAGCTGCTGATGGAGAAAGCCCGTCAGATGGGTATCGCGTGACGTCATGCCTTATAACGCATAAGCCTACGCTTTTCTCCAGACAAAACAGACACGCTGTTGACCTCATGGCCTTGCCACTGAGCCAGCGAGCTGCTCCGCCTTGG
>CAMOQW010000054.1 GCA_946623195.1 uncultured Prevotella sp.
TTTTGTCTCGGTGCCGGTGTTGAAACGTTAAGAATATTAAAAAACTAATATATATATAAGGTGTAACCAAAACTTTTACCTACTTTTGCACCCCAAACAAGAGAAAAAGCAAAATAAAAACAGAGTATGCAAAAGAATCTGGTGATAGTCGAGTCGCCTGCCAAGGCCAAGACGATTGAAAAGTTTCTCGGCAAAGACTATAAGGTCATGTCGAGCTATGGTCATATTCGCGACCTGAAGAAAAAGGAGATGAGCATCGATACGACGACGCTCAAGCCGGAATACGAAATACCCGAAGAGAAGCAGAAGTTGGTAAAGGAACTGAAGCAGAATGCAGAGATGGCCGAGCGCGTCTGGTTGGCATCCGATGAGGACCGCGAAGGTGAGGCTATCTCATGGCATCTGTGCGAGGTGCTGGGGCTTGACGAGGCGAAGACCAACCGCATCGTGTTCCATGAAATCACCAAGCCGGCCATTCTGGAGGCCATTGAGCATCCGCGCCACTTGGACATGAACCTGGTGAACGCCCAGCAGGCTCGCCGCGTGCTGGACCGCCTGGTGGGTTTCAAGCTGTCGCCCGTGTTGTGGCGCAAGGTGAAACCGGCATTGTCGGCAGGTCGCGTGCAGAGCGTGGCCGTCAGATTAATAGTGGAACGCGAGCGCGAGATACAGGCCTTCAAGAGCGAGCCTTACTATAGCGTCAGCGGCATTTTTGCCATTACCAATCCTGACGGTTCGCAGACGGAGGTAAAAGCTACGCTGGCCCAGCGGCTGAAGACCCACGAGGAGGTAGAACAACTGCTGCAGAGGTGCGTGGATGCCAAGTATGAGGTAGAGTCGGTCACGAAGAAGCCGATGAAGCGCACGCCAGCTCCCCCCTTCACGACATCGACCCTGCAGCAGGAGGCTGCCCGCAAGCTGGGCTTTACGGTGAGCCAGACGATGATGGTGGCCCAGCATCTGTATGAACACGGACAAATCACGTATATGCGTACCGACTCAGTCAACCTGTCGTCGCTCTGCATCAATGCCTCGAAGGAGGAAATCCAGAACTTGTATGGTGCCGACTATTCCAAGGTGCGCAAGTATCACACCAGTTCCAAGGGTGCTCAGGAAGCCCACGAAGCCATCCGACCCACCTACATGGAGCGGCAGACCATTGAGGGCACGGCCCAGGAGCGGAAGCTCTATGAACTCATATGGAAGCGCACCATTGCCTCACAGATGGCCGATGCCGAACTGGAGAAGACGACGGTGAACATAGCCATCAGCGGCTCTGACGAACAGTTTGTGGCCATCGGCGAGGTGGTCAAGTTTGACGGTTTTATCAAGGTATATCGCGAGTCGGCCGACGATGACGACCAGCAGGAGGAGGAAGGCCACCTGCTGCCGCCGCTAAAGGAAGGCATGGAACTGACCCGACGGGAGATTCAGGCCACGCAGCGCTTCAGCCAGGGACCCCAGCGCTATACGGAGGCCTCGCTGGTTCACAAGTTGGAGGAACTAGGCATCGGGCGTCCCTCGACATACGCCCCTACCATTTCGACCATTCAGCAGCGTGAATACGTGAACAAGAATGAACATAAGGGCGAAGAGCGCACCTATACCATCGACACGCTGAAAGGCAAGCAGGTGAAGCAGTCGGTGCGCAAGGAGACGGCAGGTGCCGACAAGGGAAAACTGCAGCCGACGGATGTCGGTATCGTCGTCAACGACTTCCTGATGAAATACTTCCCCACCATCATGGACTACAACTTCACGGCTAAGGTGGAGCAGGACTTCGACCGTATTGCCGAAGGCGACGAGCAGTGGACGGACATGATGAAGAACTTCTACAAAGGATTTGAACCCATCGTCGAGAAGACGCTGAATGCCCGCCAGACTCGTAAAGCTGGTGAGCGACAGTTGGGCAAAGACCCTAAATCGGGCAAGCCTGTCTTCGTAAAGATAGGCCGCTACGGGCCGGTGGTGCAGATCGGATCGGCAGAAGATGCCGAGAAACCACAGTTTGCCCAGCTGCCCAGTGAGCTGAGCATGGAAACGGTGACGCTACAGGAGGCTCTGGAGCTCTTTAAGCTGCCTCGTACGGTGGGTGACTACGAGGGGGCACCGGTGGTGATTGGAACCGGCCGCTTCGGACCCTATGTGTTGCACCAGAAAAAGTACACTTCGCTGCCCAAGGACTGCAACCCTATGACCATTGCGCTAGACGAAGCCATCGAGCTGATCAAAGCAAAGCGCCAACAGGAGAGTCAGAAGCACCTGAAAATCTTCAGCGAAGATGACAAGCTGGAAATCCTAAACGGCCGCTACGGTCCCTATCTGGCTTATGACGGCAAGAACTACCGCTTGTCCAAGTCCCTGCACGCCAAGGCTGCCGAACTGACCTACGACGAGTGTATGGCCATCATAGAAAAGCAGAAGAAGGCATGAGGCGCATCATCCTGATAGGCTATATGGGGTCGGGCAAGACCACCGTCGGCAAGGCGTTCTCGAAGGAGACGGGCATCATGTTCTACGACCTGGACTGGTATATTGAGAGCAGGATGCACAGATCGGTGTCGCAACTCTTTGCCGAGCGAGGCGAAGAGGCCTTCCGAAAGATTGAATACAACATGCTGCACGAAGTGGCAGAGTTTGAGGATGTCATCATCAGCTGTGGCGGCGGTACGCCGTGCTTCTTCGACAACATCGACTACCTGAACCGGCAAGGCGACGTGGTCTACCTGAAAGCCACCCCCGAGACGCTCTACAAGCATCTGCTGATGGCCAGGGTGGAGCGCCCGCTGCTGAAGGGTAAGAGCCAGGAAGAGCTGATAGCATATATCACCAATCATCTGAAGGAGCGCGAACCATACTACGAGAAAGCCCGATATACACTGGATGTCAACGTGCTGGATGATTATGACAAGATAAAAGTCAGCGTAGCAAAACTGAAAGAACTGATTAAGATATGAAGAAATGGACCATAGACGACTCTAAGGAGCTCTACAACATCAACGGCTGGGGAACCAGCTACTTCGGTATCAACGACAAAGGCAATGTCTACGTGACACCCTGTAAGGACGGCACACAGATAGACCTGCGTGACGTGATGGACGAACTGTCGCTGCGCGATGTGCAGTCACCAGTGCTGCTGCGTTTTCCCGACATACTGGACAACCGCATTGAGAAGACGTGGAGCTGCTTCAAGAAAGCCGCTGAGGAATACGACTACAAGGGCGAGAACTATGTGGTGTATCCTATCAAGGTGAACCAGATGCAGCCGGTGGTCGAGGAGATTATCTCGCATGGCCGCAAGTTCAACTTGGGCGTTGAGGCTGGTTCCAAACCGGAACTGCACGCCGTTATTGCCGTACAGTGCCAGAGCGACTCTATCATCATCTGCAATGGCTATAAGGACCAGTCGTACATAGAACTGGCCCTACTGGCGCAGAAGATGGGCAAGCAGATCTTCATCGTGGTAGAGAAGCCCAACGAGCTGGAGCTGATAGCCCGCGAAGCCAAGAAGTTGGGCGTACGGCCCAACATCGGCATCCGCATCAAGTTGGCGTCGTCGGGCTCTGGCAAATGGGAAGAGAGTGGCGGCGATGCCTCGAAGTTCGGGTTGACCAGCGCTGAACTGCTGGAGGCACTGGAACTGCTGGACAAGAAGGACATGCGCGACTGCCTGCGACTGATCCATTTCCACATCGGTTCGCAGATTACCAAGATACGCCGCATTCAGACTGCCCTGCGCGAGGCGTCGCAGTTCTACGTTCAGCTGCATAAGATGGGATATAATGTTGACTTCGTCGACTGCGGCGGCGGTCTGGGCGTCGACTATGACGGCACGCGTTCACCGTCGTCGGAGAGTTCGGTTAACTACAGCATCCAGGAGTATGTCAACGACTGTATCTATACCTTCGTTGATGCTGCCAACAAGAACAATATTGCCCATCCCAACCTCATCACCGAGAGCGGTCGCTCGCTGGCTGCCCATCACTCCGTATTGGTAATCGATGTGCTGGAGACGGCTTCGCTGCCTGAGATGCCTGAAGAATTCGAACCTGATGCTGACAGCCACCAGTTGGTGAAAGACCTCTATGAGATCTGGGACAACCTGTCGCCGCGCAACGTGCTGGAAGACTGGCACGATGCCGAGCAGATACGTGAAGAGGTGCTCGACCTCTTCACCCATGGCATCGTAGACCTCAAGACACGGGCCGAGGTGGAGGCCATGTATTGGAGTGTATGCCACGAGATACACGCTCTGGCAAAGAACCTGAAACACATTCCCGAGGAGCTGATGAACATCGACAAGTTGTTGGCCGACAAATACTTCTGCAACTTCTCGCTGTTCCAGTCGCTGCCTGACTCATGGGCCATCGACCAGTTGTTCCCCATCATGCCTATTCAGCGACTCGACGAGCGGCCTACGCGCAATGCGACCCTGCAGGACATCACCTGCGACTCCGACGGCAAGATAGCACAATTCGTCACCAACCGCCACAACTCCCACGCACTGCCCGTCCATACACTGAAGAAGAACGACAAGTACTATCTGGGAGTCTTCCTGGTAGGGGCCTATCAGGAAATACTGGGCGACATGCACAACCTGTTCGGCGACACGACGGCCGTACACATTTCCGTAAAGGACGGCCAATACCATATCGACCAGATATTTGACGGCGAGACCGTTGCTGAAGTGCTTGACTACGTGCAGTATGAGCCCAAGAAACTGGTGCGCCAGTTGGAAATCTGGGTAGCCAAGAGTGTGAAGCAAGGCAAGATTACACTGGAGGAGGGCAAGGAGTTCCTCAGTAACTACCGCTCAGGACTGTATGGCTATACTTATTTAGAATAACGACGAAGGATGAAGGAACGACTGACGATAGTAAAGGTTGGTGGAGCCGTTGTTGAAGACGAGCTTCAGCTCACACAACTATTGAGGGACTTTGCAGCCATTGAGGGGCGCAAGGTGTTGGTGCATGGCGGCGGTCGCAAGGCCACCAAGATGGCAGAGCGGTTAGGCATTGAAACGCACATGGTGGGTGGACGTCGCATCACTGACGAACAGATGCTGGAAGTGGTGACCATGGTGTATGGTGGACTGGTGAACAAGCGTCTGGTGGCTCGCCTGCAGGCGCAAGGCGTCAATGCCATCGGACTGACAGGTGCCGATGCCGACATCATCCGTAGCCACAAGCGAACTCCGCGCCTGGTGGAGGGCACGCTCGTAGACTATGGCTTCGTGGGGGATGTAGACCATGCTGCCGGCGACGTGCTGGGCCGTTTCATAGAAGCCGGCATTACACCTGTAGTGGCTCCGCTGACACACGACGGCGAGGGCAACATCCTGAATACCAATGCCGACACCATTGCCTCTGAAACAGCCAAGGCCCTGGCTAATGACTACGACGTGACGCTCATCTTCTCGTTTGAGAAGAAGGGCGTGCTCAGCAATCCTGACGACGATGACTCCGTCATACCTGTCATTTCGCGTGCTGACTTCGAGCACTACAAAGCCGACGGCACCATTAGCGGGGGCATGTTGCCCAAGCTGGAGAATGCCCTGAATGCTGTGGATGCTGGTGTGAGGCGCGTTATCATCACGTTAGCCACAGCCATCGACGGACAACATGGCACCATCATACAATGAAACAAATCAGTTTCCAAACCGACATCTTGCCACTGAAGAACGAACTCTACAGAATGGCACTCCGCATGACGCAGAATCCTGCTGATGCGGAAGACGTCGTACAGGAAACCATGATGAAGGTGTGGAGCCGGCGTGAACAGTGGAGCCAGATAGAATCCATTGAGGCTTTCTGTCTGACCATCTGCCGCAATGTGGCCCTCGACAAGATGCGTCGCATGGAGCACCAGGAGCAGTCGCTGGATGCTACTGTCGACCCAGCCGACCGCAGCCATTTCTCCAACCCGGAAGAACAGGCCATACAGCGCGACCGCGTGCGAATGGTGCGGCTACTGATTAGTCAACTGCCTGAGAAACAGCGCAGTTGTATGCAGTTGCGCGATATTGAAGGCAAGAGCTATAAGGATATTGCAGAAGTGCTGGGCATCACTGAACCACAAGTGAAAATCAATATCTTCCGCGCCCGACAAACTATCAAGGAAAAGGTAATGAAAAGTGAGAAGTTGGGATAGCGAGAAAATTATTGCAACTTTTCCGTAACTTTCTTGTTTGACAAACGTCTTTAATATAGAGAACAACCAAAAAGGTTAATAAGAATGTTGGACTATAAGTACATCGAACAGCTCATAGAACGCTATTGGAGTGCAGAGACTACACTTGAAGAAGAGAGCATTCTGCGCACCTTCTTCAGCCAGAGGGATATTCCGGCTGAGTGGGAGTACATGCGCGCCCTCTTCAGCGACGAAGCGTGCGGACAGTCGCTGGGAGATGACTTTGATGCCAGAATGTTGGAGATGATTGGCGAGAATGAAACTGCTGAACCGACCGTCAAGGCTTGCGAGATAAAGCTCAGCCAACGGCTGATGCCGCTCTTCAAGGCTGCCGCAGTAGTGGCTATCATCCTGACGATTGGTGGGGCACTGCAAGCTCCGTGGGATAAGAACTGGAGTTCGCCTGAAGACTTTGCCGCCATGCATCAGGCTGCTGATACGGTAGTGGCCGTACAACCCGTACAGGCAGAAAACTATGCTGCCACCGACAGTACATCGGTGCTGTTGCACGAACAGTCGAAAGACTGATTCCCATCGGGACAGAATTTTATATTCTATGCTTTCTCTATATTATAATCATGTTTAGTTAAAACACAATGCGAAAGAAACTGTGAAGTTTCTAGATTCTCTCAAATTTTTTAAACAATACTAACGCTGAGCGGGCTGCCTGACTGATGAGTCAGAGGCAGCCCGTTCGATATGTTTACTCTCCTGCCCTCCGCATCCAGACGTGCAACTGATAGATGGCCGGCAACAAGATGAGCAACGAGAAGCCCACAGCCATCAGCATGTGTTGTTCGGAACCCTTGAAGACGTCGATAAGCTTCATGTCGGGGTCGGGATACAGGTTGTAGAAAATGTATGCAATGGAGTTGTTTGCCCAATGGTAAGCAACGCTTGGCAGTATGGAACCTGTGCGCCAATACATCCATCCCAGCAAGCAGCCTATGAGGAAGGCATGGGGCATCTGTGCAGGATTGAAATGAATTAGGGCGAAGAATACTGCCGAGACGGCAATGGCACCCCATACTGGCATCAGTGAGCTTTTGAGCAGCGACCTCAGGATGGCACCGCGAAACACGATTTCTTCTGAAACCGGAGCCAATAAGCCGATGCTCACATAGCCCCAGCGATTGCCAAGCAGCATGTCGAACTCGTTCTCCATCAAGTTGGGCAACTCTGGCATCTGCTCTTGTGACCATACTGATGGGATGATGGCACCGCACGCTGCTATGACGCTCCAGAATAATACCGTCCAAGGGCGGGTGCGCAGCCATGCAGGCGACACTTCTGCCCAGCGTGCCAGCAGAAAGACGGCGATGATCAGCAGGCTGACGACGGCTGTCGACACAATGAGCTGAGCGGCTGTCATATCTGGGGAACCCGTAACTTGTCGCCAAATCCATTGAATAGCAGCTCCGCCAATGATTTGGAGAGCCAGAAACTCTATCAGATAAATGAATGCTTGTTTCATATCTTGTTGTGTGATTGGTTCAGTATTTCCTTTGCCTGACGGGCATCGTGTTGCAACTGCTGCACCAAGGCCTCAGGGGTGTCGAAGCGGTGCTCCTCACGCAGCCGTTCTACAAATGATACTCGCAATTGCTGGCCGTAGAGGTTTTCATGCAGTTGGAAGATGTTGACCTCCAACGTTTGCCGTTGTCCGTCAAAGGTAGGGCGGTGGCCAATATTCATCATGCCCTGTTTCTGTGTCTTGCCATCCTCCATCAGCACCCTGACGGCATAAGCACCGGCAGCAGGCATCAGTTGGCATGGGTCGGCAGGCATCAGGTTGGCAGTGGGAAAGCCTAATTGAGTGCCCACATGCTCGCCATGTTCTACACGCCCTACAATGGTATATGCACGGCCTAAGCATTCTGCTGACTCGCTGACGCGGCCCTCCTGAAGCAAGTGGCGAATCAGCGACGAGCTGACCTTGCCTTTGGCGGGCAATTGTAAGACTTCAATGCCCAACTCGTGTCCATGGCGTACGTAGTCGTCGAAACCTTCTTCACGGTTGTGGCCAAAGCGGTTGTCATACCCTGTCAGTAGTACTGTCACGGACAACTGGCGTTTCAGCACTTGTTCCATAAACTGGCGGGCTGTCATCTGTTTTAGTTCATCGGTGAAGGACAGCACTTCCACGTGGTCGACACCCGCTTTTGAGAGTAGCGTAAGTTTTTCTTCGAGTGGCGTCAGCACGGATTCGCTATGCAGCGAATGGTCAAAGGTGATGACCATCGATTGAAGCCCGCGTTCATGAGCAGTGGCTACAACTTCCTGCAAAACGAACTGATGTCCGCGATGCACACCGTCAAACATCCCTATAGTGGCTGCATACTTTTTCACTTTTTTACGCTTTTTCCGTTTTGAACTTTCTATATATTTCGCCTATCCACAATACCGGCGACGTACCAGCAATGATGGCTAACCATTGTAGTAACGACAGGGGTACCGTGCGGAACATCTTGCCACCAAAGGTAACGATGAGCCACTGACCCAATAGCACCAATGCTAACACCAACAGAAATCCTCGACATGCCCATAACCTGTGGAATGCTGAGAAATGAGAACCCAACTGCTTGGCATTGAATAGATTCCACCATTGCAACATCACGAAGAGTGTGAAGAATATGGTCAACTCTACATCGTCGACACCTGCCACCCGCTCAAAATACCACAGCAGTGCAAACATGAAGACAAAGAACAAGCCGCCAATGACTACTATGCCGTGCAACATGGGGTTAGAGATGATAAAGGCGGCGCTCGAACGTGGCCGTTCCTGCATAACCTCACGCGATGGAGGCAGCGAAGCCAGTGCCGTAGCGGCAAAAGTGTCCATAATCAGGTTTACCCAGAGTATCTGTGTGATGGTGAGTGGCAATTCTGTGCCCACAAAAGCACCAAAGAGCACCAGCAGCAATGCCGTCATGTTGACCACCAGCTGAAAAAAGATAAAGCGCTGAATGTTTTTATACAGCGAACGACCCCACATGACTGCCTGCACAATGCTATGGAACGAGTCGTCAATCAGCGTGATGTCGGAGGCTTCCTTGGCAACACTGGTGCCCGAACCCAGCGAGAGCCCTACGTGGGCGCGATTCAAGGCTGGGGCATCGTTGGTGCCGTCGCCCGTTACGGCCACCACCTCACCTCGCTGTTGCAATAGGCTTACCAGTCGCTGCTTGTCTGAAGGTCGTGCCCGCGACATCACTTTCAAGTCGTTTACCACCTCCAGTGCTTCTTCGTCGCTCAAAGCAGCAAATTCCAACCCCGTAATGGTCTGTTTGTTTGTGCTTAATGCTTCTGGAACTTGTTTTAATGTCTCTAAGACTCCAGCTTGCCGGCCTATTTCCATGGCTGTTTCTGCCGTATCGCCGGTAACTATCTTGACATCGATACCTGCCAGGCGACACTGACGGATAGCATCGGGCACTTCTTTGCGGAGCGGGTCACTGATGGCGACAATGGCCAGCAACGTCTTATCCTGGGCGATGGCAAGGGTACGCATGGCGTGCTGTTGCCAATGCAATAACTGTTGCTCTAAGGCGTGAGAGGAATTGTCGCACATGGCCATCACTACTTCTGGTGCTCCTTTTATATAGATGGTATTACCGACGGTGGTAGTCATGTATTTACGTTCGGTCGAGAATGGCTCACGAGTGGTGAAAGGATGTTCGTCACGCAATTGCTGATAGTCGACACCTTGCTGCATCAACCATCGCAACAGTGCCTGCTCTGTAGGATTGCCTACCTCGTGTGTGGCTGTTGTATTCAGTGCTATCGCCTTGTACAATTCCTCACAAGAGCTGCCGTCAGCTGACAAGGAGGTTGTCCTTACATCGCTGACCGTCATGCGGTTTTCTGTCAGAGTGCCCGTCTTATCGGTACAGATGACGGTGACGGCACCCATCGTCTCCGATGCCTGCAATTTACGCACCAGATTGTTCGACTTCAACATGCGACGCATATTGAGGGCCAACGCCAGCGTCACAGCCATTGGCAAGCCCTCAGGTACAGCCATCACAATGAGCGTCACAGCCATCATAAAGTAGCGTAACACTACCTCCAGCATACCTACATAGTCATTGGTATGCCACAGTTCGTTGGTCATGATATCATGAACGAGAAAGATGACAAACGATGCTGCTGACACTGCACTGCCCACCTTGCTGATGAGTTTAGCCAGCCGGTCTAATTGTAAGTTGAGCGGTGTCTTCACTCCCGTCAGTTCCATGGCTTGACGAGCCACGTGGCCAATTTCCGTATCGTCACCCACAGCCGTCACCACAAAGCGGCCAGAGCCTGCCATCACCATCGACGAGCGCAGCAACAGGTTCTTCGGATAGGCCTCGTTACCCACCTTTGGGGAAATCTCTAGGATAGGCTTCTTATTCGTCATAGGCTCACCCGTAAGACTCGATTCGTCTACCTGCAGGTCGGTGGATTCCGTCAGACGGCCATCGGCTGGTACCTCATCGCCGGTTTCCACCAGCACCACGTCGCCCACCACCACCTCGCGGCGAGCTATCTCCTGGATGCGACCGTCGCGCAACACCTTCACCAGCTGTTCCTCACCCAACTGGGTCAGCACGTCGAATTTGCTGGCTGCATCGCGCTCAAAATAGAAACCTACGGTGGTTGCCAGCAAAATAGCGACTATGATACCTATGGTTTCCACGAAGTCGTTCTTCACGAATGCCAATCCCAGCGACACCAGTGCTGCCACCAGTAGGATGCGCACCATGGGGTCGCTGTACTTCTCCAAATACAGTCGCCACATAGATTGTCTCCGAGGTGGAGTAAGTATGTTTTCGCCATGCCGTTGCCTGCTTGCTAACACTTCGGCAGCGGTCAGTCCCTTGCTCTTTTCAGTTTTCACGCTGCAAAGGTACGGTAAAAATACGGTCTTCTGACCTTTCTACTCACTATAAAATGTTAAAAACGTAAAATTCTTAATTCATCATTCGTAATTCTTGATTAAAATACTTACCTTTGCACTCGCTTTAAGCATAAAGCATCGGACTTGTAGCTCAGTTGGTTAGAGCAACAGACTCATAATCTGGAGGTCC
>CAMOQW010000055.1 GCA_946623195.1 uncultured Prevotella sp.
TATGATGATGAGAAAATGTCTTTTTACAGCAGTGCTGTGCATGGCAGCGACTGTGGTGAATGCAGAGCCCGTAAGGATAGAGGCGGGAAAGATGACCGTCAGCGTAGAGTTCTATACGCCGCAGACGGTGAGGATAGTAAAAACCCCCGCAGGTCGTGACTATGGGAGGCAGAGTCTGGCGGTGATTGCCAAACCCGGTGACGTGAAGGTCAGCCGTCATGGCAACACGCTGAGCAGCGACGTGCTCACCGTGAAAGTTGATGAGAAAACCGGTGCGCTGACCTTCTCAGCCAAAGGCAAGACCCTGTTGCGCGAGAAAGGTGCTGCTCTGCTTGAACCCTATACAGAAGGAGCCGAGGCCGGTAAATACCGCGTGTCACAACATTTTGTGCTTGACAAGGACGAGGCCATCTACGGACTTGGTACCATCCAGAACGGCAAGATGAACCGCCGTGGCGAAAAGAAACGTATGGAGCAGTCGAACCTGGAAGACTTCCAGAACGTGCTGCAGAGCATCAAGGGCTGGGGGCTGTATTGGGACAACTACTCGCCGACCATGTTTGAAGACAATGCAGCATCGGGCATGTCGTTTGTCTCTGAGGTGGGCGAATGTGTCGATTACTACCTGATGTATGGCGGTTCGGCCGACGGCGTGATAGCCCAGATGCGCCAGTTGACTGGCGACGTGCCGATGTTTCCACTCTGGACCTACGGCTACTGGCAGTCGAAGGAGCGCTATAAGACGGCAGACGAAACGGCTGCGGTGGTCGACCAGTATCGTGCGCTGAACGTACCCCTCGACGGCATCATCCAGGACTGGCAGTACTGGGGTTCCAACTACCTGTGGAACGCTATGGACTTCCTGTCAGAAGACTTCAGCAATGGCAAGCAGATGATAGACCATGTGCACCAGCAGCACGCCCATTTTATGATTAGCATCTGGGCCAGCTTCGGTCCACAGACCCAGCAGTTCCGCGAGCTCAGCGAGAAAGGACTGCTGATGCCCTTCGAGACCTGGCCCCAGAGCGGCATCTCCCACATCTGGCCGCCGGTGATGAAGTATCCGTCGGGTGTAAAGGTCTACGACGCCTTCCACCCCGAGGCCCGTGCCATCTACTGGAAATACCTGAAGACCCTCTACGACTACGGCACCGATGCCTGGTGGATGGACTCTACCGACCCCGACTTCTTCAATCCCCGCGAGAGCGACTATGCCCACCGCGTGTATGGCGGCACCTGGCGTTCGCAGCGTAACGCCTTCCCGTTGGAGACGGTGCGCGGCATCTATACGTCGCAGCGCAAGGACGACCGCGGCAAGCGTGTCTTCATCATGACGCGTTCGAGCTATGCCGGTCAGCAGCATTACGGCAGCAACATGTGGAGCGGCGACGTCAACTCCTCGTGGGACATGCTGCGCAAGCAGGTGCCTGCCGGACTGAGCTTCACGCTGACAGGCAATCCCAACTTCAATACCGACATCGGCGGCTTCTTCTGCGGCTCCTACAACACCCGGGGGCGCGGTTCGGCCCCCAGGAATCCGCAGTTCCAGGAGCTCTATGTGCGCTGGATGCAGTACGGCCTGTTCTGTCCTGTGTTCCGCAGCCACGGTGCCGATGCACCCCGTGAAATCTGGCAGTTCGGCAAGAAAGGCGAACCCGTCTATGATGCCATCGAACAACAGATACGCCTGCGCTATCGGCTGCTGCCTTATTTGTACAGCATGGCCTGGCAGGTGACATCCAACAACGACAGTTATATGCGTCCGCTGTTTGCCGACTTCGCCAGCGACAAGCGGGTATGGAACCTGACCGACGAGTTTATGTTCGGACGCAGTATTCTGGCAGCTCCCATCGTCAGCGCACAGTACACCGAGGAGAAAGTAATCCGTACCGATGCCATGACGGGCTGGGACCGTCAGGACGTCAAAGACCAGAAGAACGATGCCGGCGGCCCCGACTGGACAGCCCCGAAGACGGCCACGAAATATCTGCCTCGGGGAACCGCATGGTATGACTTCTGGACCGGTCGGCAGTATCGTGGCGGCCAGGATGTGACGCTCAACACCACGCTCGACCGTGTGCCGATGTTCGTGCGCAGCGGCAGCATCATCCCCTTAGGCCCAGAGATGCAGTATGTGGGCGAGAAGTCATGGGACCGGCTGGAGCTGCACATCTATCCGGGTGCCGATGGCAGCTTTACGCTGTATGAGGACGAAGGCGATGGCTACAACTACGAGAAGGGCTCGTATGCTACCATCACCTTCCGTTGGAACGACAGCCGGCGAGAGTTGACGGTTGGCGCTCGCAAAGGCAGCTATCCCGGAATGATTGGCAAGCGCCGGTTTACGCTTGTCATGCCCGGTCAGGATGCCGCTGATGGTAAGGTGGTGGAATATGACGGCCGGGAAATGACGGTAAAGGTTGAAAAGTAAAACATGATGGAGGTGACGAGCTACCGCCCGGTGCACTATGCGTTAGGCGGCATCGTGCTGTTGAGGCAGGCTCCCTGCAACAAGATACCCCGACTCAGCGGTGTTGAAGCCTATGCAGCACTGGTGGTCCGCCTGAATGCTATTGCGGAATGACGGCTATGTGCTTTACGCTTTCTCCGGGCCTCCTGTCAGCTTCTCGCGGCAGGTAGATGGGCGCATCGGGTGGGAGTGGCATGATGCGCAGCTCTAACTCAGCAGAACCGGCGGGCAGTCGCCACAGACCGTAGAGGAAAGGACGGCCATACTGGAAATTGTCGGCTATGAGACGGCCGTCAGCATAGAGACGGGCACAATCGCCCTGATACGTGATGCTGAGCAAACGGCGACGGGTGGCGGCGTCCCCGGCGATGGTGATCCGGTAGACGGCAGCCTGTTGCCAGTCGGCTTCCGAAGGAGCCTCGGCCACCTTGGCCTTGCCCTTGACGATGGTGCGCAGCGGTCCGGCCTCCTTCACTTTGCGGCAGGTGGCACTCAGGGTGATGTCTTCTGCAGGCGTGGTGGGCAGGAACAGGTGTTCGGCCTCCTGCTGAGTCAGCAAGTAGATATTTCCGTAGACAGGGGTGTCCGGTCCTTTAGGTTTCACATTCTTCAGCGTCTTCCCATTCTGGAAGGCAATGGTGGTGGCTACGCCCCTGACCTGCATCAGATAGATGTGGCCGTCGCGCTTGGCTACCAGTTGGGCTGTGGCATAGCGGATGCCATCGATATTGACGGGGAAGATAGCCATAGCACCGGCGGGGACCGTCAGCTTGGGCAGGCGGATGCCGCAGGCTTCCAGCTGCACATTCTTTTTGGCTGAGAGGTTTTGCAGGCGTTCGTAGTTGTTGACGAAGATGAATCCTGACGTATGGTCGGCATTCTGGCGAACGGCCCAGCGGAGCGATGTGTCTTCACCCTGTTTCAGGTTGTGCGGCCCGGGAAACGATGCCTCCATGGGTGCCAGCGTCTCAGCCCAGTCGTGCATGAAGAGGTGGAGGGGACGCAGCATGAAATACTGTGGGTAAGTCTGACCGAATTCGCCCAGAGGAGCCTGAAAGTCGTAGGTGACCTGCGGCAGGTCGTTGTTGGCCGTACCCGGTGTGCGCTGCGTCTCGTTGAGTGTGATGCCCGTCGAACTCTCCGGGTTGGTGCCGCCGTGGTACATGTAGTAGCCCAACAGGTTGGACCCTGACCCCAGTTTGACAACCGCCAGAGAATAGCAGTCCTCAGGATAGATGTAAGGTCGGCGATGATAGGCTGTAGCCATGCCGCCTCCCAGTTCGCAGGTGAAGTAGGGGTAGTCCTGGTCGCCCTGTGTCGTGCGCTCATGCTGAGCACCCAGCAGGTCGGTGCCGATGGCGGTACTTGAGCGGAACCCCTTGAAGTTGAAGGCCTTGTAGTAGTTGCCGCAGGCCTCTGTGGTCTGCTTGTCCCAGAAACCGTCGGCATAGTCGCCATAGAGCGGCAGCATTTCGCCAAAGGGTACAGGCTTGGAGAGTTCGGGCCATCCTGTGCGGGTATAGAAGGGCAGGTTGAACCCGATATTGAGTGCCATGCGCTTGAGAGCCATCAGATAGTCGCCAGACCCCCGGTATTCGTTGTCGAACTGGCAGGCGATGATGGGTCCGCCGTCCTTCCACTGCATACCTATTATCTGGGAATAGATCTGGCGGTAGAGCTTTTCGGTATAGTAGAGGAAGATGCGGTCCGTGGAGCGAATCTTACATTGCTTCTGGAACAGCCAGTCGGGTATGCCGCCGTTGCGCACCTCGCCATGACAGAAGGGACCAATGCGCAGCACCACGGGCATCTCTGCGTCGCGGCACACCTCCAGGAAGCGGCGCAGGTCGCGCTGGCCGTCCCAGTGGAAGCGGCCCTCCTGTTCCTCGATGTGGTTCCAGAATACGTAGGTTGCCACGATGGTGATGCCGCCCTGCTTCATCTTGCGCACCTCGTCGGCCCATTCGTCGGCCGGTATGCGGGAGTAATGTATTTCGCCCATGACGGGGCATACGCGGTGGCCGTCGATGATGAGACTGTGGCGGTCCCAGGTTATCGGCTTGCCGAAGTCGGTGGCCGTGGCAGTATGTGTGGACATTGCCAGCATCGCCAGACAGGCCATGACTTTCCCTATGCTCAGTATTGCTTTGCTCATAATTTGTTGGTCTTTGGCTATTACGGGTGCAAAGGTAGTGCTTTTTTTCTACTCTTGCCGCCATTTTTCCCGTAAAGTGTGTTCGGATTTGAAAAAAAGTAGTATCTTTGTGGCCGAATTACTAAATATCGATGATGAAACTTAAACTATTATCTATTGCAACCCTAACACTCTTGACGGCTTGTAGCCATCAACAGGAGGACAAATATACGCTGACATCCAAGTTTAACAGTACGTGGAATCTGTATGAGACGGTAGAGCACGAAAGCGACGGCACCATAACCTACAATGCCCAGCCCTGGGGTGGACTGGTGGCATCGTTCAAGGAGCGCAACTTGCCCGTGGACTGGTCGAAATACGAGTCTATCACCTTCGAATTCGCAGAGCCTACGAAGGTGGCCACGCAGATATTTATCTCTGAGAAGGTGAAGACCTGGGGCAAGCCCGGCATCATGTCGCTGACGTGTAATTTCGACGGTCAGGACGTGACGTCGGTGGGTGACGTGGGCCTGCAGGCTGCCGACACGACCACGCTGCGCGTGAAGCGTGTCTACCTGTCGGCGGGCGGTGCATCGTGGGACTCTTCGCCCATCTGGAAAGGCAACTGTGTCTTCGGCAACTGGACGGGAGGTTTCGTCATCAAGCCTGAAGAGTTTCTGACGGCTATCAAGGGCGACAAGCTGGAGTTCCTGTTTCATACCGACCTTTCCGACCCGAGCGTGTCGTTTCATCAGTTCAAGACGGTGTATAACAGCACCGACAGCACGCTGCAAGGCAACGAGAACGAGCTGAACAGCTGGGGCTGTGCCACGGTGGGTGCCGGGGCCCGTGTCTATCGCATTACGCTGACCGACAGGGACATCGAAAAACTGCGCGAGAGAGGCTTGTTCGTCAATGGCTACTACAACATCGTGACGCAGGTGAATCTACTGCGCCGTGACTACATACCCGAAAATCATTAATCCGCATACATATTAACCTATTGGTATGAAGAAGATAGCAATCATGGTGCTCGCCCTGCTGGCCGTCGTTACGGCTGAGGCTGGCGGCGAGCTGTTGTCGTTGAAAGATATTACGAGTGGGCGGTTCTACCCGGAACGCTTGTCGGCAGTGCGCCCGATGGCCGATGGCGAGTCGTACACGAAGTTGGTGGATGGCCGTCGTGTGGTGCGCTGTTCGTTCCGCACCGGTGAGGAGGTGGAGACGCTGTTCGACCTGGAGACGGTACGTTCGGAAGAAAAGGTGGAACGCGTGGAAGATTATATGCTGAGTCCTGATGGCAGTCGGATGCTCATCCAGACAGCGTCGCAGTCCATCTATCGCCACTCGTTCACCGCCACCTATTATATATATAGCATCAAGAACCGGACGATGGTACCGCTGTCGCGGAACGGTCAGCTGCAGACACCGCTGTGGTCGCCCGACGGTCAGCAGGTGGCCTTCGTGCGTGACAACAACATCTTCCTGGTGAAACTGCTCTACGACAATGCCGAGGTGCAGGTGACAAAGGACGGCAAGCGCAACGAAGTGATCAATGGCATCCCTGACTGGGTGAACGAGGAGGAGTTCGGACTGAGCAGCACCATGGTGTTCACGGCTGACGGCCGTCAGCTGGTGTGGGTGCGCTACGACGAGTCACGTGTGAAAGAGTTTGCCTTTCCCCTGTTTAAGGGCTTGCGCCCCGAGCAGTCGGAGCATGCCGACTATCCCGGTGCCTATGCCTATAAGTATCCGATAGCCGGTGAGGAGAATGCCCGCGTCACGGTGTGGAGCTACGACATCGGCAGTCGCCAGACCCGGCAATTGCAGCTCCCATTAGATGCCGACGGCTACGTGCCCCGTCTGCTGACTACCAGCGATGCCACCAAGGTGGTCGTCTGTACGCTGAACCGTCATCAGGACTGCCTGCGTGTGTATATGGCCAATCCGCTGTCTACCGTCTGCCGACTGATGATAGAAGACAAGGTGGCACGCTATGTGAAGGAGGAGTCCTACGCACAGCTGCAAATTACCGACAACCACATCCTGATGGCCAGCGACCGCGACGGCTGGATGCATTTGTATCTGTATAACCTGAATGGACAGTTGTTGCGCCAGGTGGAGAGCGGCCCCTACGAGGTCAGTGCCGTCTATGGCTATGACGAGAAGACGGGCAATACCTACTACGCCTCGCACGAAAACGGTGCCACCGACCAGCGCGTCTGGGTGGCCAGACCGAACGGCAAGAAGGAGTGTCTGACCCGTCAGGCAGGGTGGAGTAGTGCGCTGTTCAGCAAGAACTATAAATACTTTGTCCATACGTGGAGCAACCTGAATACTCCCGATGTTGTCACACTTCAGTCGACCGACGGCAAGCTGCTCAAGACGCTCATTGACAATAAAGCACTGCAAGAGCGGCTGTCGCAGTATGCGCTGGGCCAGCGTGAACTCTTTACGCTGAAAACCACTGAGGGCATTGAGTTGAACGGCTGGATGGTGAAACCCAACGGTTTCGACCCGCAGAAGCGCTACCCCGTGGTGATGTATCAGTATGGCGGTCCCGGCAATCAGCAGGTGGCCGACCGCTGGGGCATCGGCATGTCGGGGCAGGGCGCCATCCTGGAGCAGTATTTCTGTCAGCAGGGCTTCCTGTGCGTCTGCATCGACAATCGCGGCACGGGTGGCCGGGGTGCCGACTTCGAGAAATGCACCTATCTGAAGTTGGGACAGTTAGAGGCTCGCGACCAGGTGGAGGCTGCGCAGTGGCTGGGCAACCAGTCGTACGTCGACAAGAGTCGCATCGCCATCTGGGGTTGGTCGTTTGGTGGTTTCAACACGCTGATGTCGATGTCAGAGGGGCGCGACGTGTTCCGTGCCGGCATTGCCATCGCCCCGCCCACGTCATGGCGCTATTACGACACCATCTATACTGAGCGTTTCATGCGTACGCCGCAGGAGAACCCCACGGGCTATGACGACTGCCCGATAGCTCGCGCTGGTCGGCTTCATGGCGCATTGCTGCTCTGTCATGGCATGGCCGACGATAATGTGCACTTCCGCAATACCGCTGAATACACTGAGGCACTGGTGCAGGCTGACAAGGACTTCTGCCAGTTGGTGTACACCAATCGCAACCATAGCATCTATGGCGGCAATACGCGGCATCACCTGTTCAGACAGTGTGCTGATTTCTTCAAAAGAGAATTGAAATAAGAAAATGGAGTCCCACGGGGGGACTCCATTTCTGTTAATAATTCTCGGCTTTCACCTGGAAGTAAGCCTGCGGATGGTTACAGACGGGACACTCGTCGGGGGCCTTCTTGCCGATGACGATGTGGCCGCAGTTGGCACACTGCCAGATGACGTCGCCTTCCTTCGAGAAGACGCGCTCCTTGCGGATGTTGTCCAGCAACTTGCGGTAACGCTCTTCGTGCTCCTTCTCAATCTTGGCTACGCCTTCAAACTTGTCGGCAATCTCGTCGAAGCCTTCTTCGCGGGCCTCGCGGGCCATGCGGGCATACATGTCGGTCCACTCGAAGTTCTCGCCGTTGGCGGCAGCCTCCAGATTCTCGGGTGTCGACTTGATGGCGCCGCCTTCCAGGAGCTTGAACCACATCTTGGCGTGCTCCTTCTCGTTGGCAGCGGTCTCCTCGAAGATGGCGGCTATCTGCACGTAGCCGTCCTTCTTGGCCTTCGATGCCCAGTAAGTGTACTTGTTTCTGGCCTGCGACTCGCCGGCGAAGGCTTCCTGCAGGTTCTTTTCGGTTTTCGTTCCTTTTAGTTCTTTCATCATCGTAATTGTTTAGTTTATAAATAGGGATTGTAGGGTTGTTAGGGGTTGTAGGGTGTCCTGGGGAGGGTGATTTCACCCCGTATGCTGCGGTTCATCATCTCGCGCACTTGGACTGGGTCGCTGTAGTGCGACTGGAGGAACATGAGCTTGGTGACGGCACTTTCTACCGTTGAATCGTAGCCGCTCACCACGCCGGCCTCTTGCAGGTGGTAGCCCGTATCGTAGCGGCTCATCTCTACGGCCCCCTGCATGCACTGGCTGATGTTGACGATCACCTTGCCGTTCTTGGTACCTTCGCGGAGGGCATTCAGCAGCCAGGGACTCTGTGGGGCATTGCCCGAGCCGAAGGTGCGCATGACGATGGCCTTCAGATTGGGCGTGTGGATGATGTGGCGGATGAGGTCTTCGCGGATGCCCGGAAACAGCGAGAAGATGATGACGTTGTTGTCGAGCCGGAAGTGGGGCTTCATAGGCCGGTTCCAGTCGGGCGTCAACATACGGTGGCGGTGGTAGGTGATGTTGACACCGGCATCCACCAGGTGCGGATAGTTGAACGACTCGAAAGCATTGAACTCTTCGGCACTCTGCTTGGTGGTGCGGTTGCCGCGCAGCAGATGGCCCCCGAAGTAGATGCCTACCTCAGGCACCATGGCATGACCCTCGTCGTCCTTGGCTGCGGCTATCTCCACTGCCGTAATCAGGTTTTCTTTGCCGTCGGTGCGCAACTGTCCTATGGGCAACTGGCTACCGGTGAAGACGACTGGCTTGGTCAGGTTCTCCAGCATGTAGGAGAGAGCCGATGCCGTGTAGGCCATCGTGTCGGTGCCGTGCAGCACTACGAAGCCGTCGTACTGCGCATAGCGGTCGGCAATACAATGGCTCAGGTCGGTCCACAGGCGCGGCGACATGTCGCTGGAGTCGATAGGCGGCTGAAACTGGAAGGTGTCGATGCGGGTGTCAAACTGCTCCAGCTCGGGCACACGCTGCAGCAGGTGCTCGAAGTCGAACGGCTCCAGCGCCCCCGTCAGCGGATTGCGGTTCATGCCGATGGTTCCGCCGGTATAAATGAGCAGCACTTTGTTTTGCATGATGCAAAGGTACGAAGAAACGGACGAAAAACCAAATTTTCAGGTAGAATCCTTTACGGAGTCCGGAAAATAATACATAAACGTTTACGTTAATTTTTCTTCAAAATTCGGGAAATGTTGCAGCAGTATGGATTTTATTCGCTATCTTTGCATCCAATTGTAGATAACATCACTAAAACAAACCTTATTTAATATGAAGCAATTCAATGACAAAAATTTCGTCTTAGAGACCGAGGTGGCTCAGGACCTGTACCACAATCATGCGGCCAAGATGCCCATCATCGACTATCACTGTCACCTGATTCCCGAGATGGTGGCCAACGACCATCGTTTCAAGAGCATCACTGAGTTGTGGCTGGGTGGCGACCACTACAAGTGGCGTGCCATGCGCACCAACGGTGTTGACGAGAAATATTGCACCGGCAAGGATACTAGCGACTGGGAGAAGTTTGAGAAGTGGGCCGAGACCGTGCCCTACACCCTGCGCAACCCGCTGTATCACTGGACTCACTTGGAGCTGAAGACAGCCTTCGGTATCGAGAAGCTGCTGTCGCCCAAGACCGCCCGTGAGATTTTCGATGAGTGCAACGAGAAACTGAAGCAGCCCGAATTCTCGGCCCGTGGTCTGATGAAGCACTACAACGTGGAGTGTGTCTGCACTACCGACGATCCCGTTGACGACCTGCACAACCACATCGAGTATGCTAAGCACAAGGCTCAGGACGACCCCATCATGATTCCAGCCTGGCGTCCCGACAAGGCCATGAACATTGAGAAGCCTGAGTTCTCGGCCTACGTGAACCAGTTGGAGCAGGTGAGCGGAGTTACCATCACCAAGTTTGCCGACATGGTGGATGCCCTGAAGAAGCGCCATGAGTTCTTCGAGGCTCAGGGTTCGAAGCTCTCTGACCATGGCATCGAGGAGTTCTACGATGAGGAGTACACCGATTCGCAGATTGAGACCATCTTCGAGAAGGCTATGCGCGGCCAGCAGCTCTCGAACCTGGAGATTCGCCAGTACAAGAACTGCTTCCTGACCGTGATGGCCGAGATGGATGCCGATGCCGACTGGACGCAGCAGTTCCACTACGGTGCTATCCGCAACAACAATACCAAGATGTACAACCAGCTGGGTCCCGACACGGGCTTCGACTCTATCGGCGAGTTCAACACCGCCAAGGCCATGTCGAAGTTCCTGAACAAGCTGAACATGGAGGGCAAACTCACACGTACCATCTTATATACCCTGAACCCCTGTGCCAACGAGGTTATTGCCACGATGCTGGGTAACTTCCAGGGTGGCGAGCCTGGCAAGATACAGTTTGGCTCGGGCTGGTGGTTCAACGACCAGATGGATGGCATGATCAAGCAGATGAACGCCCTCAGCGTGCTGGGTCTGCTGAGCCGTTTTGTGGGTATGCTGACCGATTCGCGCTCGTTCCTCAGCTATCCGCGCCACGAGTACTTCCGCCGCATCCTTTGCAACCTGCTGGGCAACGACGTGGAGAAAGGCTTGTTGCCTGACGACCGCGAACTACTGGGCAAGATGGTGGAAGACATCTCCTACAACAACGCTCGACGCTATTTCAAGTTCTATTAAAAATAAGAGTTGGCTAACCCTCGCAAGGTTAGCCATTTTTTTTGATGCTATTTGTCAAGAAAAACGAGGTTACGGCTCACTCATAGTGAGCCGTAACCTCGCTATGAGTGAGCCGTAACCTCGCTA
>CAMOQW010000056.1 GCA_946623195.1 uncultured Prevotella sp.
ATGGGACCTATCTCGACGACCCACGCCACGCCTATGTTTAACTTTTTAATTTTTTATGTCCATTTTTGTTGTCTATGTGTGAAATAATTCGTAACTTTGTACATCAGAAAACATATACGATATGAAAAGGTTGATTATTTTAGCAGGTGCTATGTGCTGTTTATTGAGCACGAACGCACAGACAGAGAGCAGTAGATGGTCATTGGTGCCTAAGGTAGGTGCAAATCTTATTTTCAGCGAGCCTTTGGATGTACTTTGTGGTGTAACGGCTGGTGCCGACATCGATTGGCGAGTCAGTAGTAGGATAGCTCTGTCGTCGGGCTTATCCTATTCGTATCAGCGCTATGGCTTCAAAGAGCCCATAAAATCTAATATCAGCGAGCCCACCAATCCAGTCCGTGATGGTCGGCTGGTCATTCCGCTCATGGTAAGGGCCTATGTATGGAAAGGGCTTTCGCTATCGGCCGGTATTCAGGCTAATTTCCGTTTGCATTCTGGCATGTCCGACCATGTTGACCGTCAGGTAGTCGTGCCGCCTATAATTGAAATGAATGACAGGGGAAACCATATCTCTTACACTGGTACTGCGATGGATGCCACTTATTTCTCGCTGCCAGTAGGCATCTCTTATGAGTATCGTAATTTCATAATCGACGTGCGGTATATCTTTGGGCTCCAGAATCTGAGAATACATGTGAACAGAACAACAGATTGGTTTGCCACTACAACGCATAATACATATGTGTGTTGGGATAGCCAAAAGGTTAACCAACTCCAGCTAACCTTGGGTTATCGTATAGGATTGTAGTAAACATGCTGTTGCAGGTCAGAGAATCGTCCTCAGATCTAAGCATCATGCAGAATGGATACCTATTAAGATTTCAAGGTTCAGAAGCAGAAGACAAAGCCCAGACTCTACGACCCCGAAACGGGCGACTACCTCAACGACGAGACGATGAAGGTCATCGAAGATGCGCACAAGGGCATCGGCGTGACGCACCAACACGTCGCGTGGTTACGTAGTCGTGCAGCGGTCTGCCCAGGAAATCAGGGAGCGCCAGCACTTGTCTCTGTATCTTTGTGTTGAAATATTAAGTTCTGTCAGTCCGCTTTAATCGGTGCGCCGGAAGTTCCACTTGGAATTGTCGCTTTGGAAGTCGTAGGGGGCCAGGGTAGGGGTGCTGTCGCCGGCAGAATAGAGCACGTAGCGGGTGTTCAGCCCTTCGCGGCCAGGGATGACCTTGGGCAGCAGACGGTAGGTGCCGTCGGTGAGCTGCTCGATGCGCCAGAGCTGTTCGGGAGCACCCGTAAACTGGGGCACGGTGGTCAGTTCGAGGTCGGCAGTGGCAGCCAGAGCACGGTCGGTGCCGGCAATGACAATCTTATAGTAGGGCCCCCCCAGATAGCCTCCCGCCTCCGGGACAGCCGTAATGGTCCAGTGCTGGTTGGGACGGAACATATAGTCGGTGCAGCGCAGCCCGATGTTACCCTGCGGCCAGGAGCCGATGACATCGGCCAACTGCTGGTTGGCAATGGGGACAACGGGTTTGGTGAGGTCGATGGCCCAGAAGCGTTCGCGCTGCTGTGGGATGCGCACGAAGTCGGTGCCCAGTTCCAGTGCATAGCCACGCCGTTCAGAGGCTATCTCGTAGCTGCCCTCCCGGAACGGCTCACCGGCCACCGGCCATCCGTTGCGCCAGAGGAGAGGCAGTATGCCCAACACGGAGCGGCCCCCCATGTCGAAGTCGGCTTCGAAATGGCACGACATCACCTCAACACCCTCGTCGATAATGGTACGTCCGAAGTGTCCCGGACCCGTCTTGCGGTTGCCAGCGGCAATGACCATGCGCCCGCCGCCGTGGAACATGTCGCGCCCCACGTTGTCGAGATAAGGTCCGGTGACCTGACGTGAGCGTCCCACCACGATGTTGTAGGTAGAGTTGACGCC
Organism: uncultured Prevotella sp.; assembly: GCA_946623195.1. The sequence goes on from CAMOQW010000056.1 coordinate 1,949, forward strand.
ATCGCAGCAGGTGCCGTGGGTGCCTAAGAGGTAGTACCAGCCGTCGCGATAGAGCAGGTCGGTGGCCTCGCAGTCGATGGCAATATCCTGTTCCACGTTGCCCTGGATGCGCTCACCCGTCTTGGGGTCGAGTTCGATGAGTCGGATGCTGCCGAAGTAGGTGCCATAGGAGGCCCAGAGGCGTCCCGTCGTGGGGTCTAACAGCAGCGAGGGGTCGATGGCGTCGCAGTCCTCCAAGCCATCGCTGGAAGCCACCTCGACGGCCTCCGTCCACTTGAAGTCGGGCGACTTCGGATCGAGCGTCTTGTTCCACATGGTCAGGATGCGCCCGTTGTGGCCGCCACCCAGTCCGCCGCCCGTAGCACCGTAGATGCACAGGTAGCGGTCGCCGATTTTCATCACGTCAGGTGCTGCTCCGCGCCCGGGCCGGTCAGCACCTCCGTGCCACGACCAGCCGTCGTCGGAAATGAGTCCGCCGCCCCCCGTGCCGAAGGTATAGAACTTGCCGTCGCACTCGGCAATGGTCGACGGGTCGTGAATGTAGGGCTGACCCACTTGCGCCTGACAGAGCGAGGCATGAGCAACGAGTAGTGAAAGGAGGATGATATGCTGTTTCATGATTTACTGGATGTTGAAGTTGGTGATGGGTTGATTGTTCTCGTCGATGAAGCGTACGCACATGTCGCTCAGGCCCGGTCCGTTGATGACGGCACAGCGCAGGATGTTGCGCCCCTTCTTCAGCGTCACGCGGCCCGACATGCCGTCGTCTTCCACCATGCGGCGGTCGCCTTCGAGCAGCAGCACTTCCTCGCCGTTGAGCCACCAGATGGAGGCTCCGTTGCTGCCGGCCGCCAGTCGCACGTTGGGCATGTCGTCAGGGCAGTCGACGACGGTGACGGCCCAGAAGAGCGAGCCGTAGGTTTGCTGGCCCCACTTCTCGGCGAATCGGAAGAGTCGGACGTTGTAGGTGCGGCTGTCCAGCGTGTGCCATCTGAGGTCCTGCTTGTCTACTTTCGTCTTCTGTCCGTTGCGCGGCAGGATGGTCAACTGGTCCTTGAACCACTGCTTGGCAAACGTCTCGCGCAACCATGCGTTGGTGAAGATGACATTTGAGCGGATGTCCTGCTTGATGGGTTCCAGGAGGATCCAGCGGCGGATGTAGCCGTCGAGGTTAGGGCGCAGGGGTGCAGCCTTTGCAGGCACTTCAGAGAAATACTGACGGTTGTTGGTCTTGGCTGTGGCAATGCCGTGTGGCGTCTCGTGGATGAGGGGGATGGTGCCGTCGGCATTGAATGTCACCCGTTCGATGCATACCGATCGGCGCTTGTCGTCACTGGGTGAATAGTGGTTGGTATGGTAGAACAGATACCACTGCCCCTGATACTCCACAAACGAGTGGTGGTTGGTCCAGCATCCGTTGGCATGTTCGTCCATGAAGACCCCCTTGAACTGCCACGGTCCGAGCGGCGACTTCGACATGGCGTAGGCCAGCGTCTCGGTGGGGTTGGCACCATTGACCTTGCTGCCCCGTACCCACGGGAAGGTCAGGTAGTACCAGTCGCCACGCCTGAAGACGAACGGCCCCTCCTTGAACCCCTCGGGCAGCCCCTCCATCACGGTGCTCTCACCATCCAACTGCTTCATGTCGTTCTTCAGGCGTGCTCCGCGAATGCCCATGCCGCTCCAGTAGATGTAGGCCTGGCCGTCGGTGTCGACGAGTACGCAGGGGTCGATGCCCATGACATCCTTGATGGGTTCAGCCTCACACGTGAACGGCCCCTCGGGACGGTTGGCAGTGGCCATGCCGATGGCGAAACCACGACCCTCACGTGGCGCGTCGGGGAAGTAGAAGTAGTATTTGCCCCCCTTCTCTACACAGTCGGGTGCCCACATGGAGTAACCGTCGGGCTTTCCCCAGGGCACTTGCTGCTGGGTCAGGATGACACCGTGGTCGGTCCAGTCGAGCAGATTGGCAGACGAGAAAACATGGTAGTCCTCCATGCAGAACCAGTCCTTGCGCTGGCCCTCAGGGGGCACGATGTCGTGGGAGGGGTAGAGGTACACCTTGTTGTTAAATACACGCGCCGTAGGGTCGGCCGTGAACTGGTCGTGGATAATGGGGTTCTGGGCCACTGCTGTCAGGCATGTCCATGCCGTCAGCGTTGTGAAGGCTAATCTTTTCATTATTCTTCGGTCTTGTTGTATTTGAATTCGTCGATGTCCACATAGCCCCCCTTCTTCTTCGTGGCATAGCAGAAGATGCCAAATTTGGTGCCCATGAAGAAGCGTCGGTAGTCGAACACCATGCGGTAGTCGGAGCCTATCTTGGTCCACTGTGCTCCGTCGAAACTATAATAGAACGTCGCCAGGTCGCGACCGCCGCCCCGTCCGTTGGGCCGGAAGTCGCCGTCAATGCGCAGCCATATCTTCTGGCCGTTGACGGGCACGCTCTCTATCAGCTTCTCGTCGACGGCCGTCACCGCCTTTTCGCGGTCTGTCAGCCGTACCGACTGTTCCAGCATGGACAGCGAAAGCCGCTTGCCCGTCTTCTTGACGGTCAGCAGCCCCGAGTCGCCATTGAAGGCCGCTAGTCCGGCACAGTCGCCATCGCGCATTTTCGACAGGTCCATACTGATGGCACCGCTGCACGTGGGACCCTCCATGCGCTGGGTCAGCGTGTTGGGAGCCAGATAGATGCTGCCGACCACCCGGCTGGTCTTCAGCCGGAGGAACCCCGGCCGTTCCGACAGCGACCATGCCTCGTCGACGGGGTTGTGGTTCCACTGCCAGTGCAGGCCTAACTGCTGACTGCTGAAGTCGTCGCTCTTGACGATGGCGGCAGCGGGCTGTCCGCTGACCAGCGGGCGCATGGTATCGGGCACCTTGCCGTTTTCGTCGCCCAGCATCGGCCATCCGTCAATCCAGCGGCAGGGCATCAGCGTGAGCACACGCCCCACGCCGCCACGGTCCTGGAAGATGATGCCGTACCAGTCGCCGTCCTGGGTGTCGACGATGGTGCCCTGCGCCTCGTGTGGGAAGCCGCCGAAGTCGCTTTGCAGGATGACCTGCTTCTCATACGGACCCTGTATGTTGTCGGCCCTGTAGCACACCTCGCGGCGGTAGCGGCCCGGTGCCCACGTGTGGGAAATCATGAGCAGGTAGTAGCGTCCGTTGTGCTTGATCATGCGCGACCCCTCCAACAGTCCCTTCTCGTCCTCCTCACGCTGGAAAATGCGGCGGTGCGAACCCTCGATGACGTCGGAGAGGTCCTGTTTCAGTTCCATCATCTCGCCAGTGCCATAGACGACATAGACGCGGTCGTCATCGTCGAAGAACAGCGAGCAGTCGTGGAAGTGGCGCATGCGCGACACCAGCGTCCAGGGACCTTCGGCCTTATCGGCCGAGAAGATGTAGGTCTTGCCCACATCACCCGGTTCGTTGGGAGCCAGCAGTGCATAGAACTTGCCCTTGTGGTACTTCAGCGAGGTGGCCCACTGGCCGCGTCCATAGACGGTGCCTTCCTGCAGGTCGTACTTGGGCGAGTCGGTGAGTCGGTTGAAGATGTAGCTCACCGTCTCCCAGTTCTTGAGGTCCTTGGAGGCCATGACCGGCGCGCCGGGCATGAGATGCATCGTCGTAGTCACCAGATAGAAGGTGTCGCCCACGCGGATGACATCGGGGTCGGGTACGTCGGCCCACAGCATCGGGTTGTGAATTTTTCCGTCGCCCGCCATGGCTGCCATGAGCGACAGCTGGACCGCCAGCAGTGTGAAGAGTCTTCTCATCTTACAGCGTGTATTCTATCATGACAAACGAATAGGGAGCCAGCTCCAGCTGCTGCTTCTTCTCGGCCTTGATGGTGGACACCTGCGGACTAATGGGCTGCTGCTCGTAGTTGTTCTCGGCATCAGCCGGTCCGCAGAGCACGGTCTTGGTGGCCGTCTTCTTCATCGAGCGGAAGCGCGACAGGTTGAGCGTGGCTGTCTTGGTCTCGGCACTGGCGTTGCACAGCTTCACGTAGAGACGGCGCGTCTTCACGTTGAGCACCACCGACTGGCCGTAGGGACTTTTCTCCACGGGCTGAACCACGCCGGCCTCGTCGCCCTGGAAGGTGACGCAGTCGCCATAGTAGTACTGGCCCGACGATTGGCCGAACATCTGCTGTACGTAGTAGCTGCAGGTGAGGTAGGGACGCTCGTTGTCGAAATAGATGAGGTCGGGATTCCAGTTGGTGGCATTCTTACGGGCGAAGAGCGGAGCATAGCTGGTCATGCACACCACGTCGCCGTTGCGCTCCACATGCAACAGGTAGAGACCCTCGGCCAGGGCATCGATGAGTTTCTTGTCCTTGGCGGCATATTCGCCGAGATACACCTTGGTCTTGCGGTCGCGGGGATACTTGTCGTACTGGCGACTCTCCAGGAAATACTTGTTGGGCTCGTAGTAGTGCTCGTCGATGATGGGCATGCCCAGCTCTTCAGCCAGTTTCCATCCTGCCTCATAGTCGGGATTCTCGGGGTGGGAGCCGGGACCTGCCGTGCCAACGATGACAATCTCGGGGTGTTTTTCCGTCACCTTATTATATATATAGCGGAAACGCTTGCTGAACTCAGGCGAAATCTTCTCCTCGTTGCCGATGCCCAGGAACTTCAGTCCGAAAGGCTTGGGATGCCCCTGCTCGGCGCGCAGTTTAGCCCACTTCGAGGTGGCAGGGTCGCCGTTGGCCCACTCGATGAGGTCGAGGGCATCTTGTACCCACTCGTCCATTTCCGACATGGGGCAGACATCCTGAGCCTGCTGTGGCCACATGTTCCAACCGCCGTTGGCACCCTGGCAGCTGACACCACAGGGCAGGATGGGCACGGGCTGCATGCCCAGGTCTTCGCAGAACTGGAAATACTCATAGTAGCCCAGTCCCATCGACTGATGGTAGCCCCAGGTGTTCTTCAGGGCGCGACGCTGTTCGCGGGGACCGATGGTGGTCTTCCAGCGGTAGGTGTTCCAGAAGCCGTCGCCACCTCCGTGCACCACACATCCGCCCGGGAAGCGCATGAAGCGTGGCTTTAGGTCGGCCAGGGCCTGAGCGAGATCCTTGCGCAGGCCATGACCTTTATAGGTATCCTGAGGCATCAGCGATGCCATGTCGATGTCGATGTCGCCCGTGTTGAGCACGAGAATCTGGAGTGCCGCCTTCTTGCAGTCGACAGTGGGCGTCAGCACGGTCTCGTAGCGCTGCCACGAAGTGGCACTTGCCTTCATGAATCCTTCGGCCAGCAGTTTGGGGTCTTTGCCCCAGCCCTGCGGTTCTACAAGAGCGATGCGGATGTCCTTGTCACCGCCTTTGACATTGCGCAGGAAGGCTGAGAAATGATACTGGGCACCGGCTTTCACCGAGATGCCGTCGAAACCGTTGTTCTGAAGACCGAATCCTTTCCACCCCTTATAGTCGTAATACTCCTTGACGCGCTCGGTGGTGAGTCGCATGTAGGTGGGATTGTTGGGGTGCAGGGGTTGGTCCATGCGGACGGTCAGCGTGCCCAGGGAGTGGCCCGGGCGCACCTGTTGCCAGGCCGTGCCGGGCCCCCAGCCGTCATGTTCGGCAGGACTGAACTCAAAGGAGCCGTTCTGCAGCAGTTCGGCATAGAGTCCGCCGTCGGCACTTGACGAGATGTCTTCGAAGAAGATGCCGATAAGTTCGTCACTGATAGCCTTGCCGCCAGCAGGAGCGGTCATCGGCTTCTGGGCCTGGAGCCCGATGGCTGCCATCATGAGGGCAGCAAGGAAGGTGTTGCGTTTCATATTGCGTGTTGGATTTTTTTACTTAATAAATACTTTGCGGGTCTTGCCATCGGCTGTGCGGATGATGTTGACACCCTGCTGCGGAGCGGTGAGTCGGCGTCCGCTGAGGTCGTAGACAGCACTGCCCTCCATGGAGGCTGTGGTCACTACGGAATGGATGCCGGAGGTGACGGATGAGTTCACCTTGCTGTCCAGCAGCAGGAACTCATGGTAGCCACCGAATGTGCTGGTGTCGATGAAACTGATGATGTAGTTGCCCGACTTGGTGACGGTGAATGGCAGCTGGCGGCTGACAGCGCTTGACACATTGGCAGAGGTGCTGCCATTGGCATTGGGCGCGGCCGTGTAGTCGCCCGATGTTGCCAACGTCGAGCCGTCGGCATTCAGGATGCGGGCCTTGTACTTAGGACTCTCCTTCCAAGCTGCCATGGCGAAGGTCAGCACATAGTCGCCGGGAGTGAGCGAAAGGCGATAAGCCGACTGCCGACCATACTCAGCCACGCCGTTGCGCCAGTAGAGAGCGGTGCCGGAATAGCCCGTGAATCCAGACATCAGACGTGCTCCCATGCCGTAGGAGTTAGGATACTCGTGTACTTCGTCATTCTCCTGTACACAGCGCCATCCCTCGGGAATGTTGCCGCCGGCCGTGGCCGTCATGTCCATGGTGTAGACGGAAGTCTTGTCGATGAAGACCGGTTGCAGTGTGACGTTGTCGTCGGGCATGGTGAAGGTGACGGTAGAACCGTTGGCAAGCTGCGAGAGGTCGATGGTCTTGTTCATTGAGAAGAATACTGAGTTGACGACTCGCAACTCCTTCAGTTCGAAGCCCTCGTTCGGGGTGACGGTCAGGGTGACAGTCTGCCCCTCGGTAGCCTCGTCGACATCAGCCACAATCAGGCCGTGTTCATCGTCACAGATGGTAACCAGATACTTTTCCTCCTCATTGCCCTCCGGCGTGTAGATGATCTGGTCGATGGTGATGGGCAGGCCTTCCGTATTATTGAGATAGAGGTCGTTTTTGCCTTCTTTCAGCGTTGTCGTGCACGAGGTCTTGCGCCATTCCTTGCCCTTGGTCTGTTCGGTGGCCAGGGTTGAAGTCTCACCATTCACTTTCAGGGTCAGGTTGCCTGCTTTCGAGGTGCAGAGGTAGCGAACGGTAATGGTGTATGTGCCAGCCACTTGCGTGGTGAGTTGATGACGCAGAGAACCACTTTTGTTGGTACCCATCTCGACATAGCCCATGCCGGCAAACTGCTCCATGTCGGGGGCACACCAGCCAGAATGGGTGAGAGCCACGCTCTTCACACTCTTATAGTCCATATTCTCGGCCTCGATGATGACGGGACCACGGTATAGCTCAGGCTGCTTCGGGGTGGGAAGCGTTTCGCTGCCGGCGGTGTCGGTGCTGCGTCCCTCGCCGTTGCCCGAACACTTGATGCTGATGTCAACGGGGCCGTTGTGAATGATAATCAGGGTGAATACGCCCGTTTCGGCATTCCATGACTTGCTGACAGAGGCAGTGGCCTGAGCACGCTTCTGGAAAGTATAGGTGGGTTCGGCAGAAGCACCCTTGACAATGATGCTGTCTCGCTGGGAAGACGTGGTGTCGGAACGGAAGTTGTTCAGATAGCAGTCGATGTGGTCGGCATATTCGCGGATGATGCCGCTCGACAGCTTGCCATAGCTCAACGTCAGCGAGTCGCAGGTGTTATAGAGTAGGGGAAGACTGCCGGTTGCCCTGCGCTTGGTGTTCAGGTAGGTGTATGGCGTGTAGGTGACCAGTTGGTTCTTGAAACGTTCGACGAAGAGGTCGCCCTTCGACACCTCCGGATACTGTTCGTTGAAGGCCGCCGTCTTCTTGGCAATCGTGTTCCAGACACTATTGCGCTGCGACTTCTTCACCTGCACGGGAATCGCCTTGGCAGCATCGTCGTAGAAACCTATCACCATGGGAATGGTTCCATAGCGGCCCGTCTTCTTGAAATAGCAGAAATTGTCCATCCATTGTCCGTTGCCTCGGTTGAAGGGGTCGTTCTGCTTGTAGAGTCCGTCATAGAGGTCGCCCCAGACAGCGTATTGGTCTTCGATGCTGCCCGTCTTCACGTCGTTGACAATGGCCACCTTGGTCTTGCTGACTACCTCCTGACGGGTAGGAATATACATGGTGCCGTCGATAATCTTGCGGAACATGTCGACCCAGGCACGGTCGAATCCCTGGAAGGTGCCCCAGTTGCGGCGGGTGTAGCCGTCGACAGTCGAATTAGAAAGGTTGCGGAAATCTGATGTCCAGATGAGCTCAGGGCCATCCCATACGGCACCGCCGTTCATGGCCGTCTGTTCCATCACGGTGCCAATGCCGGCTGATTCAGGATATTTCTTGCCGTGACCTTCGCCCAGCAGGGCGTCCAAGGCACCATTCCATCCGCAGTTGTCGTAGCGTACACCGTAGTTGTTGGCCAGACCCGACACAAAGGGGCCGAAGGTGACACTCTCGTTGTTATAGAAACAGCTGGATGTGGTGTACTTATAGAGCCAGAGAATAGCCTCGGGGTAAGCCTTGCAGGCTGCCAACAGGTCCTTGTTGCGCTTCATCATGCCAATGGGGTTCAGATGGTGCGACCAGATGTTGCCGCAGAACGAGACGGTCAGGAAGCCACCGTAGTCGTGGGACATCTTGACCAACTTGGCAAACAAGGCAATGCGTGATTCGTCGTTCGACGAACTCTTGTCGCCGGCTTCGTTGAACCCCCAGAACTGTTCGGCATAGTTCCACCCCAGGAAGTTGGGATAGTGCTTGAAAAAGTATTCAAAGGTCACCAGGTCGTCGTCCTGAATATGGGTATGGCCGCCGCTGGCTGGCTGGCAGGTGAACCAAAGTCCGTTCTGCTGGCATACCGTGGCCCATGACTTGTAGGTGCGTACGGCGCAGCGAGGCATACGGTACATGTTGAGGTCCTTGTCGTACTGGCAGGATAGCGACAGGTTCATGCAAACATACGGTTTGATGTCGTCAGGAATCAGGTCGATGATTTTCTGCGGATCGGCAGAGTTCCATACATCAATGTGAACCAACCACAAGGGGTGTTGTGAGTCAATGGGGCGACGCTGTTGTGCCCACGTGTTGCCAACCATGAACAAGCAGGCCAGCAACAGGAATAAACAGAATTTCTTTTTCATTACTTTTAAATTATAAATATTTTTGCAAAAGTACTACTATTCTGGTATACGGGCTTGCGGATGTGTTTCAAAAACTTTGCCTCACGTTTCCTGAAGTGCAAAAGAGCCAATAACTCAATATGAAAGATAACTGATGGAAAAAGAAAAACCCCTGCTAGAGAAATCTCTAAGACAGGGGTTTCATAATGAAAGGAGGAAGTGGTACCTCCAGGAATCGAACCGGGGACACACGGATTTTCAGTCCGATGCTC
>CAMOQW010000057.1 GCA_946623195.1 uncultured Prevotella sp.
GTAACTGCATGGCCCGCTCAAAGAACGCGATGCCGCAGAGCGTCGGCTCGCCACCATGCCAGGCAAATTCTATCTCCGCCCGCCGTCCATGGATGTTGATGACTTGGCGGATATAGCTCTCCAGCACTTCGTCGGTCATGAGGGCAGGTGCAACAGGCTTGCAGTGCTCTTTCCCCAGATAGTAGCAATACTCGCACCGCAGGTTGCAGGCAGCGCCAACGGGCTTCACCTCGATGGCGTAGTGGCGCAGGTTATCGTTCTCAATCATTGTGCAACGGGTTTAGCAAATGGGAGTACGCCGAGAGATGAGTAGGTCTTGGCCTCGCGGCCATCGTCTGTACCAATCTCATGGCTGATGAGGGTATTCAGGCGTTGGTTCATCTGCTCCACGACAGTCTGGTTGCTGCCCTTCGGCCAGGCCAAGTTCTCGGTCTCGTCGCTGCCATAGATGTATAGCTCCACGTCGTTGTTCTCATAGAGTGCATCAATGTCTGTAGGATTGTTGAAGTTCGTCGGTGCAAAGTAGCGGGCATACTTATAGTCCTCGGCAATGATGCCCCGCACGAAACCGCGTTTCTTGATGTCGAGCCGGTAGGCAGGCGTGAGATTGCGGTCAATGACGAACTCGCTGTCTATCATTGAGAGCATGTCGTAGCAGAAGAGCGCACCCTCGCCGTTACGAACATCAAGATCGGGATTCTTCACAGCAGGCACCAACGAGTGGCCGTTCAGTCCGGCTGTTATCTGGATAAACTGCGAACTATTGCCTGCAGTAGCGTAGTCAACGAACGTAGGAGCCAAGTCGAGGTGCGAAGTGATGTGACGGCAGTGGCGACCGCCTTGCAGTTCGGGATGATAGACGATGAGGGGCACGTGGATGTTGTTCTCGTAAATATTACCACCCTTGCCCTTCATGCCGTGGTCGCCCTGAAGCTCACCGTGGTCGCTGGTATATATAATAATGGTGTTGCGCATCAGCCCGGCCTCCTCCAGATAGTTGAGCAGGCGCAACATGTGATTGTCCTGGTCCTGGATGGTGTTATAGTAGTAGTCGCGGAAGGTCTTCCATCCCTGCTCGGTGGTGGGCGACGGGCCTACCATACGCTCCCAGTTGCCGGCATACTCGCCGTGAGCCGCAGGACGTCCGGGCTTGTTGAACGGCTCGTTCCACGTGGCAGGCACGGGCACGTTGTATGTTTTCTGATAGAGCGGATCGTCAGGAGCGGGCACCCCTTCACCGGCCAGACCGCCAATGCCGTCCTCATTGTAGTACATGATGTCGTGCGGATTCAGGAAGTTCACCGCGAGAAAGAATGACTGTCCGCTGTCGTTCAGGCTCTTGCCCTTCGTCTGTAGCCAGTCGATGGTGTTCTGGCAGATGGTGCCGTCCTCGTGCCATCCCTCATAAACAGCACCGTACATATCGCCCTCAGTCCAGTCGCTGAAGCCATACTCCTCCAATGAGGTGTCGCCCTCCGACATGTGCCACTTGCCCTTGAAGGCCGTGTAGTAGCCTGCTTGGCGCAGCATGTCGCCCACGGTGGTCAGGTCGGTGCTCATGTTGGGCTGGAAGGCATAGTTGGTGTTGTCGAGCATACAGGTCTCGGTGATGTGCCGACCTGTATAGATTACCGATCGGCTACTGGTCGAGACATTCGCACAGGCATAATGTTTCTCAAACGAAGTGCCAATCTGGCGCAACCGTTCGCGGGCTGCATAGTCGCTACCTACGGGATAATGTTCCATGTAGGCCTCCTGGTCGGTAGTAATGAAGATAATGTTGTACTTGCCGTCGACATTTGTCGTCGGCAGGTTTGGGTTCACGGGATTGTCCTGTGAGTCGCTACAGGCAGCAAGGAATGCTGCACCGGCAGGCAGTAATGCAAGAGCTTTTTGGATGTTCTGTCTCATGTTGTATTATATTTAATTACCTCATTAATAAATGTATTCAGTCCTTACGGTCGCGTATGGTACGTGTGGCCTTAATGATAAGCATAACGATGACGGCAAGCAGAAAGCCAAAGAGAATGGCAAGGAAAAGTTTTACTGATGTTACCATATTAATTGCATATTTACGATTTCAACCGCAAAATTACGCTTTATGGTAGAAAAGGACTTTCCTCTCGTCAAAAATTCGATGAGAGGAAAGAAGATTTTTGGCGAGAGAAAAGAAATTTGGCGAGAGGAAAGCGGTGAAGTGTGCTAACCGTTATGTCGGAACGTGGAGGGGACTGGCTTCCCTTGGGCCTTGAACGCCTTGGTCATGCTGGAAGGAGAGGAGAAACCACAGCGGTTGGCAATGTCCTGTAAGCGCAAATCGGGATGCTGGGCAATCAGGGCTATGGCATGACGCACGCGGAGTTGGGAAATCATATCATAATAAGACTGGTATCCACAGCGTCGGATGGCTTCAGAGAGATATGCTGCATTGGTGCCGAGGCGTTGACAAAGGGTTTCACTCAACAGATGCGGCGTGGTATAGATTTGTTCTTCGTTAAGAATGCGGTCAAGACGATGAGCCAGTTCTTCATACCGCATATTCATCGTTTCGTCGTTCGTCCGAGGATGCCTGTCTGCCATGCTATCACTCTCGTCAACAGGTTGATTCATCTGCACGATAATCTGTTCCTCAGCGTGTGAAAAGACGGTGCGCCAGGGATTAAGCGTGGCTATGCAGAACCAGACGTTGACACCGATAAAAACGGTATCGCGTACGGCCTTTGCAACAGGGTCGTCAAGATAAAAGTTAAGTGCCATGGTCAATGAGATAATAGTAGGAACCCACTGAATATAACTGGCAAACCGCACAGGAAAGTCATCGGTATCTGCATATGCGGCCTCGTTAACCAGTCGGATTGTATGCCCCATTTTTAGTGCCATGCGTATAGTCTGCATAAGATAGAATACAAAGATGATGGTGGCTATGCCTTTAACCCAAGGATGATAGTCTATGGGCAATGAGACAAGACCTACAGATGGTATTAGTAACAAGAAAATGGCAATCACAGCGGGGATGTAGAACAGATGGTTACGCGACGGATTCTTCTGGCTAGGGAAGAAATAGTCCTCGCACATAACAAGCATCTGAATTGGAAAGCTGAGCAAGGCAAAAGTATTTGCATAGAGTAATGTCGTATCGAAAATTGGGTCAGGTCCTGATGCAGATATGGCGGCTTTGCCTATCTGAAAAAGGTATGGCAGTTCTAATATCTGCAATAAATAAAGTGTCCCTACCGATTTTTGCGCTGGGAACAATTGCCGAAAGTCTTCACCATATGCTTTTGGTCGGTAGAACCACTTCAATAACCATCCGTACAAATTTGTCAGGATGAATGCCAGATTGGCCGAGAAGAGGAGTAAGTAGGTGGTGGACATAATCTCTTAGACAACAACCCCGGTGCGTATCACGTCGTCGTAGAGTGGCGATTGACGGTCTTCAGCCATGAGGACCGGCTCGATAAGGAAACTCACCTCATCAACATCGTGCCAGAGCTTCTTGGAAATCTCGAGTTTCCTGTCGCCATAAGTGGGCACAATGACGGCTACGTCAATGTCGCTGTCGGGATTGGCGTAGCCTTTGCTGTAGGAGCCAAACATCATCACTTTCGGCTCAACTTCAAAGCGGGGGCTTATGACTCGCTTGTATCGGCGGACGAGTTCGAGGGCCTCGTCACGGGTAAGTGTCCTTCTATCCATTGTTGCAGTTGTTTGGTTTCGTCTATGATCTGGCGACAGGCCTGTGGGGTGAGTGTGCGAGCGAGCGCATCCTTGTCCTCGGGGTAGCGGGCCTCAATGTTATAGTTTGTAATGGTCTCAATAAACTCGCGCTGTTCGGTACTCATCTGCTGGTATAGCCCGCAGCCATCAGCCAGCCGTTTGTGGTTATGCGTATAGGGCGGTTCATCGTCACGTGTGGCACACCAGTGCGCTTTAAGCGTCTTTTCTATAACTTGGTGACACATGAAGGCAACGTAGAGCCAGCGCCCCGTCTGGTGCATGGCCTCGGCTGTGCCAAGGTCGTAGTTGGCTATGTCATGCCAGTATTTCACCTTTTCTTCTCGCGTCATATTATTGCGGGTTAGAATTATTTCGCTGCAAATTTACGAATTCTTTTCGGATTATGAGCTTTTTTCTCGTAAAAAGTAACAAAAAACGGGCGAGGACTTTGCTTTTTGCCAGTTCATACCTGTTGATAGTAGATAATGTAACACCGTGCCTGTCACCGTGTGATGTGGGTTTATCTGCATCTTTACTTTCTGTCGCATTAGGAAGATAGACTTAGCAATTCTGGACTATTTGTTCCAATTATATAAATAGGTGAGAAGCGAAAATATTACAAGGGCAGGCCGCAAATGATGTGCAGAGATACCTCTCAAAGCATGCGTTCAAGGATGGGGGGGTAAAACCTTTTTTTTAATCCTCTATGAAAGGCTATGGATAGGCGTGTTTACTCGGGAATGGCGGGAATGGAAGACAAGGATATAATACACGCGGGGCATTAAGACGGCAGGAGAGAAAACCTATGAGCGTCTGACAGCCTGCATGGCGAATATTACCAAGGAACTGCAAGCCGCGTCTTTCCGTTAGGATAGCACGGATGTATTTCATAAAACAAGAACAGAAAAAGTCCTGATGCGTGAGCACCGGGACTTTTAGTTTCCTAGCCAAATAGCCGTTTCAGTTCGTCTTGGAATTCATAAGACTGCTGCTGGGTAAGTGCCAAGTTGTAATCACTGCGTATATATTTCCGGTTCCACAGCCCCTCGAACACCTTCCATTTCTCCTTGATGCCCGGTCGCTCGGCCATCGCATCGGCCAACAGTGCCGACTGGGTACGCGAGATGGTCGGCTGGTAGTGTTCGTCGATATAGCCCGCGTCTTGCACTTTCTGCCAGAGCAGCATCGCCTTGTCGGTGCGGAGCACATCAGGCAACTCTCTACTACCATCAGAGACAGGACGCTTCGCCAGCACTTTTCCATCAAACACGTATTGGTTGTCAATGTGCTGACTGCCCGATGCGTAGATATTGATGATGTTGCTGCCAGGTTGTTGATGCTCTGCCCGGTGCAGTTGCTCCAGCAGAACGTTCAACTTCTTCAGGACATCCGGCGGGCAGCATGTCGCCGAGTCCTCCCAGATTGTCCGGGTCTTCTCCATGATGATTCATATTCACGTTTCCGTTAAGTTCTTGTTGATAAACACATATAATACGCCGTGAGGCGAGAGAGAAAAGAAACGGAGGACGTGGGTGGGTTTGGTGTTACAGCAAGCTCCCAGGTCGGCAAAAACCTTTCTCAAATGCTGTTACTGCCAAAGCCCACGCCTCCGTTGTGGGATGCGTGAGCAGGCAGCCATCGCTTTTGAGAAGTCTTTTTGAATTTGCCGTTCGGGATACTACCGATTAAGCTGCGGTTGATTCGTCTTATATGTATTCGGGTGCAAAATTACTCAAAATCCTGCACATTCCGACATTTTTCACAAATTATCTTAATCTAATAGTTTTTTGCCAAGCACAATATTGATGGATTCCTTTTGCTGGGCATCCTCTTTAAGGATGTACGAATTGGACACACTGCCGGTGGTGGTGGTTTCACCATCTTTTACGGTGTATTCTACGGTGATTTCAGCTTCCTGCCTTACTGCACCCAAATGAATGGGGATGTAGAAGAGTCCGTTTTCGCTGCTGATTTCCACTGGGTCAGTGGTTAAGGCTGTATGGGATGTGCCAGCCGCGACATAGGTGCCAGACGTTATCTCCACCTTACGATTTGAGATATAGTCGCCCGAAATGACAGGTTCCCAGTTGGGCGATTCGTTGCTATTCAGGATGAGGCGGGCCTTGTTGGTAAGGTTCTTGTAGTTGATAGTGACTTTGTTGACATACAGGGATTTCGTTCCCAGTGCCGATGACAAGTCATTGGATAGGCAGATGGAGATGTTGTCGCCCACACAGGCCAGCGCATGGCGGAGGCTGAAAGAGACTACTTTACCCGTCACATTCTGCTTCTGCATGTCAAGCATGGGCGAGCCGTCGTCTTTTACACCATAGAGAAGGTCTGTCTGGTTGGTGGGGGCGTTGGCGGGCAGTTGGTAGACCAGCCACGGGTCGCCGGCAGCATCTTCGCTGGAGAAGCCGATGATGCCGCCCTCTGTTCCGGCAACTGCGGTGTATGGATAGTAGGCAAAGAAACTGATATAATCCTTATGACTGCCGTCGCCGTCCACGGTGTTTGGCCAGTATTTCACCGGTGTGTAAGTCCATGTGCTCCCATCGTATGTCACCTGCTGGTTGTACATGTAGTTTGGGGTGACGGTGCTAAGGTTGTACTTGACGTCACCGGTATAGCAGGCAAACACGCCGATTGCCTCTCCGCTGGCGAGGGCAGTCTTCTCATTGGCAGCCCTTGTGACACTCTCCAAATCTACGGAAAAGGCAATGGCATTCTCTGCCGATGGCTGAGGCACTTGGGCTTCCTCGATAAAGATAGCCTCGTTGCTACATGCTGTCAGCAGCCCCATTACTGCCAGTGCCAAGGATTGTTTCAATTTCTTCATCTGATGATTGCTTTTCTGCGTGAACCGTTTCGTATCATTGTAAAGGCTGGGCCGCCGCGATTCACGCCAGCGGCCCGGCCTCCTTGGTAGGGTTGACTAATTAGTCCTTGTTTTCAGGCAAGTCGGTGTTGGCTGCTGTTGTGCTGGTATCCCATGCTGTAACAGCGGCATCAATCTTCACGCTGGTCATGCCGAGGTGCAGGTTGATGGTATAGGCCTTGCCTGCCTCCATTTTCAAGGCAGAGCCACCTACTTTCACCGTCTGCGTAATCTTGTTCTCTATGCTGCTGCCATTTTGTACGCCATCAGCCAGATAGCCTGCCAGATTATCGTCTTTCGTCTCCACATCGTAGACGATGGTAATCTTCAGTTCCTCATTCGTGGGAATCACGTAGATTGGTGCTGTAGCGGTGCCTCCCGTTCCCGGGTCAAAGAGGTTGACAGCATCTTTTGTCACACCGGCAGAAAGAGATATATCGCTATATGGCACTGACTGTACAAGCACAGGATTCAGACCCGTCATCTTCTCGTTGGAGGCAGCACCGTCCAGATAGCCCTCCTTGCCGTCCTTGCGGCCATCGTGAATGGTGAAGGCATCGACAGCCAGTTCGTCCACACAGCCGTAGTCCATCCAGAGCGGTGTGTCGGCCGTGGTGTTGTTCAGGTTCAGCGCACCCTTGGTGGCAAAGCCTTCAAAGGTGATGGCACGGACGAAAATCTTGTTGTTGTCGGCAACGGCATTGGCAGCAGTCGTTCCATCTACAAAGGCATCAATCTGGATGTTGAGCTTGGCCAGCGCATGCCTGAGGTTGAACTTCACATTCTTGTCGTATTTCTCCTTAACCAAGTCTTTGAAAGGCAGGCCTGCGGTAAGGCTTACTGTACCGGCAATGGGGCTGAAATCGCTGGCATCGGCCACTACTCCCCACAGCAGGTCAACAGAAGTCGCAGGTTTCCAATCGACCACATACTTGATGAATGGATCGCCGCTGGCGCTGTTCGTCGTCATGCCAGTGATGTTGTAGTTCTGCAGTTGCGCAATCTTGGCGGCATCAGTTTCTGACCCTATGTCAATGGCACCGGTAGTGGGAACGGTCTTCACCCAAGGGGCATAGGCAAAGAATGACACCCTGTCCACATCGTCGCTCGCAGCCGTATTGCCATATTCATTCGGCCAATACTTCACCGGTTCGTAGGTCCACTTGTCGGTGTTGTACTTCACCTGCTGGTTGTACATGAAGTTGGGCTTGGCATACTGGTCGTAAGACCCATTGTCGGTGTAATAGCCGAACACGCCAAAGCCCGCATCCTTGTGGGCACCACTTTGCAGTGAGGCCGTGGTAATCTCCTGAGCCACGCCTCCACGCGTCGTTGCGCGATTGGTGTAGATGTCGAAATTGATGGCCTTTTGTCCATCTGCCTTGTTTTCACTGACAGTGTTCAGTTCGTCTGTCTGCGAGCAGGCTGTCAGCATGGCCGACAACGCTGCGAATAAATAGACTTTCTTCATAATAAAATAATAATGGTTTTGTTAATAAATAATGTGAATTAAAACTCTATATCTACTGGGTCATGTTCCTCCCATGGCACGACGATGCCGTCTAAACCTACGCCATTGTAGGCATCCACGTATGGCAGGTCAGGCTGGCCATCGAAGCCGTCCATGAGGTCGATGCGCAGCGCATACTCATTCCAGTACTCACGAACCATGTTGCCCACATCGAAGTGATAGCTGCATACGGTCTTCCTGTCGCGGAGCAGCAGGCGGAGGTTCAGCCGTATCTCATCGGCAGGACGGTCTATGAGGTTGTCGGGCACACCTTCGGCTTTCTCGCCGTAGGCCATGTGACGGCCTTCATAGAATATGCTGGTATCCTGTACGCCCCACGTCATGAAGGTCTTGGCGATATAGCCCACGTTATCGCCCGTCACATGCACCTCCCAGTCGTCGAGTGCCAACAGGCAAGGCGTGGTGCTCGTGCGGTCTTTCATTGGGAAGTATCCATCAGCAAGTCCGGCGATGCTGGCCTTGGTCTGGTAGAGGTAGTATATACCTTTTATATATATGCGTACACGCATCTGCCAAGGCACAATGAGCGGTTCCATCTGGAATATTTGTCTGGTCAGCGTCGACTGATAAATGTCGCGTTCGTCGTAGGGGATGTATTTGTCGTAAGCGCCTGTGACGGCTGTAAACTGTATGGTGTCGCAGGCTATGTTCTCTGGTTCCCACGACAGGGCGCAGAGGCCATTAGACTGCATAGGCAGCGGACGGGCATAGCACTCAGGGCCGTAGATTTCAGGCAGGGAGTCGGGCTGATAGGGGAAATCCTTCGACTGTATCTTGGCTGTCTCAGCGAATTCCATGCCCACAAACTCCTGATGACTATACTCTGACGGGGAGTAGTCAATGACCAGTGCCTCGTAGTCGCCCTTGCTGAGATAGGTTTCATACCGTCGCACCTCAGCGGTAGTATAGTGGTAAGATTCCCTTCCGTCTTTTGGGAAGAACCACACAGTCATGCCATCAGGGTCGGGCGTATTGGGGTAGAGTTGCTGGTCGCGGAAGTAGTTGCGCCAGTCTATGTTAAGCAGAATTTGCTTGAAGTTGTCCTGATAGACCCAAAGGTCACGCCGGCAACTCGTCACTCCCACCACCGTCAGAAGCAGTATTGCCAGGATGCACGAATGGAAGTGTATACGAAAATGGTTTGCGTTATGATAGTCTTTCATCTCTTCCTCTTGTTTTTTGTGAATAGTCTTTTTGCGTCGAAGAGATATCCAAGTGTCACGTTCACATGGGTAGCCCCGATAATATGTTTCCATCCGCTGTCCTGCCACATCAGGTGGTCGTCATGATTCTCCTCATAGCCGACGGGGAATGTTGAACTACCCAAATAATGACGGAACTTGGTGGGGATATAGCCTAAGCCGATGCCTCCGTCGATGAGCCACTGCTTCTGTCGGCCGAAGCGATGCTGGTAGCCAATATTGCAGTAGACGTTAAGATATTCGCCCTGCCAGCCCTCGCTGCGCTTCCACTCGAAGTCGTAGTAGCCCAGCCCCAACCCTATGCCGACATGCCAACCGTCAAGGGTGTGTTGCAAGGCACGATTGCCCAGCCAATAGCGCAACTCAGCACCCACATTGAGGAACTGCTCGGCATGGGCATTGTGGCTCCACGTCCACCAAGGGAAGAACACTTCTCCCTCGATGCTCCAGCGATGGCAGTCGCCTAGAGGAATCTCTATTTGTACGTTCGGTGCCACGACTCCCAAGAGTAACAGATTGGTTTTCACAGCCCAAAGTTTCTGATGGTCAACATAGATTTCCGGGTATGGCACAGGCAGATAGACGACGGTGTCGCGGATGACGATGGTGTCCCTTTCTGCCGATGCAGGCATCCTGGCCACCACGGCGGAGCCAGAACTGCGGAGGTCAGGGAGGTATTTCGCTGAGAGTTCACGCCACACACGGCCGCCTTGAAGCCTGCGGAGTTGCTGCTCCCGCTTGTCGCCATTCCAGGAGTCATCGGCAGGTCTGTGCTCCAGTATGCGGAGCACGTCGTCACGCCAGGGTTCCTCGCTCTGTTCCACTTTATGATATAGTTCGCCCCATCGTGCGCCCTGATTGACAACGGTGACGTGGGCCACACGCCCGGGCATTCGGGCCATCAGCAAATCGCGGAGGGCAATGCCCCGCTGTTCGCCCAATCGGCGATTCAGTTCGGCAGGTCCTTCGGGCGATGCTCCGGTGAAGATGGTAAGGCTTAGGTCTTTGGGAGCCACATCGGCGTATGCCGTGCTGACGTGTCCGATGAAGTCTGCTATACGTTTGCTGTTGCTATCGTAAAGCAGATCTATCTCACTCTGCCCCGCACGGAAGACCACCTGGAGTGTGTCCTCGTGCGCGTTCTGTTTATAAACGTCCTGGGCTACTGCTGAAACAGGTGCCAGCAGGAACATCCAGGCAATGATATGTTTTGACTTTGTAATCATGGGTGCAAAGGTACGGCGAATTGCTGACAGGGATGTACACTCTGCGGAAAACAATGTGTACCATGCGGAATACTTTGTGTACTATTCGGAAAAAGTGTGTACAAGAAGGAGAAATCGCGATGAAATCGGAGAAAAATGCGTAACTTTGCACCAAAATTCTAAACATCAACACAATGAAGAAACTTATTTTTATTCTTGCCGTACTGGTCAGCATCATAGACTGCACGGGCGGAAACGGAAATGGAACGGCTAATGGAGCCGACAGTATTTATGCGTGGGAGAACATCCGGCAGTACATCTTTGAGGAGCCGGAACGTGCGTTCAGAATGGTGGACACCGCTGAGATGCGTGCTGTGGCCGACGCGAACTACGCTAACTGGATGCGCGCACAGATTCATCTGGCGAAGGACACCAAGGAGGACATTGGCAAAGCACGGGATTACTGCATGAAGGTGCTGGACAATCAGCATCCCGTGGCCGACAGTCTGCAACGCGTAAAAACCTATCACCTGCTGGTGAATATCGGCAAGAGCGATCCAGAGACCTATCAGGATGCCATCAGCTATG
>CAMOQW010000058.1 GCA_946623195.1 uncultured Prevotella sp.
CATAAAGTCAATTAAATTGTCGAATTGTTTTTTAATTTGCAAAGATATAAAAAATACAGCAAAAAAGCGTTGCTGTCCCCTTAAAGATTGTAAACAAGCCATTAAGCCGACTTGGCGGAAGTAACGTAGGCACTGCTCACAAGGAATCTCTGACACTTTGTGAGCGTAAATCCTGACGCAATTCCAATCATTTATTTGCTATTCTCCCAAAAAATGCTTACCTTTGCAGCCGGCAAGTAAATCAATTAAAAAACAAATCGAATGAAAAAAGCAATTATTCTGACAAGACTGCTCGCTATGATGATGCTTGGCGGAGCAATGACAATGTCGCTGGTGTCATGCACCGACAAGGACAATCCGGCATCTGACCAAACGATGGCCCAGAGCCTTGTAGGCGAGTGGATCTGGGAAATGAAGATTAACGGTATTCTATCTCATGAGGACATGGGAGATCTCTATGTCCCTACCGACGTGGACCAGACCACGCTTATCTACCACTTCTATGCCGACGGCAGGGGATGGAAAGAATTTCCCGTCCTGAAAGACGGACAGGTGGAGACATTCCTCTGTAGTCGCTACGAATCCAACTTCACCTATACGGTGGATGCTAATGGCCGTGTGACGGTAACCTTCGTTGACGGCGAGGCTGTGCCTACTGGAGAAGTGGATGAACTGCGCTTCGACGGCAAGACACTCTCTGGGAAGGTGGGTGACTTCGATGCAGCGTTCGCCCGCGCCACGGAGGCACAGGTGAAGCAATACACCGAGGCATCCGACAAGTTTCATGGTGGCAGCGAAGAGGGTATCAAGATCACAGGCCTCAAGGCCAGCATTCTTGATTACGAGAACGCTGGCAGCAATCTGCCAGCCACGCGCTCCTTGGGCTTTTCGGTCGAGCAAACCCCGAAGTTGATAAACTACTGGTTGAAAGGCGAAGAGGTGCAGGTGGTGCAAGGCGGCACCGTGATTGGCACGCTGAAGTCGAATGAGAACCAGTATAGCGGCACCACCATGCTCAACGGTGAACTCAGCACCCTGCCTGATGCCGGAAAACCGCTGGAGTTCCACCTCCATACGGCAGCGTATGACTGGACGGACCAGAAAGGCAACCTGACCGAAAGGCACGGTGCCCATTCAATCGAAGCGAATACCGACTTCGCCAAGGCTGTTGTGCCAGCAGGCAAGTTCACCGTGGATAAAGAGAAAAATTCTGTCAGCATCAAAGACGTGATTACCTTCGAGCACATGAACGCCTTGTTGCATTTCAACTTCCAGACAGCCACTGGCGCCGAACTCAAGGTGGCCCGTCTGACCCTCAGCGGTGAGGATGCCGAAGCCAAGCCTGCCATCCTCCTGACCGGCGGTATCCAGGAGCAAACCTACGGCAACCTTATTATAGATACCTCCGCCAGCCCCTGGCAGAATGGCTACGTCAGCATCGCCACGACAGGACCGATGAAACTGACGGTGATAGCCGAAGATGCCGACGGCCTGAAGTATGTCTATACGACCGCAGAGCCTGTGACCTTTGCTGCTGGTAAGATCTACCAAAACACGTTGAAGATGACCCCAGAACCTGCGACCATCTACAGGCTCGAGGAGACAATTGAGGGCATGATTGTGGGCAACGACGGCAAGGCATACGCTGTTGTCGATAAGAACAACCTGCCCAGAGGCGTGGAGGCAGCAGGTATGGTGGCCTATAAGAATGGTTCCCACGGCCTGGTCATCGCACTGAAAGACGAGCCCTCAAACATGAACTGGAACGAGGCTAAAGGTGAAAACGGCGCGGCAGCCCACAAGCCAACCGTCATAGGCTATTCATGGAGACTGCCAAGTATAGACGAGTGGCTCAAGATGTTCAAGGCATTTGGTGGCGACGAACGAAAAAACACGGGACTGAATATAGCATTGGAAAGAATAAATCCCGACAGCAGATTGAAGTTCGGAGCCATGTGGGACAGCCCTCGCTACTGGTCGTCAACGCCGTACACCGAAACTAAAAATCGTGCCAGGGTCGTGATTCTAGATGAAGACTGGGTTTCCCCCAACTACTTCGCTGTGTTCAACAGTTACCCCGTTCGGGCCTGCTTCGAATTCTGACTCACGCTTCTCAAAATCCCAAAAAGAGGGCGCTTCATTTGAAGTGCCCTCTTTTATATAACTGAAGTCCCTGACGTCAGCGTTCCTTCTCGCTGGTGGGGAAGGGACCGCCCCACTTGAAGTTGTCGTTGCTCAGGCCGCGGACACTGCGCTTGCTGTCGTTGCCGCCATACCAGGAGTCGGTCGATTCCTTATACTTCTTGCTCTGCTCGCTGGTAGCACGGGTCAGCGTCAGCGACTCCCCGTCGAGGAAGGAGTTGAGCTGACCGTTATCATACATCAGTTCGTCCTCCTCTTCGCCGTCAGTGCCGTCCTCTTTGAGGAAGATGATGCGGATGGCGCCGCTGGGATCCACGATATACCTGAACTCGCTGGTGTAGCGGCAGATGGGCACGTAGATCACCTCCTGATCCTTCAGGATGTTCATCTCCTTCCAGCCGATGCCGTTGTCATCAAAGAAGTAGAGCATGGCCAGCCCGTTGGCATCAGTCGGAAATCCTTCCTCCTCGTTGCCGGGGATGGGTGTCACGCTGCCGCCATCATACTCAAAGATCCACTCGCCCAACACGTCGCTCATCTTCACGTCGGGCTTTACTGCGTCCACGGGGCTGTCTGCCTTGCTGCAGCCCGTCAGCATTGTCGCGCCGCTGATGGTGAGGATGGCGGCGAGCATCCATATCGATATCCTTTTCATCATTTACTTCACGATTATTTTCTTACCTTTATGAATATAGAGTCCCTTCTCCGTCGGCAGTCCAAAAAAGAAGAGTCGCATCTACAGGTGCGGCTCTTCTACTTTATATTAAAAAGCGAGGCAGGAACGTACTAGGATGCCGTCGCCCTTAAAGTCGTCGCTCCAGACGCCATCGACGGCGTAGAATACCCACGAGAAGTTGTCAAGGTCCTCCGAACTCGACCAGTAGAAGTACGACTTCAAGTCTGCATTTGTATTCAGATTGCTAATACCCCCTGCCGCGGTAATCATCTTCTGCCATTGATAGCCGCTGGCCAGGAACCAGGCGGAACAGCCTGTGGGCGCAGCAGTGCTGTTATTGGCTATCGCAGCCTTGAAGGCAGGATAATCGTCGGTGTTGTGAGTCTCATTGTACTTCAAGCCGCTCTCGCTGGTGAAACTGGCGGAGGTCTGCTTGGTGGTATGGGCATCAGTGTTCGATGTACTCCACTTAAGAAGCTCACCACTACCAGCATCGCTCATAGCGAGAGCCAGACCGTGGTTATACGGTGATGCTTCGCCGTTTTCGCTGCCCAAGTAGGCAATCATGGCCACGGGAGTTTTGCTTGCAGAAGTGGCAACATCCTTCGAGGCATAAACACTGCCATCGTCGCAGATGACACTACCGACTGCCAATTCTACCATTGACACGCTGATAGAAATATAAATCTTGCTGGCAGCAAGTGCCTGTGCTAAAGCAGTTGTCTTGAAATAAGTTTTCGAACCAGTGGCGGCAGTAAAGGCGATATTCTTACTGGCGACAGGTTTCATCGCTACATAGATGGTAGAAAGTCCTGATGGGTTTAGATGATACGTATTGGTTCCGTCGCTGACATTCAGACTGGTGACGGAACTGGTGATAGCATTAGTGCCATCCGTCAATGTAAGCGCGCAAATGGCCAGCGGGTTCGTCAATGAGGCCGTCGCAGGCAGTTCTGTTCCTGACAGATTGCCGTCAAAGACAGCGAGGTCATAATTTTTACCAAGTGTTATCAGGTTACCGTCCTGACTACTAAAAAGTCCGGAGTAGTTGATGGTGGCATCGTCGCTGGTTATCGTGGCATCCGTGGCTACGTCTTTTGACATCGAATAAGGATAGATGTAGCGAATGGCACTGTTGCTATTCGGATTGGTCAGCGATACCGTGAAGGTGGCTTTTGTTCCATCGGCAGAGAGTGTCAGTGAGCCGCTTTCTGCTCTCTTGGTTTCATTGCTTGCGTTCTTATAGATAACGGCAATCGTGTTCGTGGCTTCAAAGGTCTTTTTACCTGTTGAAGTGTCGATGGCACCGCCGTCGAGGCTGACGGTGGTAGTTAGGGTCAATACGTTGTCATTGTTCTCGGGCTGCAGCGGATTGTCGATATTGTCGCCGCTTGTACAGCCAGTCATCATGGCACCCACTATTAAGAGGGCAGCCATGCTCAAACTTCTGAATGTTTTCTTCATAATTATTTTGTTATTCTATTTATTCAGGTAAACACGTCCCTTGTAGATGACGAGGCCTTTGTGATTCTTGCTGATACGCTGGCCCTGCATGTTATAGACGGGAGCATCCACACTGTACATCGTGGCTGGCGTGGCCTCACGATGACCGTCGATACTGATGGTCTCGATGCCGTCGGTGCCCAGAATCTTCTTTAGGCCTGCCAGGGCATCAATCTTGCCATAACCCGCTTGTATCTTGTTGCCGGAGGGGATATTGGCCACGTCGGTAGTCCAGGTGTCATTGACGCTGGTGGTTTTCAGGATGTCCTTGATCTCGTCGACGGTGATCGTTGGCTTGGCCTGCATCCAGAGGGCAACGATGCCGGCGGCATGGGGGCATGCCATCGACGTGCCCTGCTCCAGCATATACCAGTTTTGGCGGTCATGCTTATCGACGGATTGACAAAGATTGGCGACAGCATCTTTGTTGGCCGTGTTGGGCAGGCCGTTGGCAAACAGTTCGGCATCGTAGCTGCTGGCTGCCGAAATGATGCCCTGTCCTGGGGCCAAGATGGTGGGATACTGCTTGCCGTTGTCATCGATGCCGTAGCCGGAGAAGTCGGATATCTCACCCAACTGCAGAACCTTGCCTGTAAGGATGGATTTGGGATAATCTTGCGGACTGTCAAGGTAGTTGTTCCAACTGGTACGTGTGATGTACGAGCCTACGCTGATGACGGCATCGTTACACACCATGAAGTTGAAGGCAAAGTCGCCATTGCCCTTTGTCCAGCCGTTGGCCGCAAAGTCATAGCCTCCGTCGTTCGGCGCATCGAAACAAGGCTCTTTATAGATGTCGCCATTGCACATCATCTTGATGGTCTGGCCGTCACTGGCTGTGGCTATGATGCACAGGCGATACTTCACATCATCCAAAACGACGGGAGCCGATTGGCAATCCAGCGTATATTCTACGGCCTTCACACCTGCCTGGGTAGTCTGAACGTTGTCGTCTTTTATAAGGCCGAATTCGCTCTTGACTGTCCCCGTCTTGACGTCTATAACATGGTTTCCCACCTCGCTTACCGCTCCAGTAGTAACATCGACCATTTTCAGCTGGATGTCGAAGTCCTTATAGTCGGAGGCGTAGAAAGAATATTTGGCTAAGTAGGCCACCGGCATATCGGGGGTGTCAGTCGTCGGGTAAGTCGCTGAGCCGAGTACGGTCTTCGTCGTGCCTGGTTTCACGACAGACTGCCAGTTGGTGGCGGAGTTCATCGTGCATATCAGTACCGCACGGCCCGGCTTTGTGCCGTTAGAGGTCAGTTGGCCCACGGCGTATGGTACATCGTCGCTGCCGTCGTGCAGTCCCAAAACATTGCCCAAACTGATGCTCACCACAGCGGGCTTCCCCACCTCGTCGGCATATTTGAAGATTTCATCGATGCATCCTGCTATGTTGGTGCCCGTCGTATAATCACCCAGTCCGCAGAGCACGAGGTCCACCTGCGGTGCCACGCCCTGCTGTCCGTTGCCCACATCGCTGCCTGCAGCAATGGCCGCCACGTGGGTGCCGTGCGACCCGCTTTGCGTGTCGGCAGTCAGTTTCTGTATTTCCTCCGGTTTGTATATGATGCCGTCGCCCGTATTACTCGTGAATACGTAGGCCTTCTTGATGCGGGTCGAACCGTCGGCATTACGGAAGGCGGCATGGTTGAAGTCGATGGCCTTGTCGATGATGCCCAGCACCACTCCGCTGCCGGTATATGCCTTGGGAAGTCCTGTCGCGGCGGCATCGCCCAACAGGTTAGCTTTCGTCTCCTGGCGCGCCAGATCATTTGCAGGCTGCGCCATGATGTCGGCCTTCACGTAATCAAACTCATCGACCTCCTCTAATAGCAACAGCTTGTCGGCAGGGACCGCCAAGGCCACCCTCTGACCTATTTGGTAGCGCACCTTGATGCCCATCTGCTCCAACCGCTTCACAGGGCACTTGGCACCCTCGCTCAGGGTAGCGACGGCAGAGAATGCTGCTATTGTGCCGTCAGCGTTATAGCGAACGGCAATCGTTTTATCCACCACCTTGGGGTCAAGGGATGCCGTAACCTGGCTACGGCTCTTAACTGTTTGTTTTACCAAGCGTGTCAGTCGCTGGTCAATCTTCTGTGCAGACACTGTCACCGATGTCAACAGCAATAGTGAGAAAATATAAATATTCCTCATATCTTTGTCTAAAATGTTTATATTGGGTGCAAATCTACTAATAATTTTCGGATTATACAACAGTTACGATAAAAAGTTGGGTAAAATGATTCTTTATATTGCATTTATTTCCTATATTTGCACTCAAAAAGGAGTCATAAGACATCATAACAAATACAAAATTCTTTTTAGTATATGAGAAAACTTCTACTTTCATTCGCTCTGCTGACAGTCATTTCTGCGCATGCTCAGGGAGAGTTCTCGGCTCAGGCTGCTGCCTATAAGAGCCGATATCAAAAAGAGGTGGTCAAGACGCGTGCTGCTGGACAAGAGATGCCTCAAGCAGGCCCATTCGTGGTAACCTGCAAGGCTGCAGCCAGTCCGTTTGCCATAGGCGAGCGGCTGAAGGCTCTGGGTGCTGAAGTGAAGAATATCTTCGGACGCAACCTGATTGTAACCATCCCTGCCGACAAGCTCGACGCGATGACCCAGACCGAGGGCGTGCTGCTCATCGACGTGGGGCATAAGGGAGAGACCAAGACCGACATCACCCGCAAGGTGACACAGGCCGACGAGGTGCTGTCAGGTACGGGCGCCAAGCTGCCACAGGCCTATACGGGCAAGGGGGTGATTATCGGATTGATGGACGAAGGCTTCGACTTCACTCACCCCATGTTTAAGGACAAAGAGGGCAACCTGCGCATCAAGACCGCGTATATGGGCGGCAACCTGAAGCTGCCTTCAGAGAAGGTGACGGTAGGGACCGTAGAGCTTGGCCCCGGCATCGTGACCGACCCGAAGGTGATACTCGACACGACTCTGGTGAAATCGGATAAGAACAGCTCGCACGGCACGCACAGTGCCGCTATTGCTGCGGGCAGCAGGATGGAGGGCGTAAACGGCTTGTCGGGCAACCCCTTAGGCGGTATGGCCCCCGAAGCCGACCTGATACTCTGTGAAGAACAGATAGACCCAACCATACAGAAGCAATTGGCAAGCAACCCTAATAGTGATATCCTGTATATTAGTTATTTTCTGGCCTATATGGCAGATTATGCCAAGAAGCAGAACAAGCCGCTCGTGGTAAGCTTGAGCCAAAATGACCATAAAGGCTGGCATAACGGCACTAGCCCCGGGGCTCAGCTCGTGGGTTCCTTCTGCAAGGATGGCAACGTGATGATGCTCTGTACGGGCAATGAGGGCGATGACCAGATGTATATCAACAGAACCATCAAGGCTGGCGACTCGCTGAATCTGGCCATTAATCCTTATAAAAGGAAACTCGAGGGCTACTACTACTTCAAGACCGTGAAGCCGCTGAAGGTAAGGGTTGGCATCTTGGACGTGAATACCTTCGAGGAAATATACAGCATACCCTACACGCTGAACACAGGAAATCTGGCGGTTGACACCATACCGCTTTTCATCGACCCAACAGGAATTAGTTCAGAGATAGCGGCCTGGGGTAAAATACAAGACAAGAAATGGCAGCCCGTGATGGATGAACTCTCGAAATACATACCCCTTGGTTATGGCGCTATAACTACCAGTCAGGGAACGGCTTTGGAGAGCGCGGGGAGCGACCAGACCTTCAAATATACCTCTGTAGATCTGTCTGGGGCTGCCCTGATGGCTACGGAAAATAACGTCCCTGGCGGAAAACCGCTCTACTTACTGACTTTGCACGTCGTACCGGAGGAAGACACTGAGGTGGCATCGTGGATGGTTGACATGGAATATGCGGCTAAGGGCATCTATGAAGAGGGGGAAAGTAACATGAGTGTGGGCGACTGGAACAGCTCGGGCGAATGTATATCTGTAGGTGCATGGAATGCCAATAACGTGCAGAAACGCGCTTCCGGGGAAGAAGAAACAGCCAGCCAGCAGTACCCTCTGAACAACATTTCCTACTTCTCAAGCTATGGCACCGACCGCGCAGGGCATCAGCACCCGCAGGTCTGTGCGCCGGGAGCAGTAGTGTATTCAGCCCTAAACAGCTTCGTGAAGGACGCCAGCAGGCAGTTGCCCGTATATGCCAGGAAAGACTTCTCCGGCCAGTTTGAAGGACAGAAAGCGCCACGCACCTATGAGTGGGGCTACGAAAGCGGCACCTCGATGGCCACGCCGGCAGCAGCAGGCATCGTAGCCATCTGGATGCAGGCTGCCATGGACAAGGATCCCGCCAAGCGGCTCACTTGTAAGGACATCAAGGACATCATCAACCACAGCTGTGATACCGACGAGTTTACCAAAGCCTCGCCCGAACGCTTCGGTGCCGGTAAGATCAATGCCTACAAGGGGCTGCTCTACGTGCTCGGCATCGATACTGCCATTAAGGGCCTGAGCAAGAACCAGCCCGAAAACGTCACCTTCCGTGTAGAAGGCGACCATCTCTATGCTGACGGTGCAGAGGACGGAACGTCCGCATCGCTCTACAACTTGCAGGGTGTGCTTGTGAGCGAGACCACCGTTCAGGGCGGCATTATCAGCCTCGCGGGCTTGCAGAAGGGTGTCTATGCCGTACAGCTCGGTAAACTCGGCTCAACGCTAATCCGCCGATAACAAACGATATTTCTATGTAAACTTTTGGCGGTTTGAATTAAACTACCTATCTTTGCACTCGAATCAGAAACAAATTTCAATCAAAATTTGAGATATGAAAAAGAAATTTATGCTACTCGCAAGTGCACTAATCTGCACAATGATGTTACCAGTACTCACGTCGTGTACATCTGAAGACAACCCAGCCACATCGCCAGATTCTGATCCAGGTTCCTCCTCACTGGCCGATGTCACCATTATGTATTATGGTCATGGCGGCGGAAACCTCGATTTATGGGAATCCAGCGGACTTCGCGACATGTACATGGCCGATGCATCGTGCTTCAAGAATGTAAAAATAGCCGTAGAATACAAGTTCTCGGCACAGGATAAACTTCCAGAGGCCGCCGATGAATCAGAAAAGAAGGAAATGGAAGAACTTGTGAAGAATAAGGGGAGAGAGGGCGAATTAATGATCTCCTATAAAAATTACTTGAAATGGATGGCTCCCGAAGGCAATAGCACGTTCCGTTTTGTAGTCGATCCGACGAAGAGTCTGAAGGAACAGGCCGAAGGACATTATCTCCCGGGCAAGAATGCCGAGATTACCCATCCCGACTCGCTGACCAACTTCATCAACTGGGCAGCCAAAGCCTGTCCTGCCAAGAAATATGTGTTAGTATTAGTCGATCATGGTGGTGGCTATGCGCCCAACGAAGATATTTTTAATGGTAACGCTGCAAGCACCCGAGGCGTCATCTTCGACGACGGGAACAATGGTAATCACTTTTCAGCCCCTTCTCTGGCTTATGCCATCAAGGCTTCCGACATCCGGCCTGATGTGATATACTTCGATGCCTGTATGATGAACTCGCTGGAATATATGTTTGAGATGAAAGATGTCACCGACTACATTGTTGCCTCTACCTTTATAACATTGTCTGGTACACAATATTCACAACTGATTGACCACCTGTCTAAAGCACCCGACAATATGAAACTTGCTTTTGAGAAGTTCATAAAAACGCGTGTCAAGTACTTTGAATCTACATATGGAACTGGGCTTTTGGGAGATGATGTTTTCTACTTTGATATGACGGTGACGGAGACAGCCAAGCTCGACCGGTTGGGAAGGTCCATGCGCGAGTTTACAGATCGTCTCTGCAACACTTACAAGAACGGAACTGCCGAGCAGAAACAGAAGATAGACGAGGTGACCAAAAATGCTGTCAGGATTTCCAGTGTAGGTTCCATTTACGATGTGGGCAGATATATGGAAAGCATGACGGAGGCATTGCCCGAGGTGTTCGACGAAGCATTTGGGAAAGAGTTGGAGGAGTCGTTTAATAATTGTATCGCCGCACAGTACTACAGCAAGTATCTGAGCATGCGCGACTATCAGGTGGATTACAGCGTGCTGCTGGCCACAAAGGGCACCTATATGGAGACAAAGTGGAAAGATAATGAAGATGCTATTGATTCTAAGTCACATATCCTTAGCAACTTAACCAGTTATGAGCCTGACGGAAAATATACCGAATACGCTGTAGAAAACGGCGAGTTTGAAAATGGTGTCACACCCAATTATACCCTGAAGGCCGTAAAAGAAGGTCAATGGGGAGGCACGCTTGAATCCGTCTATGGTGCGCTGGCCTTTGATAAAGCCACAGGATGGAGCCGCTGGCTGCTTCTTAACGAGCAGCAGCTCCCGCTCTGGTGCAACAATGAATTCCAGACCCCTCTTCCCATAATTAGTGAAGAATGATTTTATTCAAGTATATCTTTCTCTATTGGTGTCCGATAAAAAATTGAGCTGAGTCGACAGAAAAGGGGACAAACCTTTCGGCAAGTCCCCAAAGATTTGTAATTTTGCGTTTGCTACAACCAAAAATTCCAAATCTATGGGCAAAGGTACAAATTTCTCCGGACAGCCGGTACTAAGTCAACTAATAAAATTGATGGACAGGTCAAAAATTAACACTTTAGCGTCAAAATCGGGTGCAAACTACTACACAAAGCATCTCGATGGTTTGTCCCTTCCAAGAAGATTACTGCTGATGAGTATTTTGATGGCAGTTTTGGCGTGAA
>CAMOQW010000059.1 GCA_946623195.1 uncultured Prevotella sp.
CTGCGAGTGAGCCGTAACCTCGCTATGAGTGAGCCGTAATCTCGCCGGGAGTGAGGTTACGGCTCACTCTGAAGGTGCAGAAGAGTGGAGCGGATTGAACCCGCAGAACGATGTGCTCCACATCTGCTCCCAATCCGCTCCATCAAGAAGGGAGAACCCCCACGCAAACGTTTACGGCAATTTTGGCCGAAAAAACACCCCGCGAGGCAACTGTTTTAGCTTTTTTTTCGTATCTTTGCAGCGAACTACGAACTAAAGCAAACGTACACATTATTATATTAACTTAAAAACTAACAACAATGATGACCAAAAAGCAATTAAGACTTTACGTCTGGACATTCCTGGCTATGCTGGGCATGACCCAAACTGCTGCGGCATTCACCGACATCAAGGCCGACTTCACCAACGGCAGTTTCTTCACCGCAGAAGAAACCAGCGTCACGACAGCCGGCCTGAAGATGAATGCCGACGGGACTTTCACCCGCGTGGCTGCCGACGCTGCCGACGCGAACGCCGTGATCAGCGGCAAGTTCCACAGCAACGAACACGGTCTGGGGAATTTCTCGGCCACTGTCAAGGTGGAAGGGCCGGTGAAAGTCTCCATGGGCACTTGTGCATGGGGCGGCGACGTCACCATCAAGAACGAGGCCGGCGAGACCGTAGGAACATTCAACACCAATACGGGGGCCTGCTACCATCAGGACAAAGCGAACAACATCGCCTCTACGTTCTACAAGGGTGAGGCCACCACGCTGACCATCAGCGGCGGAGCCTACACGCCCTACTTTGCCGTGGAAGCCGTGGACGCTTCTGAAATCCCCTCCGACATCAAGATTACCTTCTCGTTAGGTAGCCAGACGGCCGAGGGCACACTGCCTGCCGACGACAAGGCCGAGGTGGGAGCCGACTTCACGCTGCCGCTGAACCGCACGCTCTACATCGAAGGCAAGACGCTGACCGGATGGACCGACGGCACCAACACCTACAAGCCCGGCGACACCTTCAAGGCCGGTGGGAAGGACATGGAGCTGACCGCCGTCTTCACCGACAACAAGGCGTCGCTGGCCGACCGCACCGAAGAGGTGCTGCTCAACTGGGACTTCCAGCGCAAGAACGGTGCTCCCCTGCTCTCTTACCAGAACAAGACGGGCATCTATGTGACCCAGGCCACCATCGGCAACGAGACCATCGATGTCAAGCTGGACTTCGACACCAACAACGGCGGAAAGATTGCCAACGGCAACTGGACCGACTGGGCACAGATGAACGGCGGCACCAAGTTTACCGTTCCCTCCTGCAAGGGTGCCACGGTGAGCATGGAAGCCTACAATGCCATCACCACCACGACTATCGACGGCCAGACCGACTACACCTCTGGCCAGACCATCAGCTACCAGATTGCCAACCCTGCCGAGACCATCGACATCGTGATTGGCGACGGTTCCTACTATCGTTATATTAAGGTGTTGCTGCCCGTCGTGAAGAGTCAGGCCGGCAAGTCGTTCGACAATGCTGCCGCCAACATCGTGTGGGCACTGAACGACATCGACACCTATGCCACTCCGGAGACACAGGAGCCTGAAGGTGCCTTCACGCTGACCACCGTCAGCCTGGGCGACTTCACCCCGAACGGCGTAGAGGCTCCCAGCGCCGGTGCCAACAGCGGCATCAAGCTGCTGAAGCTCAACGGCGACAACACCGTGGTGGAATTCATTGCCAAGCCCTATCGTGGCCTCACCTTCACGCCGGCCAAGGTTTCGGCCAAGGTGGCACGCTATGGCACCGACGGCGGCACGCTGAGCGTGGCTGCCAAGAACGCTGAAGGCCAGGAAGTCACGCTGGCCACCGGTCTGATTCCTGCCCGCAACAACAAGGACCAGGCCAGCGATGCCAAGGGCAGTGACCCCAACTACACTACCGAGTTTACTTTCGACATTCCCGCAGAACTGGCCACCAAGGGCAGCTTCTCGCTGGTGGTCACTCAGAGCGGACTGGCCAGCAACAAGCAGTGGGGTATCGGCGACGTGCATATCACGGGAACCGTCAATGGTGTCACCGAGGACGTGGCCAAGTACACCTTTGCTGCCAAGGCTAATCCCGAGAAGGGCGGAAGCGTCAACGTATATCCTCAGGGCGACGAATTCGACGAAGACACCGAGCTCAAGCTCACCGCCACCAAGAACTTCGGCTACAAGTTTGTGAACTGGACCGATGCTGAGGGCAACGAGGTATCGAAAGAGAATGTCTTCGTCTACACCCTCACAGCAAATGCCGAACTGACCGCCAACTTCGAGGCCATCAAGACCTACGAGCTGGCCCTGACCGTAGAGGGCACCAACGACTACATGGTAGAGGTGACGCCTGCTGCCACCGTCGTCGACGGCAAGAACATGTATGAAGAGGGCACCGACGTACAGCTGACCGCCAACCAGTATGAGGGTCTGGTGACCTTCACCAACTGGAGCGACGGCGAGACCAACAGTGCCAAGACGGTCACCATGACCGACAACGTAGCACTCACCGCTGTCTATGCCGAGACCGACATCATTGCCGGCTGGGACTTCTACCGTGCCGGCAACAGCGGCCGCAAGGCTGACTTTGCTGCCGAGGACAACGATGCCGACGTGCTGAACCTGGTCAATACCGAGACGGGCGAAGTGAGCGGATGGCTCGACAAGTCGACCGTCGGTGGCGGCGGCTACGAGAGCTTCAAGGGGGCTGCCGTCAACTGGCGTACCGGCAAGAGCAACGGCGACGTGGGTAACTGGCACTGGCAGACCAAGGTCAACGCTGCCGCATTCACCGACATCAACGTGCAGTTCGACATGCTCTACAACTATAACGCTTATCAGACCTACAACGTAGAGTACTCACTCGACGGTGAGACCTGGAACAACGTCGGCAGCATCACCATGACGGGTGCCAAGGCCGCTGCATCGTTCAACGGCAAGCTGCCTGCTGCCGCCAACAACCAGGCCGACCTCTACATCCGTATGCTGGCCGACAAGACCTCCAGCGTTGACGGTGCCGGCTCTGCCAACGACGGCAACACGCTGGCCATGTTCTTCATCACCGGCTCGCCCAAGCTCGTCAACGACGGCATGGCTCCCAAGCTGGTGTCCACCGTTCCGGCCAATGATGCCACTGGCGCATCAGCTACCGGCAAGATTGTGCTGACCTTCGACGAGCGCGTCAAAGTGAAAGAAGGGACCCTGGCTACGCTGGCTTCACAGCAACTGGCTCCCGCTGTCAGCGGCAAGACCGTGACCTTCGAATACAAGGGT
The DNA here is from genome assembly GCA_946623195.1 of uncultured Prevotella sp. Next base: position 3,285 of record CAMOQW010000059.1, read on the forward strand.
CTGGACTATGCCACATCCTACACCTTCACCCTGCCCGCCAACAGCGTGGCCGACCTGACCGACAACTATCTGGCCGATGCCATCAGCATCCAGTTCACCACAATGACGCGTCCGACGGTCAGCAAGAAGCTCTACGACTTCATCGTGCCCGACAATGGTTCGTTCAAGGAGGCACTGGCCGCTGCCGCAGCACGTACCGACAACTCACAGCGCTTCCGCATCTTCGTCAAGAAGGGCAGCTACGTGATTCCTGCCAACCAGGCCAACAAGGTGGACGGTGCCGACGGCAAGCAGTATGCCGACCCGAAGACCTCGTTCGGTTCGCCTAACGTGTCGATCATCGGTGAGGACATGAACGAGACCAGCATCACCAACGAGATGCCCAACTCGCTGACCACCAATCCCGATGCCGGCAAGGGCGGACAGGCCAACCCGCTGGAGGGCATCCGCACCAGCGGCGTGCTCTATCTGACCAGCGGTGCCCAGAACACCTACTTCCAGGACATCAAGCTCTGGAGTGCTACTGCCGACGGCACCGGCCGCAACGTCGTACTCGTGGACGGCGGTAACCACACGGTTTGCAAGAATGTCAACCTCTGGGCTTATCAGGACACCTACGTCAGCGACAACACTCGTTCGCACTACTACTTCGAGGGTGGTCTGCTGCGCGGACGCACCGACTTCCTCTGCGGTTCGGGCGACGTGTTCTACAATGGGGTCACGCTGCAGATGTGCGAAGAGGGTGGCTACATTGCCGTACCGCGCGACAACGTGAAGTACGGTTACGTATTCAAGGACTGCACCATCAAGGGCGAGACTGACAAGATTGACGGCAACTACTACTTAGGCCGCCCCTGGACCAAGGGCGCCGAGGTTTACTACATCGACACCAAGATGGAAGCAGTGCCTAAGGGCGAAGGCTGGGCCAACATGTCGAGCGACGGCTGCACACGCATGGCAGAATACAACAGTATGACGGCCAACGGCTCCACCATCGACCTGAGTGCACGTACCAAGGTGCTGGGCGGCAATCCCAACGAGCCCGTGCTCAGCGCTGAGGAAGCTGCCGAGATTGGCAACCTGCACAACATGTTTGGCGACTGGGATCCCACGCTGCTGACCGAACAGGCTCCTGTTCCTGCCAACGTGACGCTGACCGGCAACACGCTGACCTGGGACAACAGCGACTACGCTCTGCTGTGGGCCATCGTGAAGAACGGCAACGTCATCGACTTCACCACTGAACCGACCTACACCGTAGACGACGCCGAGGCCACATACGCCGTACGTGCCGCCAACGAGATGGGTGGTCTGAGCGAGGCTGCCGAAGCCATCAGCTACACCGGGCAGACGGCTGTCGTGACCGTGGCCGATGCCGGCTACGCCACCTTCTATGATTCAGAGAGCGCCTACCAGGTGCCTGAGACGCTGAAGGCATACGTAGTCACAGCAGCTACCGTCGACGCTCTGACATACGCTGAACTGCAGGACATCATCCCCGCCGGAACAGCCGTCATGCTTGAGTCTGTCGAAAAAGTCGGAGGCGACTACGAACTGCCTGCCGTGAGCAGCACGGCAACCTATGCCGGTGCCAACATGCTGAAGGGTAGCGATGTGGCCACCACGACCAGTGCCGAAGGGCAGAACCTGTTCTACAAGCTCACCTATGGCATGTCCGGATCTGCCGAAGCCAACGTCTTCGGATGGTTCTGGGGTGCCGACAATGGTGCAGCCTTCCAGATTGAGGGTCACCGCGCCTGGCTGGCCATTCCGCTGGCTACGGCTTCGAAGGTAGGCTATCCCATCGCTGGCAGTGGCGATGCCACCGGCATCGGCCTGCAAGCCGCCGACCGCAAGGATAGCGGTGCCTACTACAACCTGCAGGGCCAGCGCGTAGCACAGCCCACGAAGGGTCTCTATATCCATAACAACAAGAAGGTTATTGTCAAATAAATAAGCAACGTTATGAATAAGGCAAAATTATTGATATGCGCCGTGGTGGGCACACTGGCAATGACAGCATGTGCCGTAGACGACAACCCTACGCCCAACCCCACCTACGAACCCCAAGACACGACGACCGTCAGCGTCGACGGTCCCCGCGAGTCGGTGACTGACCAGCCGGCCTACGTGCCCGGCACGTAAACACGCACCGGATTATCCGCTCTCACAGAAGGGATGGAGCAGCCTGTTCCATCCCTTCTACTATAAAAACATGGTCGTTTTATTTGCGTATTCCATTCTTTTTACTTAATTTTGCACGCGAATTGTGACAAGCTACTAAATATCTATTAATAAACAAATTTATCTGACATGCAAAAAAGAAGATTTCTCTTAGTCATGCTGCTCTGTGCACTATGGCTAACGGGCTTCGCCCAGAATGCAATCAAGGGTACCGTCAAGGACAAGAATGGCGAACCCCTGATTGGAGTGAGCGTTACTTATGGTAACGGCCAGGGTACGGTGACCGACATTGACGGAAATTTCAGTGTGAACGCTCCCGCCGGCTCAACCCTCAAGTTTTCGTATGTAGGCTACAAGCCGCAATCACTGAAAGGCAGTGGCAAGATGAACGTCACGCTGGAAGAGGACAACACCACGCTGGAAGATGTGGTCGTGGTGGGTTACGGCACGATGAAGCGTAAGGACCTGACCGGTGCCGTGGCTTCAGTGACCGGCGAGAAGCTGGCTGCCAATCCCGTGGCTACCGTTGCAGAGGCCCTGCAGGGCCAGTTGCCTGGCGTGAACGTCATTTCGCAGGACGGCCGCCCCGGCGGTACGATGTCAATCCGTGTTCGTGGCGGTGGCTCTATCACCCAGTCGAACGAGCCGCTATATGTGGTTGACGGTGTTCAGGTCAGCAGCATCGACGACATCGCTGCCGACAACATCGAGAGCATCGACGTGCTGAAGGACGCCGCCTCAACAGCCATCTATGGTGCCCGAGGTGCCAATGGTGTCATCCTGATTACCACCAAGGGCGGCAAGGAAGGCAAGGTGACTGTCAAGTACAACATGTACTACCAGATCAAGGCCAAGCCCAGCCAGCTGGACGTCATGAGTGCATACGACCACGTGCTCCACACCTGGAGCTACGCCAAGTCGTTGGGCGACACCTATGCCGACGGTGTGGCCAAATACTACGGTCTGGGCAGTGCCTATGGCAACCATCTGAACGAATATAAGAACCAGAGTGCTCACAACTACATGGACGACGTGCTGCGCACGACTCACGCCTGGAACCACGACCTCTCGGTGAGCGGCGGTTCAAAGAGCACCAAGTTCTATGCTGCCGTCAACTATTCTGACAACGAGGGTACGCTGAAGAACTCCGGTTTCAAGCGCTGGGGAGCCAACCTGAAGCTGACACAGGACATCACCAAGACGCTGCGGCTGGACATCGACGCCCGCTACAGCGAGATGCAGTTCAAGGGCAACCGCTACGAGTTTGCCACACAGGCTTACCGCTACAAGCCCATCGACAACCCACTGGGCAGCGGCGAAGCCTCCGACCTGGGCATGGGTAGTGCCAGTGCACAGGCTGACTACGACCCGACAGCCATCCTGAACGACTATGAGAATCTGCGCAACCGCTATCGCATCGGTGTGAACACCGGACTGACCTGGCAGATTATCAAGGGCCTCACCGCCAAGACCGAACTCTACCTGAGCCGCAACTGGAGCAAGACCCAGCAGTGGGCCGGCGGCAAGACCAACGGACAGAGTTACAACCAGGCAACACTGAACGAGGGCGACGGCTACAACACCCGCTGGGACACCACGCTGAGCTATGAGGTACAGGGACTCGGCGAAGACCACTCGCTGACCGTTATGGCTGGTAATGAGGTGCTGTCGAGCCGTTCCAACTCGGCACAGATCCTGGGTACTACTTATCCTGACGAGTGGGACTTCGACTGGGCATTCGGCAACATCGGAGCCACCAACTATAAAGGCAACGACAAATACACCTACACCGACGGCCACCCCACCCACTCGCTGTCGTGGTTCGGACGTGTCAACTACTCCTACTTGGGCCGCTATATGCTGACTGCCACCATGCGTGCCGACGGCAGCTCGAAGTTCAACAAGAACAACCGCTGGGGCTACTTCCCCGCAGCAGCTGTGGCATGGCGCATCAGCGACGAGCCGTTCATGAAGAACTCACAGTCATGGCTCGACAACTTGAAGCTGCGTCTGTCGTTTGGTAGCTCCGGTAACGACCAAATTGCCTCCGGCCTGACCGAGACCCTCTGGACAACCGGTACGGCCACCGTCAACGGTGAGAGCATCACCACCTACAAGCCCGCTTCTACGCTGGGTAATTCCGACCTGAAGTGGGAGACCACCATCTCGCGCAACTTAGGTCTCGACTTCAGCTTCTGGAACGGCAAGCTGCGCGGTAACATCGACTACTACTGGAACACCACGAAGGACGTGCTGATGCTCGTGCCTTGCGACCCGACGTCAGGATTCAGCTTCCAGATGCAGAACATCGCCCAGACCTCCAACAAGGGTCTCGAAATTTCGCTCAACTACGAGATTGTACGCCAGAAAGACTGGAACCTGAGCTTCGGCATGACCTACAACTTCAACAACAACAAGGTTGACAAGCTGCAGGAAGGCGTGCTGGCCAGCGCCCACACCAACTGGGGTTCCAGTATGCGTGTTCCCACCTACGACTACATCGTGAAGGAAGGCGAGCCGGTCGGTCTGGTTCAGGGTATGCAGAGTGCCGGTTTCTATACGGTCGACGACTTCAATGTGGTCAACGGTGTCTGGACGCTGAAGGAAGGCATTCCCGACAACAAGTTAGGCCTGGGCGTCTACACCAGTCCCTACCAGTTGGCTGAAGGCCAGAAGGCATTCCCCGGCATGGTGAAATATGTGGATACCGACGAGAGTGGTTCCGTAGATGCCGACGATGCTGTCATCATCGGCCACACCATGCCTAAGCATACCGGTGGCTTCAACCTTGCCGGTCGCTGGAAGAGCATCGATTTCTCGGCCAACTTCACCTATCAGATTGGCGGCGACATCTACAATGCCAACGTAATGTCCGACATGAAGGGCGACAAGGACACCAGCCTGGGCTACAACCGCCTGTCGGAAATCAGCAACACCTGGCGCTTCTATGACGTTGACGGCAGTGGCGACCTCGTGGCAGTGACCGATCCCGACGCTGTCCGCCAGCTTAACGCCAACGCCAAGTATGGCTTCCTGCCGGAATACGGCGTCTGCGCCTCAGAATTCATCGAGGATGCCTCATTCCTGCGCTTGCAGACACTGACCATCGGCTATACCTTCCCCAAGATATGGACCAAGAAGATTGGCATCAGCAACGCACGCGTCTATTTCACCGGCGGCAACCTGTTCTGCCTGAAGAAGTACAGCGGACTCGACCCGGACATCAACGTAAGCCCGTCTGCAGACAGTTCCTACTCGGGATTCCCCACCCCTGCCTACGACTACCGTTCGTATCCGAAGTCACGCACTTTCACTTTCGGTCTTAACGTTGCATTTTAATTCATCATTATTCAAAGCAGTATAACAATGAAAAACAAGATATTATCCATAGCGCTTTGTGCAGCAGGAGCCTTCGGCCTGACCGCCTGCGGCGACTATCTCGACACAAAGTCTTATTCAGAGGCCAATGCCGACTTCGTGTTCTCTAACATGACGACGGCACGCGCAGCCATGGACGGTGCTTACAGCGAATGGCACGGTGCCGTCAGTTCGCAAATCTTTGGCGACGGACTGTTCTATGCCCTCGACATAGCCGGTTCCGACATCATGCGCCACCCGGAGAAGTACACGGCACAGCCGGCACGTCACATTCCCGAAGCTTTTTACATCAACGGTACAGAGGCCGCTACCTACAACCCTGTGACCTACGGCAAGGAGGCTCCTAGCAGCCCCTACAGCGTGCTGTTCTCGGTCATCGGCAAGTGTAATGCCATCACCTCGGCCATCGAGGGCACCGGCAACTTCGGTGAGATGATGCAGCAGACATCACCCACCGACCTGAGCCAGCTCTATGGCGAGGCCGTGGCCCTGCGCGCCACTGCCTATCGTGAGCTCATCAAGTACTATGGCGACGTTCCCTTCCAGACCGTCATGGGTCAGGCTGCTACCGGCCTGTCATGCCGCGACTCCATCTACGATGTCATCATTGCACAGTTGAAGAGCGTTGAGCCGCTGATGAACCCCGTTGCCGCCAAAACCAAGAACTACCTGTCGCAGACCTATGTCGATGCACTCATCGGACGCATGGCTCTGGAGGCCGGCGGCTACCAGACCCGCCGTGGCGACATCAAGTATGTTGACGGTAACGGCAATGCCCTGACCTTCGAGACCAAGGGTACCGAGAACAACGGCGCCAGCTATGGCCGCCGCTCTGACTGGCAGACGCTCTACAGCACTGCCAAGGAGTATTTCCAGAAGGCACTCGACCATAAGGGGGCTGCCTCTCTGGGTGCCAACTACGCTGACTTCTTCGTGCAGCTGCATGGCGACGATGCCAGCTTTGCCGACGAGAGCATCTACGAGGAGCCCTTCCAGCAGGGTGCCAGCGGCAACGACCCGCGTCCCTACTCGCTGGGCCGTCCGTCAACGGGTGCCGGCAGCAACGACTATCCTTGCAAGAACTATGGCCAGGGCCGTATCAATCCTGCCTTCTACTATGGTGTCTTCGACCCGAAGGACCTGCGTCGCGACCTGAGCTGCACCGTCACCGGTGGCAATAAGGGCTTCGAGAAACTGTTGCCCTTTGCTCCCGGCTCACAGGCCAATGGCGGCGGCATAGCCTGCAACAAGTTCGACGAAAACCGCCAGACCACCGTCTGGACCAAGAACCAGCGCCGCTCAGGCATCAACGCTCCCTACATGCGCATCTCTGAGGTCTACCTCGGACTGGCCGAAGCCTGCGCAGCCCTGGGCGATGATGTCACAGCCAAGCAAAACCTGAAGATCATCCGCGACCGTGCCTTCGGCGGTAACGGCAATGTGGATGCCTTCATCCAGAAGGAAGGCTCACTGCTCAAGGCCGTCATCGACGAGCGTGGCTTTGAATTTGCCGGTGAGGGCGACCGTCGCTGGACGCTCATCCGCAGCGGTTTCCTGCATGAGAAGATCAAGGAAATCAAGGAACTCACCAAGAACATGATGGACGGCCTGAAGGCTGACGGCTACTACACCTTTGCCAATGGCAACACCATCTCTGCCAACATCTACACCAAATTGGTAGATGCCAAGACACTGTACGGCAAGCGCCTCACCGAGGCCACTCCTGCCGGCAGCGAGAACGACCCCGTGCTGGCTCCGGGTTGGCGCGGCGTCAACAACGACTGGGGAGGCTACGGGCTGGACTATAAGGGCAACAACAATACCAACCTGGCCATCAAGGGTCTGTTCACCCGACTGACCGACAGCGAGGTGACCGCCCTGAAGGCCGACGGCTACGCAGAAGTGGCATGGGGTGCAGCATTGCTCGACAACTACGACGAGTACTACACCTACCTGTTCTTAGACTTTGACTACAACAAAGCACCCATCTATTTGTTCCCGTTCACCCCCAACACCATGGCTACCGGCGGCTTCACCAACGGCTATGGCTTTGCAAACGAATAATTCCTATTTGTACCTCGGAAATGAATAATTATTAAAGAAGGTGTGCCACGCGTTGGCACACCTTCTTTGTTTATACTGTAAAAAAAGCGCAATCGTTTACGAAAAAAAGCGCTGCGAATACTTGGTGATATTAAGA
>CAMOQW010000060.1 GCA_946623195.1 uncultured Prevotella sp.
TTGATGCGCAGCTGTTCCTCCAAGACGTCAATCTTCTCGTCGAGTGTCAGCTGCTGGCGACTGAATATCCACGGACAGCCGAAGGTGGCGCGGCCTATCATGACGGCATCCACCCCGTAAGTGTCGAAGGCGCGGTCGGCATCGCTGAGCGACTTGATGTCGCCGTTGCCGATGATGGGGATATGGATGCGTGGATTGCGCGTCACCTCGCCAATGAGCGTCCAGTCGGCCTCGCCGGTGTACATCTGGCTGCGCGTGCGCCCATGGATGGTCAGCGCCTGAATGCCACACTGCTGCAGCTGTTCGGCCAGCGGGACGATGCTAAGCTGCTCATGGTTCCAGCCCAGACGAGTCTTGGCAGTGACGGGCACACGGACGGCATCGACCACCCTGCGTGTAATCTCCAGCAGTTTGGCATTGGTGTCGATGCTGCCGTCGGGAAGCATGATGTTCTGCAGCATACCGGCTCCGGCACCCTTGCCGGCCACCTTCTTCACCGGACAGCCGAAGTTCAGGTCTATCAGGTCGGGACCTGCCTGCTCTACTATCTTGGCGGCCTCGACCATCGCCTCCACGTCGCGCCCGTAGATCTGGATGCCCACGGGCCGTTCCTCGTCGCTGATGAAGAGCTTCCTCACCGTCGACTTCACGTCGCGCACCAGCGCCTCTGCCGACACAAACTCCGTGTAGACCATAGCAGCTCCAAACCGCTTGCACAACATGCGGAAACCGATGTCTGTCACGTCTTCCATCGGAGCCAGGAAGACCGGACGCTCGCCTAATTCTATATTTCCTATCGTCATTATAGTTCAGAGTTCATAGTTCGCCTCTCACCGCTTACTTTTCACTTTTCGCTTTTCGTTTTTCGTTTTTCACTTAATATATCAGATGGTAGCTTCCGCCGGCCATAGGTTTCACGATGCCCTTCATCTCCAGTTGGAAGAGTAGGGCGGTGAGCTGTCCGATGGGCAGATTGGTCTTCACGCTGATGATGTTCAGTTGCAGGTCGTTGGTCTGTTGCAGCAGGCTGACCACCCGCTGCTCCTCTGCTGTCAGGTCGGGGAACAGTTGTCGCTCCACGACCGAGGGTTGCTGTTGCAGGGTGGTCCACCCCATTGACTCCACAAAATCCTGAGCCGACGTGATGAGTGCCGCCGTGTTGTTGCGAATCAGGCGGTTGCAGCCCTCCGAGTAGGCCATGCCCACAGCCCCTGGGAAGGCAAAGACGTCGCGGCCATACTCTTGGGCAATGCGACAGGTGATGAGACCGCCGCCCTTGTATGCACTTTCCACGAGGATGGTGGCGTCCGATATGCCTGCCACGATGCGGTTGCGCTGTCGGAAGTTGTTGGGCAGCGCCTGTGTCTGCGACATGTATTCCGTGAGCAGTCCCCCCTGGCGCACCATTTCCACAGCGGTGTCGCGATGTCGGGGCGGGTATATCTGGTCCAGACCGTGAGCCAGCACACCCACCGTCTCGTTGCCGCACTCCAGCGCCTGGCGATGGGCACAGATGTCGATGCCGTAGGCCAGTCCGCTGACTATCATGACGTCAGGGCGCAGCTGTCGCAGGTCGGCGACGAAGCGGCGCACCAGGTCCTGCCCGTAGGTGGTGCAATGGCGCGTCCCCACGATGTTGATGACGTATTGCTGGTTCAGGTCGGCCGTACCTTTATAATATAGGATGATGGGGGCATCGGGGCATTCGCGCAGTCGGGCAGGGTAGTCCTCGTCATCCAGGGTGAGTGCCCGGATGCCTTTTTTCTCAATGAACTCCATTTCGGCAGCAGCGCGTTGCAGGGCCTCGTCCCAGTTGTTCATGGCCTCACGCAGTCGGGGAGAGGAGTCGGCCACGGCATCGCCGATGTCCTGGCGGTGCTCGTAGACTGCCTGACTGCTGCCCATGGCCCGATAGAGTCGCAGGGCGATGTCGGCATTGAACCCCGTCATGCGGGTTAGTGCAATGGTGTAGTATATTTCTTCACTTGTCATGTTCGGTCGTGAGTTCGTCGTGAGTTCGTCGTGAGTTCGTCGTGAGTTCGTCGTGGGTTCGTCGTGAGTTCGAAGCAGGCAGGGGGCCGTCAGGCCAGGTATGGTGCGAAGGCACGGTCGTAATCCTCGCTCTCTCCCAGTTGCCCATTGACCAGGCATACGAGCATGATTTTACCTTTGAAGCAGAGCGTCTCGTCAGCGGCGCGGAAGATGTCCTGGTGGAAGATATACTTAAAGCCGTCTTTCTCAATCCACAGCCGCGAGATGAACTCGTCGTCGCAGCGCAGCGGCGACTTGTATTGCAGTTCCATACGTGCCACGACGGCATCGATGCCACGGGCGTGCATCTCGGCAAAGCTGAGGCCGCACTGTTTGAGAAACAGGTGGCGCGTGTGCTCGGTGTAGTGCAGGTAGTTGGCATTGTTGACGATGCCCTCGATGTCGCATTCATAGTCGCGCACCTCCATACGGGCTTCAAAGACATATTTTCTCATATCACTTTTTGCTTTTCACTTTTCGTTTTACCCTTTTCGCTTTTCACCTTTCAGGTATTCATAGCCTATTCGGCAGCGCAGGCAGTCGCGCTTGTCGCAGTATTCCTTTTTCAGTTGAATCAGGGCCTGTGAGTCGCCGGCCGACTTCACGTCCAGTCCGCATTCCTGCCACATGGTGATGATGTGGTTCTTCTCAGCCTTCAACTGTTCCAGGAAGTCGAAGGCGCGGTCGCACAGTTCTTCTCGGGAGGTATGGCGTCCGTATGCAAAGAGCATGGGTACATAGGTGTTGATGATGAGCAGGTTGATGCTGAATGGCGATAGCTGCTTGGCATTGCGCACGCTCTCGGAGCCAAAGGTATAGTGGGTCTCCCAGTAGGGTGTCACCTGGGTGTGCAGCTTATCGGCCAGTCCTGCCATGTCGCGGCACTCCATGAGTTCTGACAGTCCGGCCTGACGCTGGTAGTAGAGGTTGGCCAGCTGTGACAGACGGATGTGCGGGAAGTTCTGCGGACGCAGCCGGAGGAAGCGCCACCGCTTGTAGTCCATGGGTTGCAGTGAGAACTTATGAGCCAGATACAGGTATTCGTTGCGTAGCTTGGCAAAATAGCCCTCGTTGAGTGCTTGTTGCTGGTAGCGCTCAGGGATGGCCTCCACCTGCAACAGTCCGGCCTGGCCCAGGAAGATGGCTTCAATCTGGAACAGGTCGTCGCGGTGTTTGCCGACAGCCGATAGTGGGATGTGGCGTGCCCACTCCTCGAAGGCATCGCCGTTGATGCCGAATCCGTAGTTGCGGGCCAGTGTCATGAAGTAGGCCTCTTCCCAAGAGCCCCCGGCCTGTTCGGCCCGCTGTGCTATGGCGATGGTCTTCTGTTCCAGTCGCTCAGTCTGCAGTGCCGCCATCCATGCGTGGACGGTGAGGCTGGTCAGATGGGGGATGATGCGGTAGCAGGGCGGGTAGGAGTCTGTTTTCAGCAGTTCCTCGTAGTTCTCACGTACCGAAGGTGGAACGGTCAGGCACAGCTGTGGAACAAAATGCCCCTGTGACGTCTGTACGTCTCGGTCGGCCTCACCCACCACGTGCAGCACCACATTGTCGTAGTTGGCATCCGTCTGGTGGCCGTGAGCATACCAGTGCGACGAGCGGTCGTGAATCTCCACGTTGCCCACCCATAATGTGCCGCCTATCTTCACCTTGGCATTGAAGAAGTCCGGCCCGCTGTTGCGGTTGTGCAGTCCCGGGTCCAGCACCTCTACGGTCCGTCCGTCCGTGGTCTGCAGTCCCTCCAGAGGCCATAGCTTGTGTTTCCAGCAGTAGTGCAGCAGTTGTTCCATAGCAGTTGCAAAGGTAGGTAATAATCTTTGATTCTGCAAATCTTTTTCCAATATTTTTGGTGTTTCAAGAGATTTGCATTATCTTTGCACCCGATATGGCAACGATGGAGAAATATACCATTACGCTGATTTCTTCTTGTTTGCAGCACAAAATCCAAACGCTATGGCAGATACATTAGACGACATCGACTTGCAGATACTCCAGATACTGCAAAAGAACGCGAAGCTGACCACCAAGGAGTTGGCTGATGCCGTACACCTGACACCCACCCCCGTCTTTGAGCGACAGCGGCGGTTGGAGCGCCAGGGCTACATCAAGAAATATGTGGCCGTCCTCGACCCCGAGAAGTTAGGGCAGGGTCTGCAGGTCTACTGCAAGGTGAAGCTGAAGCAGATCAACCACGAGATTGCCGATGCCTTTGTGCGCCGCATTCAGCGCATCCCCGAGGTGACGGAATGCTACAACACGTCGGGGGCCTACGACTATCTGTTGAAAGTGCGGGCCACCGACATGAAGCAGTATCAGGAGTTTATTCTCAACAAGTTAGGCGAGATAGAGTCGCTGGCCTCCATTGAGAGCACCTTCGTCATGAGCGAGGTGAAGCAGATGTACGGTATCGCGGTGACTCGTCCATGAAGAGGAACGAGGGCTGATAGCCACCGTCGTCAATCACAATTTTTTCGAACACGATGGCCGGGTCGTTGGGGTGCAGCGTCAGTGTGTGCACGTCCTTGTCCTTGTCAGTCTTCAGCGTCACCACCGACTCCACGATGCGCCGTGCTATGGTAGGGTAGTAGATGCTGTAGATGTTTTCCTTATCCTCATTCAGGTTGGCATTGAAGTTGACGGTCTGCGCCTCCTGTCCGTCCAGGCTGACGGTGTAGGTCAGTCCGCCCTTGTTCAGGTAGTCGAGAGTCGACTTGACGATGATGTGCACCTTGACCTCGCTGCTCTGAGTCCCCTTGAAGCGGTATTCCAGTTGTGCCTCACCCGTCGGCTCGGTATAGGGCATCAGGGTGACGGCACTGCGCGTGCGCCCCATGTCGGGAATGACGGTCCATTCGGCTGTTGAGGAAGAGCTGCTGTAGTAGTGCTCAGCCTCCATGGCCACGTAGCCCTGCCGGGCGGTGAAGATGTAGCCGCCGGGCCGGGTGTCGGTCAGGCGCTGCACCTTAGGCATACGGTCGGCCGGGAAGTTGTCGTTCCACGAGGTATATCCGATGTGTTTCTGGGTCATCATGCCGTCCCACTTGCCCTGAGCCATCACCTTATTATAATATCGGCACAGCTCGGCATCGCGCTGGAAACATTGTGCCACGCGGTCGGCCCACTCGTTGCAGTCGGGGTCGTTGGCCTCATAGAGAGCCAGGTTCATGGCCTGGGCATAGTACATCTGGTAGAGGTTCGACATGGCCTGTATGGGGAACAGGATGAGCTGCCGGTAGGCATCATGCTGTTCCGGACGTAGCGTCAGAAACTGTCGCAGGGCCTCGGCCTCCAGCCGCATGTAGTCGTCGGCCACCTGGCGCCATTCACCGGAGTGCAGGTTATAGGTGGTGTGGTCCATCATTTCTGCCGTGGTGCGCCCGCTCAGTTTGGCACAGCGGTTCAGCAGGCGTGCTGCCTCTGCAGCCTGCTCCTGTCCGAATACCGAGGCACAGAACGGTGCGGTATGGGTGGCCACGACATCGCGGCTGACGGCACGCGGGTTCCAGGCCATATCCATGAAGAGCGTGATGGGGTATTCCATCGGCTTCAGGTCGCCGACGTTCAGAATCCACATGCGGCGGATGCCTCCGTCGTAGGCCAGTGTCAGCTGTTCCCACATGTTCTGCGAGGGTGTCACGTTGAGCCATTTCGTGTTGCGCGGGGCTCCCACGTAGTCTACGTGGTAGTAGAGTCCCCAGCCGCCCGGGTGCCGGCGCTCCTTCTCGTTGGGCAGTCGCCGCACGTTGCCCCAGTTGTCGTCGCAGAGCAGCATGATGACGTCGTCGGGCACCCGCATACCCTTGTCGTAGTAGTCGAGCACCTCCTTGTAGAGGGCCCACACCTGCGTGGTCTTGTTGGCCGGTTTCTTGGTGACCTGCTTGATAATCTTACGCTGGTTCTCCACGATGCGCTGCAGCAGTTTGGTGTCGGCATCCTCGCTCATGGCCTCGTCGCCGTCGCCGCGCATACCGATGGTCACCATGTCTTCGGTGCCGTTCATGCGCTCAATGCCCTCGCGGAAGAACTGGTCCAGTTTCTCCTGGTTCTTCTGGTAGTTCCACGGGCCCCAGTCGCCTCGGCGGCGGGCGTATTCCTGGTGGTTGCGGGCCATGGGTTCATGGTGCGAGGTGCCCATGATGATGCCCATGTCGTCGGCCGTCTTCGAGTTTTCCGGGTCGTCGGCATAGAAGGCCCAGCCCCACATGGCCGGCCACAGCATGTTGCCCTTCAGTCGCAGGATGAGTTCAAACACTTTCTCGTAGAAGCGGTGGTCGCCGTATTTGGTGCCGAAGGTGTTCTCCACCCACGATGTCAGACAGGGAGCCTCGTCGTTGAGAAACAGTCCTCGAAACTCCACGGCCGGTTCGCCGTCGGTGTAGGTGCCGGGCAGGATGCCCACATAGTCGCGGTGCTCGACGGGCACGTCCATCCACCAGTACCAGGGTGACACACCCATCTGTCGCGACAGTTCGTAGATGCCATAGACGGTGCCTCGGCGGTCGCTGCCGGCAATGACCAGCTGGCCGTCAACGGTTGTGATGATGAATTTCTCGCGCTTGCCTTTTAGGTCCTTCAGCGTGCCGTTCTTGACCAGCTGGTCGATACGGCTGCAGCAGCCCACGGTGCCGATGAGGATGGTAGTCGGTCCGTCGCTGATGGCGGGCTTCTGTCCCGTCACCCGTTGCAGGTCTTCTTGCAGCGAGTGGGCGGCTATCTGTACGGCTTTCGGCTCGTTGTCGCCAAGGCCGATGGTGGCCTGTCGTAGCGACAGTGCGTTAGACTGTTGGGTGAATGTGACAAAAGGCTCGGCCGCATACAGTGCCGATGCCATCGCTAAGGAAATAGCGAGAATAGTTGTTCTGATACGCATAGCAATACTGTTGTTTTATTACCTGCAAAGGTACGAAGTTTTACGTAGACGGCATTTAGGAATTGTTCCAAAAACTATAGATGTTGTCTCAAAACGCAAAAAAACAGCAAATTATTTGCAGGATTCGCAGAAAATGCTTACCTTTGCAGCCGTTCAGAGGAATGAGGGGCTTTTCGAAGCCTCTCATTCTTGTTTTAACTAACAAATACAGTATGATAGACAAGAATGTCATTACAACCGCAGTGGAAGAGTGGCTCGCCAATGGCGACTACTATCTCGTAGACGTTGAGATAACCGCTGATGACCGCATCGTGATTGAAATAGACCATGCCGACGGCGTATGGATAGAAGACTGTGCCGACCTGAGCCGTTACCTGCAGGAGAAGTTAGGCGACGAGCTGGGCGACTATGAGTTGGAAGTAGGCTCTGCCGGCATTGGCCAGCCCTTCAAGGTCGTACAGCAGTATCGCAACCATGTCGGCCAGGAGGTGGAAGTGCTTCAGCAGAATGGCCAGAAGGTGCAGGGCCTGTTGAAGGAGGTCAGCGCCGACGGCACCGCCTTTGTGGTTACCGTCAAGGAGAAGCAGCATGTTGAAGGCAAGAAGCGCCCTGTGCTGGTGGAGGTCGACAAGCCCTTCGCCATCGCTGAGGTGAAGTACTGCAAGTATGTGCTGAATTTCAAGTAAGGCCGGACATTCCGGGCAATCTGGAATCCCCAAAAGAACAACGACAATAAAAAACAATAATACATTATGGCAACAAAGAATGCGAAAGGCCCCTCTATGATAGAGACCTTTCAGGAATTTAAAGAGACGAAGAACATTGACCGTACCACCTTGGTGAGCGTGCTGGAGGAAAGCTTCCGCAACGTGATTGCCAAGTTGTTTGGCTCTGACGAGAACTTCGACGTCATCGTGAACCCCGACAAGGGCGACTTCGAAATCCACCGCAACCGTATTGTGGTGGCCGATGGCGAGGTGGCTGACGAGAACAAGGAGATAGCCCTCAGCGAGGCCCAGAAGATAGAACCCGACTATGAGGTTGGCGAAGAGGTCAGCGAGGAGGTGGACTTCCAGAAGTTCGGCCGCCGCGCCATTCTGAACCTGCGCCAGACGCTGGCTTCCAAGATTCTGGAACTGGAGCACGACTCCTTATATAATAAGTATAAGGACCGCGTGGGCCAGATTGTTTCTGGCGAGGTGTACCAGATGTGGAAGCGCGAGGTGCTGCTCATCGACGATGAGGGCAACGAGCTGCACCTGCCCAAGTCGGAGCAGATACCCTCCGACAACTACCACAAGGGCGAGACCGTGCGTGCCATCGTCAAGGAGGTGCAGAACGAGAACAACAACCCGCGCATTATCCTCAGCCGCACCAGCACGCAGTTCCTGGAGCGCCTGTTGGAGGCCGAGGTGCCTGAGATTCAGGACGGTCTGATTACCATCCGCCGCATAGCCCGTATGCCGGGTGAGCGTGCCAAGGTGGCCGTCGAGAGCTACGACGACCGCATCGACCCCGTAGGAGCCTGCGTCGGTGTCAAGGGCAGCCGTGTGCATGGCATTGTCCGTGAGATGTGCAACGAGAACATCGATGTCATCAACTACTCCAGCAACACGCAGCTCTTCATCCAGCGCGCCCTGTCGCCTGCCAAGGTGACCAGCATCACGCTGAACCCCGAGGAGCACAAGGCCGAAGTCTACCTGCAGCCCGAGGAGGTCAGCCTGGCCATCGGTAAGGGAGGTCTGAACATCAAGCTGGCTTCCATGCTGACGGAGTACACCATCGACGTATTCCGTGTGGTCACCGACGCTGATGCTGACGAAGATATCTATCTGGACGAGTTCGCTGACGAGATTGATCAGTGGATTATCGACTCTATCAAAGCCATTGGTCTCGACACGGCTAAGCAGGTGCTCAACGCCCCGCGTGAGATGCTCATTGAGAAAGCCGACCTCGAAGAGGAAACTGTCGACCATGTACTGGAGGTGCTGCGCTCAGAGTTTGAGTAATTAAACAAAGAAGAGCGGAAGCCAATTTTTCACTTTTCACTATTCACTTTTACTTTTGATTATGGGAGTAAGATTAAATAAAGTATTATCAGAACTGAACATCGGACTTCAGACCGCTGTTGACTACCTGAAGAAGAAGAGCTCGCTCGGCGAGGTGAAGGACGACGTGACGCCCAACACCAAGATTACTGATGAGCAATATGCGGCCCTGGTTGGTGCGTTCAGCGGCGACAAGGCCATGAAGAACAAGGCAGAGCAGCTGTTCCCCAAGAAACCGAAGGAGAAGAAGCCGGAGAAGCCTGAGAAGGTGGTGACGAAGACGGAGGAACTCATGGAGCATCGTCAGACGTTTAAGCCTGTAGGCAAGATAGACCTGGACAGCATTGGCAAGCCCAAGCCTGCCCCGGCCTCAGAGCCAGCCCCGGCCTCAGAGCCAGCCCCGGAAACGACGGAAGCTACGGAAACTCCAGAAGCTACGGAAACTCCAGAAACTACGGAAGCTCCGGAAACTCCAGAAGCTCCGGAAATTATGGAAACTCCGGACGTTCCGAACACTAAGGACACCTCGGACACCCCGGACACCCCGGACACCCCGGAAACTCCGGAGACCCCTGACACCCCGGAAACTCCGGAAACTGCCCCCGTCCCTGACCGCCCCTCCCTGGCGAAGACCCCCGGCGATGTCAAGCTGGCCCAGAACGCCCCGCAGCTGAACGTGCTGGGCAAGATAGACCTTTCCACCCTCAACCAGAGCACGCGCCCCAAGAAGAAATCGAAGGAGGAGCGCCGCAAGGAGCGTGAGGAGAAGGCCGCCGGCGAGCGCAAGAAGCGCGAGCGCATCCGTCAGGGAAAGGTGGATATAGAGGCTGCTGCCAAGCAGGCTGCTGCCTCCTCCGGCAAACAGGATAACAACGGCAAGAAGCAGAAGAACAAGGGTGGCAACCAGAATTTCCAGGACAATAACAACGGCCAGCAGCAAGGCGGCGGCAAGAACAAGAAGAAGAACCGCCCCGTGCAGAAGCCCCTGGAGGTTGACGACGAGGCTGTGGCCCGCCAGGTCAAGGAGACGCTGGCCCGTCTGACGTCGAAGACCAATCTGAACAAGAAGGGTGCCAAATACCGCAAGGAGAAGCGCGATGCCGTGCAGGAGCGCATGAGCGAGGAGATGGCTGCCGAGGTGGCACAGTCGAAGGTATTGAAGCTCACCGAGTTTGTCACCGTCTCCGAGTTGGCTACCATGATGAATGTCGGTGTCAACCAGGTCATCGGTACCTGCATGTCAATCGGCATCATGGTGAGCATCAACCAGCGTCTGGATGCCGAGACCATCAACATCGTGGCCGACGAGTTTGGTTTCACCACCGAATATGTCAGCGCCGAGGTGCAGAATGCCATCACCGAGGAAGATGACGACGAGAACGACCTGGTGAGCCGTGCACCGATTGTCACCGTGATGGGCCATGTGGACCATGGTAAGACCTCGCTGCTCGACTTCATCCGCAATACCAACGTGATAGCCGGTGAGGCCGGCGGTATCACGCAGCACATCGGAGCCTATAACGTGAAGCTGAAGGACGGTCGCCAGATTACCTTCCTCGACACCCCCGGCCACGAGGCCTTCACAGCCATGCGTGCCCGTGGTGCACAGGTGACGGATATCGCCA
>CAMOQW010000061.1 GCA_946623195.1 uncultured Prevotella sp.
TATTGTATTCAGCCCAGAGTGCCGGCAGTCCACCCATCGTGTTATACCAACCCTTTGCAGGGATGTTGATGAAGGTCTGCAGGTTGATGAAAACGGTCTTTGGCTGGTTGTGCCAAGGACGGCCCAGCCATACATCGGTAACATTGACACCGGGACGAGCACGCAGCACATTGTTCTGGAACACATAGCCCCACTTCACGTCGGCAGCATGGCTTGGAGCTACGATGTAGCCACCACTGGGACGGTTAATCTCAAGGGTGTCGCCGTCCAAATAGACGTTGCCCGAGTTGTAGATGAAATCCACTGCACCCTCAATGAGCGAGTTCTTGATGTAGTGGCGGTTGTTCGAGGTAGAAGTGGTAATCCACGTATCTTGATAGGAGAGCAGAGCCACGTTGTTCAGTACCACACGGTCGGCCACCGTATTCAGTGCGAGGGCCTGTGGACCTGCCTGCTTTTCATGACCATACGAGTTCTCGAGTGTGATGTTCTCAAAGAAAGTATTGGCACCCTTTACCACAACGGTAGCACCGGGATCTACGCTATAGGCATTCTCGCCACCGCAAAGACGGTTGTCCATCACGACGGTCTTGTCGCGGTCCTGACCGATAATATGCAAGTAAGGCTTCTTTGCGGGAATGTCTATGTGCTCCTGATATTGTCCGTTCTTCACGAAGATGAGCCATGGCGTGCCTCGTCCTTCAGGAGCAGCGTCAATGGCTTCCTGCAGTGTCTTATAGTCACCTGAGCCATCGCTTGCAACCACGGCATCGTAGAGGCGGGCCTCAGGCTGCTTGCGCTCCATGGTAGTAAAGGTAATCTCTGTCTTCGCAACGGCATTGCCGCCACGGCTGACGAGCACGCCCTCAGGCATGGTGAAGGTATATTGAGTAGCATACTTCAAACCGCCGTACTTGAAGACGGCGCTCTTGCCGCTGATGATGGGAGCTATCTCCTCACCGTTGAGTGAGGCAGTGCCCGTGCCAGCCTTCACTTTGTTGTCGAAGGTCAGGATGACGGAACCATTGGCACTGACACCAGTAGCTCCCTGTTCTGGATTGCTTGACACGAGGGTAGCCTGCTCGCTGGCAGCACCGGTAGCATCGGCCAATACGAAAATCTCCGCAATCGAGGTACCATCGTAGTCGCTCGTCACACCCACCTTCTCAGAAGTACGGTCGGGCATCCAGCGAATCCATACACGCTCCTGGTTGTTGGCCTCTGCGGGCAGGGCAAATTCCTTGGGACCGTCCCAACCACGTGCAGGAGGGTTGAACGTACCAATCTTTGTGAAGTTAGTGCCGTCGATGGAGTATTCCACGTTATTCACGCTGTACGTGTTGTAGTCATCGCCGATACATGACGAGATAATCAGGTTCTCATAGCCTTTCGACGAGAAGGAGATTTCAAAATACCATTCCTCAGAGAGATATTTCCAAATGCGGGCAGCATACTTGCCGTTTTCTTGACCATTGTTGATGCCACGGGTCAGCCAGCCGTTGGTCGTGCCGTCGGCCTGGCGCAGTGACAGCATGCCGGCATTCTCCGAATCGGCCTTATAGTCGGCCACGCGGTCCTTGGCAGGCTGATCGTTATAAAGGTCCCAACCCACAATGTAGTCGGTTGCCGAGAAGTTGGCCGTCAGGTTCTTCTCTCCGTCCATTTTGACGGTACGCTCAGCCTCAGTGGTGTTGTCTTCCCAGCCCATGAAGGTCAGAATGCGGTTGTTCAGGGCGGTCAGCTTGACCTCCGTGCCCTCTTCATAATAGTGCGTGCCATCCACATAGTTGCCAGTAGGTAGCAGTTGCACTAAGTTTTCGTTAGCACCACCTACTCGCGTTAGGTTCAGGGCATAGACATTGGCCTTGGTGTAAGTGGCAATCAGCGATGTGTTGGCCTTAATCTCAAAGGTGTATGTCTTCTTGTCAGAAACGATATTGCCTTCAGCATCAGCCCATCCGGCAAAATGATAGCCAAAGTTCTCGGTGGCAGTGACCGTGATGGTGGTACCCTCGTCAAACTCGTTGCCGGCGGGATTACTCGAAACCTTACCAGCACCCTCCATGCCCAACTTCACGCTCAGGCTGCAGGTGGGCACGGTCTCCAAAGTTCCTGCCACGTCACCGCTAATGACGACATCGCTGAAGGCATACTGCTTGTTGGTGGCCAGATTGTAGATGTAAATCTTGGCGTAGAAAATATCGTCGGTAGTAGGTATGTTACTCAGGTCGAACTCGTGATAAGACACATAGGGATCTTCTTTAGCCAGCTGAGGTGTGATGCCTTCGCCTACCTTTGTCGATTGGCTGCCGCTGACGACTACTACGTCGAACTTGCCACCGTTGGTGCCCACACGGCAGGCGTTGAATGAGAGTTTCTTCGGCGCAAAGGTCAGAGATTTCTTGGGTTTCAGTGTAAACACGACGGCACTGGCGTCATCATCGGCAGCGCCAGCATCAGTGGGCTGGAACTGCAGTCGGCTGACACTGCCATCAGTGCGCAGGCCGGCAGGGACCAGCTTGTCACCCCACGATAGTTCGGCTACAGAGAACAGACCGTCCTTCGACGGTGTGGCTGCCGTAGCGAAATCAGCTGACTTCAGCTCCCATGTGGCTGTGAATCCGGCTTCGTTGACGGTCACGGAACCTCCAGCCTCCTCAGCCACGATGCTGATTTCGTTCATGCGCCACTGAGCGGTTTCACCATTAGGGGCTATCAGTCGTACGATGACCTGCTCCTTGTTGTTGGCCGACAGGCTGACGGTGTTGGTTTTGTATGTCCACCAGGTGGCTCCGCTGACGTAGCCGCCGGCGTCGCTCCATGTCTGTCCGCCATCGGTGCTGACCACCATCTCCATAGAGCGCTCTTTGTTGTCGCCGCAGGTGTAGGCAAATGTGAACTGTACGTTCTTATAGCCTTTGGTGGGGAAACCGATTTCGAAGTATTGGTTGTGCTGCGAGGCATCGGTGTAGTCGGTGATGTTGTTAGGGTCCATGTCTTGATAGAGTGACATGATTTTGGCATCGTAGTTTTCCTGGATACCCCAGAAACGAGTGCCTTTGGCCGACACATAATAGTCGTTTTGATTGCCATTAAACTCATTGGGCAGAATGCGTGGCAGTGTGCCGAAACCATTCCATCCAATTGCTGCCCAAGCATCGGTGCTGGGTGTGTAGACATTGTTGGACACAGTATAGCCCGTGTCGAATGTCCACTTTGCCAGTTGCGTGGCATTCTGGGCAGCAGCTGTCAGAGGCAGCAGCCCGAGAAGCGCAACAAGCAGTCTCGTAAAAAAAGATTTGTTTTGCATAAGAGATAGTAGTTATATGTTAATAAATAATTTTCTTTATATTACCATCAGCCATGCGGACAATATTCAGACCGCGCTGCATCTGGGTATGTTGACGGCCGTCAACGGTAAAAAAAGCGGTAGTATGGCTATTCTCAGTACTTACCTGCCTGATACCAGTAGTTTCTACTGCCATCCCGTGAATAGTTAGGTCGGAGAGACAGATAGTCTTGCCACTTGCAGCACCGTTGTACCATGGATAGACACGAACCAAGAGTTCCTGGCCATCTTTGACGGTAAGAACGGGCTTTGCCTCTACAAATTGCGGATTGTTGGCTGGCATCTTCTTCATCTCAAAGATGGTTGTGCGCGTAGCAAAATTGTCGGTAGAGTAGTAGATATGGCAACACATACCATTACCACCACAACCAGCAGCAAAGAGCGAGATTAGGTCAATCTTGAGCTCAGTGCCGGCAGCTGGTTTGAGACCCCACTGGATATAGCGGTCGGGGTTGTCGTCAATCTCGTCAGCAGGCCAGTTGTCTCCCGTCAACAGGTTACGCTGCATCTTGCGGGCGGCATCGTAGCCCGTCCATTCGGGCCACTCCGTCTTGGCATTGGGATTAGAGTAGCGCTGTACGTACATACCCTGAAAAGTCTCAGGGATAACCTCCGCCGGACCTGTCAGCTCATAACTGTCATCCTTCTCCAGTCGCCAGTAGGCTGTGACCTCTGCACCGCCTGTCAGGACAACTGCCGTAGCTGTGACGGGGATGTCAATCTGTTTGTCGCCCTGCTTCACGGTGATGGTACCATTGGTCTCGCCGTTCTGCGTCAGTACCAACTGAGCATAGAAGGTCTTGATGAGGGTAGAGGAGGTGTAGTCAACGGTGAGTGACTGCTCCCACTCTTTCTTGTCGAGCGACAGCTGAATACCGTCGGTAGCAGTTATCGTGACGGTACCTTCCTCAGGAGTCAATCCGAAACCGTTCAGCGTGAATTCCTTCTGAAGCTTCTGTCCCATGTAAGCCTCGCCGAAATCGCCTGTGTTGGGCGACACACTCAGGTCAGTAGGCAATACGATAGCATCGGCCAGAATGCCCTGGGCTTTCATCAGTCGAGCGCACTCGCGGGCTACGAGCAGCGCGCCAGTGGTGTTGAAGTGGGTGGAGCCCTGTCCATCGAACAGCTGAGCCTCGCACTTGGTCTGACTGCCGTAGCTCTCGTATAGTTCGGCAGTGGCTGTAGTTAGGTCGATGAAGCAGACACCCTTCTCTTCGGCCAGTTTCTGTGAGTGGTAGGCATAGTCCATGGTGTGGTCGTCGGCAGGCACGCTCTGTTTCTCCTTGATGCCGTCGGCAGTCAATACGGAGAACGAGTCTCCCAAGTCGTGGCGACCATTACGGCGAATCTTTGAGCTGGTGAAGTAAGAGCGGCAAACGGGCGAACATATAATAGGTATGGCACCCATTTCCTTGGCCTCATCGACTATCTTGCCCAGCCACTCCTTGTAGGTAGTAGAGGGCACAGTGCCACGCAGGTCAACGGCAGCTGCCTTAGCTGTTTCGCCGATGTTCTCATAGTAGGCCTTCAACTCATAGCCGTCCATGCCAGAGTTCTTCTCGTCGTTGTGTCCGAAGGTAATGATGACGTAGTCGCCAACCTCTACGTGTTTCTTGGCAGTCTGCCAGAGTTCGGTGTAGCCACCGCGCGAGTCGCGTCCGCCCTTAGCATAGTTTATTGATGTCCAGCCATTGGTCAAGAAGTTGCCAAAATACATACCCCAGCCACGGGTAACGGTGGCTGACTCATCATAGGGGGCCATCGTAGAGTCGCCTAGTGTATGTACCTTTTTGGCCTGCGATACTGTAAAAAGCATCACGGTCAATGTCATTAAGAAAAGTAATTTTGTCTTCATTTTACAGTTAGCTTTTATATAGATTTTTATGATTTCTGACTGCAAAATTATCCATGAAAGTCGGTGGAATGGGGTAAAATTTGCATCAAAAAGGGTAAAAAATGCATCAATCCGCATTTCTTACCCCCTTATGATGCATATACACCCCCATCAGGAGTTCTTGTATTCAGTTGGCGACTGGCCCGTACTCTGCTTGAAGCTACGACTGAAATATTTCGGATCAGTAAAGCCACAACTATATGCCACCTCTGCAACAGTTTTATTGGTTTCCCTCAGCAATTGGCAGGCACGCTTAATACGAGCCTCACGCAGCAAATCCTGTGGTGTAATGCCCATGGCCTGTTTCAGTTTTCTCTGTAAACCGCTCCGACTGACGGCAGCTGCCGATGCCATATCGCCTACCCCAGCCTCGCTGTTCGAAATGTTCTCCTCAACAAATTGCAGAACTCGCTGCAGAACGGGATCCAACTCAGAGAATTGAGGTTCAAGGGATGGTGTCTGGGGGACAGTCTTTACATCTGTTGCCAAACTTTCGCAAACCTCTGACAGTTTGTCTCGAACTTCTATCAGGTTCAGATATTTTTCTAAGGTTTCGCGCTGCTGGCGTTTGATGCGACGTATATATAATAAAGTATATATAATAATCGCAACGATACTTATAAAAAGAAGCACACAAAATAGCTTGCCGTACCAAGCCTCCCAGAAAGTTGGATGGACAACAACAGTTAGTGTGCGCTGATTACCAATCCACTTGCCTTCGGCATTGGTGGAGAGAATCTCCAGCCCATAGGTGCCAGGCTCCAAATCCAGCAATGTCACTGAACGGTTGCTGCCGATATTGTTCCACTGCATCGTGTCGCGTTGGCCATCCTTCTGCAGTCGGAAGGCATAGCTAATACGATTTGCAGCTTGATAGTCAAGGGCTGCAAAGTGAACGGTGATGCTACGTTCATGAGGCTGCAGGGTTAACGTATCAGCATGAGTGACAGCCCAAATGTCTTCACCACCCTGTATGGAAACACCTGTCAGCACAATTTGTGGCCTGTATGCAGAACTTTCCATTTGTTGGGCTGTGGTCAAAAAAGCTCCGTCGTTCAAGCCGAATATCCAGCGAGCTCCACCAAGCATCTGAGGACGAGCGTCGCTGAAGCGGTAATCTTCATTAAATGAGCGGGCATCTAACTGTCTATATTGCTCCGTGCTATCAACAATGCTGACCAAATGGCTGCTTACAATGGCACACTTCCCATTCTGCAAAGGAACCATTGACTGAACAACGTCAATAGGTAGTTTTTTGTTTTTGGCGGAATAGTGGCGGAAGGTCAACTGCTTCTTCAGCAGATCATCGTCCTCTATACGATTTACGCCACCGCTTTCTGTGCTGACGTACAGCCGCCCGTCAGGTGCCCTCATGATGTCCATCACAGCACTGCTACTCAGACTTTGGGCACGATTGGCTTCGCGCTGATGCAACAGAAAGTGCATCTGGTCGGCTTGTTGCTCTAGCTTGGCTACAATCAGTCCCTCTGTGGTTGCAGCCATCAGCACTTGTCCGTTTTGTGTGAGATAGAGGTAGCGTACGCGCTGGGCTACCTGTTTGGGATAGCCGTTGGGTACCATGAACTGAGGATTGACTGCCTGGGGTTCGGGGGTGTAGCAGAGTCCTCCGCCCAACGTGGCGACCCACAGGCGTCCGTACCGGTCTTCCTCGATGTTGTAAATGTTAGGGT
The DNA here is from genome assembly GCA_946623195.1 of uncultured Prevotella sp. Next base: position 6,938 of record CAMOQW010000061.1, read on the forward strand.
TTGGCAAATGCGTCAGGTGGTCTATCTGGAATGTGCCTGCGGTTGTCTCCTTCAGTCTAAAGATGCTTTGTGGCTTGGTGCCTAACCATAGTGTGTGGTCTTTTGCCTCAAAGATGCTATAGACGGCGGCTTTGAAACTGGTGTACTGTTGATGCAGTCGCCCGTCGTTGCCCAGATAGCCTAACAGCTTAAGACTGTTGACATCGTAAAGGCGTACAGCCTCGTCTTCTTTCGTTGTCACCCAAAGCCTTTGACTGCTATCCTTAAAAAGGCACTTCACCTGCGCCTTTGGCTCTATAGCCAAACGCTGTGTCCGCTGAAAGTCGGGACAAAGCTTGTAAATGCCATTGTATTTACCCAGCAGCCAAAGGTTACCCTGTCGATCAGTGCATGCAAAGGAAGATTTGCCCAGCGTAATATCCAACTGACAAGTGCCCGACTGTCCGTCCTGGCTCTGATAGGTTAGGTGCCCGTCAGCATAGAGCTTCCATCGGGTTCTAAAAGCGTCTTTCCACACAATGGGTTTATCTTCCTTTAGAGACATGCTGGTACGGTAGCGGTTCATGTCATCCTCAGCACCCTCTTGAGGCAGATTGCAGAACCGGTAGGTATGTGTATTGAACAAAAAATAGTCATCGTCAATGCGACAAATAAAGTTACCATCTGGTCTTTGGACAAACATTCGGATGCGGTCTGTCGCCATATTACATCCGTCACCAGCCTGTGGCTTGAAAGTCCGGAACTCGTAGCCATCATATCGGCACAATCCGCTCCACGTAGAGAACCACATCAGCCCTTGCTGGTCTTGCAGCAATTGGGTGACATGACTATGAGGCAACCCATCCTCTTCATCGTAATAGGTGACGTGACATAATGGCTGTGCCATAGTAGTCAGCCACAACATACAAGAAAGTATGAATGAAGAAAAATGCTTCATGGCATCAGTACCACTTCATCAGTGAACGCAGATAGGCTGTCAGTTCTGCTGCCATCTTCTCATGTTGCCACTTGCTGGGATGCCACGATGCACCATAACCGATGTCACCCGTCTGGGGGGTGAAGTCAAAGCGGAACACCTGGTTGTCGCCAGCCTTATGGGCTTCATCTACCACCTCGTTCAGCGTGTTTTTAGCTATTTCCAATTCTTTTCCGTTGAGCATGGAGCCACACAGATAGACAATCTTAGCTTTGGGGTTATGGCTGCGCACTTGTTTCAGGAATTGCTGATAGGCCGCCTTCAGCCGTTTCACGTCGTAGTTATTCGTGGAAAGGTCGTTAGTGCCGAGGTTGATACACACCAGTTGAGGCTGGAACCTCGAAAAATCCCATTTCTCTGAGCGGTCATACAGATTGGTATATTCATATTCCGTGGTCATCACATTCTCGGGGGTGCCTGTCTTCGGACCGCCGTAGCTGCGATAGACACCGATACCGCTGCGAGCCACCACGTGGGCATAAGCCGCCAGATTCCGGCAGGTCTGTTGGGCGTAGGTGATATAATGGTTCTCGGTCTCGTATTCAAAGGGGTCGTTGGCTACGATGCCTTCATTTCCATAGCCGCAGGTAATGCTATTGCCAATGAACTCAATGGTACGTTCTGGCAAGGCTGGTGGAGGGAGCAGCATACTACCCTTGTCCAAAATAAACCCACGGAAGTCGGGTTTCAGCTCATAGCCCTCGATGATGTACATCAGTCGCAGCGTGTGGCAGCCTTGTGGCAGAGCGGTGGCCACTGTCACGATGGAGTCGCGTTCGCTCATGAGGGCAACCTTGAAAGGCTCTGCCTGGTCAACCTGCGCCATGAAATAGCCGCTATGAGGCTTTGCCCATAGCTTTACGGAGGTTCCAGTAAAACAGATATTTATTTGCGTTCCCGGAAAGGTAAAGCGTGGACGCTCAGGATGGTCGAAACAAATGCGCCCCACATACTGGATATTCTTGTCTGTCGGTTTAATTACTTTTCCCTGAATCGGTAAAGTGGTTGATGCCTGAGTGCTTATTGACACCAGAATCATCAAGGCTAGTAGTTTAAGATGTTTCATGCTACAAGGCTGATAGTTTAAGAGGTTTTATGCTATATTTCCTTTTCATGTCATAATATGGTACATTCCTCCTGCGAGTGGCTTTATCACTCCCTTCATCTCCAGCGAGAAAAGGAGGGCTGTCAATTGTCCGATGGGGATGCCTGTCTTCACGCTGATAACGTTCAGCTGTAGGTCGTTAGTATCCTGCAACAGACAGACTACCTTCTGTTCTTCTTCTGTCAAGTCCGGAAACAACTGGCGTTCTATGGCCTCTGGCTTCTGGGCCTGCGTCTGCCAACCTATCGACTCCACAAAATCTTGCGCAGAGGTGATGAGTGCGGCGGTGTTGTTGCGAATCATACGGTTGCAACCTTCTGAGTAGGGCATGCCTACAGCACCGGGGAAGGCAAACACATCGCGTCCATACTCTTGGGCTATACGACAGGTGATAAGTCCGCCGCCCTTGAAGGCGCTCTCTACCAAGATGGTGGCATCCGACATGCCTGCCACTATGCGGTTGCGTTGCCGGAAATTATTGGGCAAGGCCTGCGTCTGAGACATATATTCTGTCAGCAGTCCACCTTGCTTCACCATTTCTACAGCCGTTTCGCGGTGGTGCGACGGATAAATCTGGTCTAAGCCGTGCGCCAAGACACCAACAGTTTCGAAACCACAACTCAAGGCCTGACGATGGGCACAGATATCAATGCCGTATGCCAGTCCACTGACGATGAGCACTTCTGGGCATAATTGGCGCAAGTCGCTGACGAAACTGCGAACGATGTCCTGTCCATAGGTGGTGCAATGGCGCGTACCCACAATGTTGATAATGTGGTGCTGGTTCAAGTCGGCCTCACCCTTATAGAAAAGGATAATCGGTGCATCAGGACATTCTTTCAGCCGTTGAGGATAGTCATCGTCCTGCATCGTCAATGCCTTGATTCCTTTTTTCTCTATGAACTCCATCTCAGCAGCCGCCCTGTGCAATGCCTCGTTCCATGGGAAGCGGGTCTTGTGTTCCTCATAGACAGCCTTGCTACTACCCAGTGACTGGTATAAATGGAGAATTACGCCATGGTTGACACCCGGTAAGCGTGTCAACGCAATGGCGTAATATATTTCTTCACTGGTCATATCCTATGCAAAGGTAGCGCAGAATTATTCGTGAACGTAGAGGTTCCAGCCCAGATAGGTCTCGATAGCCTCGTTCAGGATATCGACCACATCGGTGCGGCACATGGCAACATGGTGCTCGAAACCATTCTTGCAGATATACTTCATCAGCTTCTGCAGGTTGTCCACCTGTGTAACGGCGATACAGCCGTCCATGCCGTATGGATCGTTAGTCAGCTGACCCTTGCCTAAGTAAGCCTTGATGCAGCCCTTTGGATCGTCTGTCGAGATGCGGAAGAAGGTGAACGGACCTTCGCTGACCTTGGCATAGACGGCACCAAAGGTATTGATCTTACCCAAGGTACGACCCAACACGCCGAGAGGACCCAGCTTCAGGTCGTCGTTGCCCACGAACGACTTGGCGTAGTTGCCGCAATGAGTGCAGACACACTTGTTGCGATCCTCGGCGAAGTTGTTGTTCCAGTCGAGTAGGG
>CAMOQW010000062.1 GCA_946623195.1 uncultured Prevotella sp.
CGGAGGAAGTTACCCTCACCAAACTGAATCACCTTTTCAGGCATGACGCTCTTAGGAGCAAAATGTTTGTTTAACGGTTTCATAAATCTGTGATGTTTTACTATAGTTTGTTTTTAAGTGCTTGCAAAGTTAGTGATTATTTTTGGAATATGTATCACTTTTGCGTAATTTTAGACGTTAACGTTTGCAAAACCCCTGATTAACGGGCCATGAGGAAACGTTTGAAGTCCTGGAAGTCCTTCGACAGCTCCACATTTTGCTTCTTGCCTTCCATGAAAGCACGCAGACGAGCGGGAATTTCGATGTCGGTGTCCAATATCTGGTCTACCTTCTCCTTGAACTTGGCGGGATGGGCCGTTTCGCAGAATACACCCATCTCGCCGGGCTTCAGTTGCTCCTTGAGGGCGCGATAGCCGCAGGCACCGTGAGGATCGAGCACGTAGCCGGTCTCGTGGTAGCACTGGCGCATGGTCTCGCTGATTTGCTCGTCGGTGTAGGTGGCACCGCTGATGAGCTGGGTGATGGCCCGGTGGGTGTCTGCTGCCGACAGGGCGCCATTCTTGGAATAGAGGTTCAGGATGCGGGCGAAGTTTGATGGGTCGCCGACATCCATAGCGTTGGCCAGCGTCTGCACCGAGGCCTTCGGAGTGTAGAGGCCTGTCTGCAGGTATTGATAGAACACGTCGTTGGCATTGTTGGCGGCAATGAATCGCTTGACGGGCAGTCCCATCTGGTGGCCAAACAGAGCCGAGCAGATGTTGCCGAAGTTGCCGGAGGGTACACACATGACGAGGTTGTCGGCCTTACCCAGGGCCTTCATGCGGGCGTAGGCATTAAAATAATAGAATGCCTGCGGCAGGAAGCGGGCCACGTTGATGCTATTGGCCGACGTGAGCCGCATGTGGCGGTTCAGTTCTTCGTCCATGAAGGCCGACTTGACCAGTGCCTGGCAGTCGTCGAAGACACCATCGATTTCCACGGCAGTGATGTTCTGGCCCAGCGTGGTGAACTGGCACTCCTGAATAGGACTCACCTTGCCCTTGGGGTAGAGCACGTAGACATGGATGCCCTTAACGCCGAGGAAGCCGTTGGCCACGGCCGAACCGGTATCGCCACTGGTAGCTACCAGCACGTTGACCGTATCACCGTCAGAACTGCCACCCTGACGCAAAAAATAGCCTAACAAGCGAGCCATGAAGCGGGCACCGACATCCTTGAAGGCCAGCGTGGGACCATGGAACAGTTCCAGTGCATAGACGTTGTCGTCGACCCTGACGATGGGGCAGTCGAACTGCAGCGTGTCGTAGACGATGTCCTGCAGGGCGTCGCTGTCAACATCGTCGCCGAAGAAGTTCTGGGCCACGTTGTAGGCAATATCCTGGAACCGCATGGTCTGGATATCGTCGAAAAACTGTCGGGGCAATTTGTAGATTTCCTCGGGCATGTAGAGGCCGCGGTCTTCGGCCAGTCCCTTCACCACCGCTTTTTCCAAATCGGCAAGCGGGGCCTTTCCGTTGGTGCTGTAGTATTTCATAAGCTCATAAATGTTTTCATGAATTCGTCTAATTTCAATAATCCGTAGGCACCGCTGACACAGCTGACTTCGTCGTAATGCTGGACGCTGTCGGGCTCGATGCCCTGGTGCCAGATAAGGAAGGGCACGGGTTGACCCACGTGGATGCGCTTCTCGACAGGTGTCAGATGGTCGGGCAGCACGGCAATGCATACCGGTTCGCGCCGGGCGTCAATAGTGTCGGCTGTTGGGTCACCCCACGACTTAACCTTATTAAATATAGGGGCAATCAGCCGCTTGTCCAGATAATCGATGGCCTTCAGCTTGAGATCGAGGTCGCCGTCGTGGCCGGCTTCGTCGGTAGCCTCTACATGGACAAAGACAAAGTCATCGCCACGCTCCAGGGCATCGATGGCGGCTTGGGCCTTGCCCTCGTAGTTGGTATTGGCCAAACCAGTGGCACCGGGTACTTTCACGATGCGCAGTCCGGCATAGCGGCCAATGCCCTGGATGAGGTCGACGGCAGAAATGACGGCACCGCTCTTGATTTGCGGATACTGCTGCTGAAGGGTCTGCATTGACGGCCGATAGCCACCGCTCCAGGGCCAGATACTGTTAGCCTGACGCTCGCCTTTGGCGGCTTTGGCAATGTTATAGGGATGGTGGGCCAGCAGGTCTTGCGATTTCAGTATCAGCTCGTTCAGCAGGTCGGCAGTCGCTTGGGCTTCAGGAATCTCGGCTTTCACCAGCAGCGGGCGCCATGCCTCGTTGGGATGGTCGTGGGGCGGGGCACAAACGATGTGTTTGTTGCCTCCCTTGATGACCAGCAGATGGCGGTACTGGATGCCGCAGATGAAGCGGACACGCTCGACACCCTCTCGTTCGTTGATGGGTGCGGCAAGCTCAGCATTCAGATAGCGGATGAGCACGTCAGCATCCTCAGTCTCCAGATTGCCTCCGTTGTGGGTGATAATCTTACCATCCTCCAGCGTGATGATATTACAGCGGATGGCCATATCATCGTCGGCCATGTCGTAGCCGATACTGGCGGCCTCCAGCGGACCACGGCCTTCATACACCTGGTTGAGGTCGTAGCCGAGGATGGCAGTATTGGCCACTTCGCTACCCGGAGGGAACCCTTCGGGTACGGTGACCAGCCGCCCCGTGCGCCCTGCACGGGCCAACAGGTCCATGTATTCCGGACGGGCATATTGCAGCAAAGTCTTCCCGCCGAGCCTCTCGACGGGAAAATCAGCCATACCATCGCCCAATATGATGATATGTTTCATACCATTAAATGTTTGCGATTGACATGATGTTGGCGAAAACACCGGCTGCGGTCACGGCGGCTCCGGCACCATAGCCCTGGATGAGCATGGGGTACTCCTTGTAGCGCTCGGTGGTCAGCATGACGATGTTGTTAGAACCTTCCAGACCGTAGAACGGATGGCCATAGGGCACCTCCTTCAGTGCCACGCTGGTCTTGAATGACGACGGGTTCTGCTCGTCGGCCTCCATCGTTGCCACGAAGCGCCAGCGCTTGTTGTTGGCCTCCAGCACCTTGCGGCGAGCCTCGAAGTCGGCATCCAGTTCGGGCAGACGCTTCCAGAAGTCTTCTATCGAACCCTCGAAATAGTCGTCGGGCACGAAGAGATGTTTTTCTACGTCGTCCTGTTCCACCTTGTAGCCGGCTTCGCGGGTCAGGATAACCAGCTTGCGGATGACATCGGTACCGCTGAGGTCGATGCGCGGGTCGGGCTCAGAGTAGCGTTGCTCCTTGGCACGGCGTACGGTCTCCGAGAAGGGCACGTCGGCAGCTATCTCGTTGAAGATGAAGTTCAGCGTACCTGAGAGGATGGCCTCGATCTTCAGAATCTTGTCGCCTGAGTTGCACAGGTCGTTGATGGTGCCGATGATGGGCAGTCCGGCTCCCACGTTGGTCTCATAGCGGAACCATACACCGCGGTCGCGGGCTGTCTGTTTCAGCTTCAGGTAGCTGCCATAGTCGCTGGAGGCGGCTATCTTGTTGGCGGCCACCACTGAGATGTTATGCTCCAGGAAGGTCTGATAGAGCATGGCAATCTGCTTGCTGGCGGTGCAGTCGACGAAAACGCTGTTGAAAATATTCATCTTCACAATCTCGTCTCGCATGTGGTCGGTATTGGCGGCGAAACCGGCACGAAGAATCTTCTCGTAGTTGTCGAGGTCGATGCCGTCGCGGTCGAGTACGAAATTGTCGACATCGCTGATGCCTACAACGTTCAGCTTCAGTCGGCGCGACTGCATGAGGAACTGCTGCTGGGTGCGAATCTGCTCCAACAGCATACCGCCCACGGTACCAATGCCGCAGATGAAGATGTTCAGCACCTTGTATTCTGACAGGAAGAACGAGTCGTGCAGCACGTTTAGCGACTTGCGCAGGAAGCGACCGTCGACGACGAACGAGATATTGGTTTCCGAAGCACCCTGGGCGCAGGCGATGACGGAGATGCCGCTGCGTCCGAGTGTGCCGAACAGTTTACCGGCGATACCCGGCGAGTGCTTCATGTTCTCGCCCACAATGGCGATGGTGGCCAGACCGCTCTCTGCCTGCATGGGGAACATGGCACCGGTCTCTATCTCTTTGGCAAATTCGTCGTTCAGCACAGCTACGGCAATGTCGGCATCCTCGTCGCGCACACCGATGCTGGTGGAGTTTTCTGATGAGGCCTGACTGACCATGAACACCGAGATGCCTTGATTGGCCAGGGTGGTGAAGATACGGCGATTGACGCCGATGACGCCCACCATCGACAGACCGGTCACCGTAATGAGCGTGGTGCCCTTGATGCTGGAAATGCCCTTGATGGGCTTCTGGTCGTTCTCGATGTGGTCCTTGATGAGGGTTCCCGGATGTTCGGGGTTGAAGGTGTTCTTCACCTTGATGGGTATGTTCTTGACACATACCGGATATATCGTCGGAGGATAGATAACCTTGGCTCCGAAGTTGCAAAGCTCCATGGCCTCTACGTACGACAGTTCGTTGATGGTATAGGCTGTCTTGATGACCTTCGGGTCGGCAGTCATGAATCCGTCCACGTCGGTCCATATCTCCAGCACCTCTGCATCCAGGGCGGCGGCGATGATGGCTGCCGTGTAGTCGCTGCCTCCGCGCCCCAGATTGGTGGTCTCATGGGTGTCGCGGTCGCGGGCAATGAAGCCCGGCACTACGCAGATGTTCTTCTGTCCCTCTACGCTCTGGAAGGCCTCCTTGACCAGCTTGGTGGTCAGTTCGGCATCCAGGGTGTGGTGCCCGTTCTTCTTCTCCGTGCGGATGAAGTCGCGGCTGTTCATGCGCAGGCCGTTCTTCACCAGAGCGGCTACGATGTTAGAACTCAGGCGCTCGCCATACGACACGATGGCATCCTGCGTCTTGCCACTGAGGTCGTGAATCAGGTAGACACCGTAGTAGATGCTCTTCAATTGGTCGAAGAGCGAGTCCACCCGATGGAATAAGTCTTCACGTTTCTTGGGGTCGGTGATAATCGTGTCTATCATTTGGTGATGACGTTCCACCATGGCATCGAACTCATCGCGATAGCGCTTATCGCCTTTCAGGGCCAACTGGGAGATGGCAATCAGTTTGTCGGTGATACCGTCCAGTGCACTAACTACTACTATGACAGGTTGCGTCCGAGCCTCTGTCTCCACGATTTTCTTCAAGCTGAGAATGCTTTTTGCGGAACCTACGGACGTTCCGCCGAATTTCATTACTTTCATATTTCTATGCAATTTGTCTTACCCCAGGTACCCTTTAACAACTTGGGATTACTCCTAAGGCGCGGCAAAGATACAAATAAAAAATGGACTGACCAAACGGTCAGCCCATTTTTTATGTGTACAGGAATCGTTTGATGCTGCGCTTCGGCGTTTTCTCGAATTCCTCCTTGCGGATTTCTATCTCGCTGATCTTTTCGTAGGCAGGCAACTGCTCGTTCAGCTGGAGACGGTTTTGTTCCATGATGCCGGCAATGTCCTGGTCGTTGAAACGCATGTTCTTGGCTTCGTCGTAGTCGGGATATACCAGACCCACCAGCTTGGTGTCGCGTTGCACCACCACACTCTCCACCACCATAGTCATCGAGTTCAGCTTGTCCTCGATTTCCTCAGGATAGATGTTCTGACCGTTAGGCCCTAAAAGCATGTTCTTCGAGCGGCCGTTGATGTAGACGTTGCCTTCGAAGTCCATCGTGCCCAGGTCGCCGGTGTGATACCAGCCGTCCTTGTCGAGGGTTTCGCGGGTAGCCTCTTCGTTCTTGTAGTAGCCCAGCATCACGTTGAGACCCCTGGCCAGTATTTCGCCCGGCACATTGGCAGGGTCAGGGGAGTCGATGCGCACATGCATGTGGTAGGCCTCCTGACCGCACGAACCCTGGGCGAAGGTGTGCCAGTCGCGATAGCAGATGATGGGGGCACACTCGGTGGCGCCATAGCCCACGGTGTAAGGGAACTCGATTTTCTTCAGGAAAGCTTCCACCTCCTGGTTGAAGGCAGCACCACCGATAATGACTTCGTAGAGCTCGCCGCCGAAGGCTTTGACGACCTCCTGGCAGATGCGCTCCCTGACTTTCTTCGATATGACGGGCATAGAGAGGAGCAAGCGCATGCGATTGTTCTGTATCTTGGGGAAAACTTTCTTGCGGATAATCTTTTCAATGACCAGCGGCACGGCAATGATAATCTTCGGCTTCACCTCGGCAAAGGCCTGGGCAATGATGGCAGGCGAGGGCACGCGGTTCAGGTAGTAGACGTGGCAGCCGTGCAGGAATTCGAAGATGAATTCGAAGGCCATACCATACATGTGGGCCATCGGCAGGATGCTGATGATGCGGTCGCCGGTGTTGATGGTCTTGCCCAGCACGTGCTCGGCAAAGTCGTAGTTCGACCACAGGGCACGATAGGGCACCATGACACCTTTCGAGAATCCCGTCGTTCCACTGGTATAGTTGATGAGGGCCATTTCGTCAGGGCTTTGCTCTTGGTAGTAGCTGACGTGCTCCTTGCGGAAGTACTTGGGGAATTTCTTGCCGTACAGTTCGTTCAAGTGCTCGCGGGCGTAGGTCAACTTGTCGGTGCGGCTTACCATGAGCGAGTAGTCGGGGTTGTTGATGATGCCCTCCAGATGGGGCATCTCCATCGGGTCTATCTGCGTGGCTACATGGTCGCCCACAAAGAGCAGCTTGGCATCAGAGTGGTTCACGATGTTGTGAATCTGGTCGGCCATGAACTCATGCAGGATGGGTACGGCAACGGCTCCGTAGGTCAGCGTGGCCAGAAAAGCCACCGCCCACTGGCTGGAATTTCGCCCGCAGAGGGCTATCTTGTCGCCGCGCTTCACGCCGCAGTTCTCAAACAGGATGTGCAGTTTCTCTATCTTGCGGGCCACGTCGTGGAATTGCAGGGTGGCTCCCTTGTAGTCAGTCAGTGCATCCAGATCCCAGTGGTCAATGATGCTCTGCTGTATGAGTTGGTTAAAACTGGGTACGTTCTCCATAGTTTTTATTTATATAAATAGCGTTTTATACTCCTCTTGGGTGTTTTCATGAATTCCTCTTTCTGTAGTTCGAAGGCTTGTATCTTGCTGTACACGGGCAGCGACTCGTTCAACTGCTGACGGTTCTGTTCCATGATGCTCTCCAGGTCTTGTTGCGAGAATCCCATATTCTTGGCCTCGTCCATGTCGGGATACACCAGGGCTACGAGCTTGTCGCCGCGCTGCACGATGAGGCTCTCGCTCACCATCGCCAACGAGTTCAACTTGTCTTCAATCTCTTCAGGGTAGACGTTCTGACCGTTGGCACCTAACAGCATGTTCTTCAGGCGGCCACGGATAAAAATGTGGCCGTCTGCCGACATCGTGGCCAGGTCGCCGGTGTGATACCATCCGTCAGGGTCCAGTGCCTGGCGGGTGGCCTCTTCGTTCTTGTAGTATCCCAACATCACGTTGGTGCCTCGGGTGACGATTTCTCCTTCTATGTTCTGCGGGTCGTGCGAAAGGATTTTAACCTCCATATGGTCGACGGCAGTACCACACGAACTCGGCACGAAGTCATGGTAGTCGGAGAAGGAGATGAGCGGTGCGCACTCCGTAGTGCCGTAACCTACGGTGATGGGGAAATCGATACTTGTCAGAAACTGCTCTACTTCTTGGTTCAGCGGGGCACCGCCCACTATGACCTCATAGGTATGGCCGCCAAAGGCAGCATAAACCTCGCGGCAGATACGTTCCTTGACCTTCTTCTGCACAACGGGCATCTGCAGCAGCAACTTGACAGCGTTCGACTGTATTTTGGGGAATACGCGCTTGCGGATAATCTTTTCAATGATGAGCGGCACGGCCACCACGACATCGGGACTAATCTCCTTGAAGGCTTCTGCAATGACGGCAGGTGAGGGGAGACGGGTCAGGAAGTAGAGGTGATAGCCCGAACAGAAGGGGAACAGAAATTCGATGGCCATGCCATACATGTGGGCCATCGGCAGGATGCTCAGCGTACGCGAGAATTTGGGCATGTGGACACCCAACTTCTTCTGGCAGAAGTCTACGTTGCCCCACAGACTACGGTAGGGCAGCATGACACCCTTCGAGAATCCTGTGGTGCCGCTGGTGTAGTTAATCATGCACAACTCCTCGGCGCTGTTCTGATGCCAGTGCACGTCATCGCGGCGGAAGGCATTGGGATACTTGATGCCGAACAGTTCATTGAGCCGTTCCCGGGCATCGGTGAGCTGTTCATTGTGAGATACGTAGAGCGAAAAGTCCGGCAAATTAAAGATACCCTCCAAATGGGGCATCTGGCGCTCGTCAATTTGGTTGACCACGAAGTCGCCTACAAACAGCAGGCGCGACTCAGAGTGGTTGACGATGTTATGTATCTGCTCGCCATTGAACTCGTGTAGGATGGGCACGATGACGGCACCATACGTAAGAGTTGCCAGGAATGCAACGGCCCAGTGGGCCGAGTTACGCCCGCAGACGGCTACGCGGTCGCCTTTCCTGATGCCGGCAGCCTCCATCATGATGTGCAGCTTCTCTATCTTTCGCGCTACGTCATGATACTGCAACGTAGTGCCTTTGTAATCCGTCAGCGCATCGAGCAGCCAGTTGTCCTTAACCGTTTTTTCGATAAAGGAATTGAAACTTGGTATGTCGTTCATTGCACAATTTTCAAAATTTTGTGCAAAGGTAATATCTTTTCTGCACATTCCAAAACTTTTTGTGCAATATTTTATGCTTTATGTGAAAAAAGACAAACAATACGCCAAAACAGACAATCGGATTGGAAAAGATTTCGTAACTTTGCGGCCAGTTATGGAATATATGTCACAAGAGGGTTACGACAAACTCGTGGCCGAACTCCAACAATTGGAGAATGTAGAGTTGCCTCGCGTCAGAGAGGCTATTGCCGAGGCTCGCGACAAGGGCGACCTCAGCGAGAATTTTGAGTATCATGCTGCCAAGCGCGAGCAGGGTCGACTGCTGGGCCGTATCCGTTTCAAACAGCGGGTATTGGAAAATGCCCGTGTGCTCGATACCTCGCGGATGAATGCCGACTGCGTACAGCTGCTCAGTTGCGTAGAGATGACCAATCTGAACAATAACAGCCGGATGACCTGGACATTGGCCAGTCCGCATGAGGCAAACCTCAGGGAGGGTAAGATTTCCATCAAGTCGCCCATTGGACAGGCCCTGAAGGGCAAGAAGGTAGGCGATGTGGTCGAGGTACCTGTGCCGGCAGGCCTGATGAAGCTACGCATTGAAAGCATCCGGTTAGGGTAGGAGTGAGATAGCTGCCCGATTACAGTTGTTTTCCCAGAATAAAAAAAGTAGTAAAAGTAGAAGCAGTCTCAGAAATAATTTGTACCTTTGCACCCGAAAATAAATAAGTAACACTGAAAAAACGTAATTGTTTTTTTCCTACCCATCGGATGATGGAAGCTTTTTGAAGTATGATTTACTGTATATCGAAACAAATGGAAGTAGCAGGCAGCCACCAGCTTAGCCTGTCGTATGAGAGCAAGTGCACCAGGCTCCACGGGCATAATTGGACCATCACCGTATTCTTGGCATCGACGAAACTGAATGCCGACGGTATGGTAGTAGATTTCAAACACATCAAGGAGTCGATTCATGGCTATCTTGATCACGGCAACTTCAACGAACTGCTGCCTTTCAATCCGACAGCAGAGAACATTGCAACATGGGTGGTGAAGAAATTCCCGGAGTGTTACAAGGCCATCGTCCGAGAGTCTGACGGGAATGTGGCCCAGGCTTATGACGACCATTTCCCTATCGAACCCGAATACCTGCTGTAGACATGAAGGCATACCGTATCAACGAGATATTCTATTCGCTGCAAGGCGAAGGACGCCACACGGGACGCGCAGCCGTGTTTGTGAGATTCAGCGGGTGCAATCTCAAGTGTCCGTTCTGTGACACCGACTTTCGAGCCTTCCGCGAGATGACGGCCTCTGAGATTGTGGCTGTCGTCAGCAAGTGGAGAGACTGTGGCTTTGTGGTGCTGACTGGCGGTGAACCCTCGCTGCAGGTCGACGACGCTCTGGTTGAGGCGCTGCACTGCGAGGGCTTCTATATCGCCATAGAAACTAACGGCACATGTCAGTTGCCGACTACCATCGACTGGGTGACGCTCTCACCGAAGAACTGTTTCGTTGAACATGCACCCGCACTGAAAGCCACGAAAATCGATGAAGTGAAGGTTGTGTTCGACGGTATCCATGACCCTGCCGTCTGGGGGAAGACACCAGGCCAGTATCTGAATCTGCAGCCTTGCGATACGGGCGATGCCGAGCGCAATCGCGAGGTGACGCTTCAGTGTGTGGAGTATATCAAGCGTCATCCCCAGTGGCACCTCTCTCTGCAAACACACAAAATGATCCATATTCAGTAACAGTCAACCCTTTCTCTTCCAAGATTGATTAAAAAATATTACTGTCCGCTAAACATAAATCCCCGCTCTGAATTTGCTTCGTAATC
>CAMOQW010000063.1 GCA_946623195.1 uncultured Prevotella sp.
GAGGTTACGGCTCGTCACCAACAAGAAAGAAACATAGTATTCATATAAAAAAAACTACTGAAAGATGAAAAAAGCATTATTGTTACTGACCATCATGATGGCATCGCTCACGGCCTGGGCCGACGACTATGACTATCTGACCTTCGAAATGACCGACGGCTCACGGGCTTCTGTCAGCGTCAGCGGCCTGCAGCTGAGCATCAGCGGCACGACGCTGACTGCCGGTAGCGAGCAGTTCACACTCACCAACCTTGCGAAGATGTACTTCACCGCCTCCGACGAGTCGACCACCGGCATCAGCGAAGTGATGGCCGCCGACCTGGACGAGGCCACCGAGGTGTACGACCTGCACGGACGCAAGGTCAGCCGCAATGACATGCAGCGCGGCATCTACATCGTCAAGACCCAGAAAGGAACCTTTAAAGTGAACGTAAGATGAACAGAATATATGCAATTCTCACGGCCCTCGTGGTGGCGATAGCTGCCGGGGCCCAGACGCTGAACGTCCAGGTGGGCAGCGTCATCTACCAGTTTCCTGCCGCCCAGACGGGCAATATGACCTATACCGACGGCACGCAGCTGACCGTCATGGGCAAGACCTTCACACTGAGCGACATCACCGCGATGACCGTCGACCAGAGCAGCGTCGCCGACGGCACCGTGGGCGTGGCCTTCAATGGCACGTCGGCCGCCGTCACCGTGGCCGGCAACGTGGCCCAGTACCTGACCATCGAGCAGAGCGGAGCCCACGTCTCCATCACCCAGAGCGACGACCTGGCCGAGGAAGTCACCTACACGCTCAGCGGCACCTCGACCGACGGCGAGTTCTACATGGCAGGCTCCTACAAGGCCACCATCGAGCTGAACGGTCTGACGCTGACCAACACGACCCCCGTCTACAGCGGTGCCGCCATACACATCCAGAACGGCAAGCGCATCAAGGTGAAGCCACTGACCGGCACCACCAGCACCCTCGTCGATGCCGCCAGCGGTTCGCAGAAGGGCTGCCTCTACATCAAGGGCCATGCCGAGTTTGCCCAGAAGGGTACGCTCAACGTGGTGGGCAACGTGAAGCACGGCATCAAGACCGGTGAGTACTTCAGCATCAAGAATGCCACCATCAACGTAACCTCCGCCGTGGGCGACGGCATTTCCTGCAACGAGTTCTTCCTCATGGAGAGCGGCACCATCAACATCAGCGGCACGGGCGACGACGGCATCCAGTGCGACCTGGACGGCACCGAGTCGACCGGCGAGACCACCGACCATGAAGACGAAGACACGGGCAACATATACCTGGAGGGCGGCACCGTCAACATCAGCACCAGCGCTGCTGCCGCCAAGGGCATCAAGGCCAGTGGCGACGTGCGCATCAGCGGTGGCAACATCACCGTCGGCAGCACCGGCAGTGCCCTCTGGGATGCCGACGATGCCGAAGTGAAGGGCAGCACGTGCATCAGTGCCGACGGCAACATGACCCTCACGGGCGGCACCATCGTGCTGACCAACAGCGGTTCGGGCGGCAAGGGCATCAAGGCCGACGGTACGCTGACCATCAGCGACGGCACCAGCCTCAGCGTCACCACGACGGGCCAGATAGCCTACTGCCAGAGCACCAGCAATACCACCATCCGCACCACCACGACTAGCAGCACCACGGAGCGCCTGGACGATGCCCTGCACACGTCGCCCAAGGGCATCAAGAGCGATGGTGCCATGACCATCAGCGGCGGCACCGTCACGGTCAGTGCCTCCTACCACGAGGCCATCGAGTCGAAGTCTACGCTCGACATCACGGGCGGCTACGTCTATGCCTATAGCGGCGACGACGCCATCAATTCCAAGAGCCACCTGACCATCAGCGGCGGCTACGTGATGGCCAACTCCACGGGCAACGACGGCATCGATGCCAACGGCAACCTCACCATCAAGGGCGGCAACGTGTTCGCCATCGCCACCTCGCAGCCCGAAGTAGGCCTGGATGCCAATACCGAGAGCGGCTACAAGCTCTACATCACCGGCGGCAACGTGGTAGCCATCGGCGGCTTCGAGAGCGGTGCCAGCATCTCAGGCGGCACAGCCATGACTGCCAGCTACACGAAGGGCGCATGGTACGGCCTGAGCAACGGCTCCAGCCAGACCTTCGCCTTCAAGGTTCCCCAGAACAGCAAGATGGGCACCACGATGGCCATCTACACCACCGACACGGCAGCCCTCAGCCAGGGTGTCACCGGCAGCGGCGACAGCTTCTGGAGCGGCAATGGCTACACCCAGTTCAGCGGCGGCTCCACGGTATCGCTCAGCAATTACAACAGCGGCGGTCAGGGCGGTGGCCAGCCTGGCGGCGGTCCCGGTGGCGGCCCCGGCGGTGGCCCCGGCGGACATTGAAAGAGCCACTGGCATGTTCACTGAATAAATTAGGCGTTTCGTTGAATCCTTTTGCAGGAGAGCGGCGAAACGCCTAATTTTGTATCGTCATTCTAAAGAACAAGCATTATGACTACACAGATTAACACATTCCAACCCATCACGCTGGCCGAAATGAGCAGCGTGAAGCTGATGAACCGCCGACATGCACTACATCGGCATAGGCTACAAGTTCAAATTCTGAGCCGTTAATACAATTTTCCGACCGACGATTGCGTTATAGAATATGAAGACAATAGACAACTGGATGCAGCATCAGTCACGACAGGAGAACATCGTCTACTGGGCACTGTGGGGCTTACTCTTCGTAACCCCCGTGCTCAGCCTCTACGTGCGTACGGTGAACAACACGGAGCTGACCTTCGACTGGCAGGAGGTGTTCATCGTGTGGCGACAGTATGCCGTCTACCTGCTGCTATTCCTGCTGCACAACTACGTTCTGGCACCGCTGCTGGTGTACCGGCAGAAGTGGGTGACGTACTCCGCGCTCGTAGCCTGCATGGTGGGCATGTTCGTGTTCTACCAGTGCCAGCATCGGCCAGACAACATGAGAAAGGGCCCGCGCCATTTTGCCAAGCACGGGCAGATGATGCCGCACGACGGAATGCACGACAGTCCGGCCGGCGACGAATTCCGCGACCACGAGCCCCCGCCCTTCGACGACGACCAGCCCCTTGACGGCCAGCAGCAGGCTCCGCGCCACAAGCGGCATTTCTCGCCACAGCATCGTGACGGCAGCCCCCCCATCATGTACGGGCAGCACGACATCGTCGGACTCATCATCCTGCTGCTGATGTTTGGTGCCAACCTCGGCATCAAGGTCTACTTCAAGAGCCGTGGCGACCAGAAGAAGCTCATCGCCCTGGAGAAGGAGAACCTGGAGCAGCAGCTGGAGTATCTGAAGTACCAGATCAATCCCCACTTCTTCATGAACACGCTGAACAACATCCACGCCCTGGTGGACATCGACCCCGAGAAGGCCAAGGACACAATTCTGGAACTGTCGAAGATGATGCGCTTCGTGCTCTATGAGGGCAACAAGCAGGGCGTACCGCTGAGCCGCGAGTTCGACTTCATCCGCAACTACATCACGCTCATGAGGCTGCGCTATACCGACAAGGTCAGCATCACGGTAGACCTGCCTCCGGAAGTGCCCGACCGGCAGATACCGCCGCTGATGCTCATCACATTCATCGAGAACGCCTTCAAGCACGGCATCTCCTACCAGCACGCGTCGTTCATCGACATCAAGGTGGGCATCGAGCACGAGCGGCTGCGGTTCCTCTGTCGCAACTCGAAGGCCGACAAGCCCAATCCGGAGAAAGGCGGCGTAGGACTGCAGAATGTCAAACAACGATTAAACTTATTATATGATAAAAATTTTACGCTAAACACACAAGACAACCCCGACACCTATCAGGTAGAACTGAGTATTCCCATCTAAACGACAAGCTACATGAACATGATACGATGCATGGCCATTGACGACGAGCCGCTGGCACTCCAGCAGATAGCGGCCTATATCAACAAAGTACCCTTCCTGGAGCTGGTTGCCCAGTGCCAGAGTGCCATCGAGGCCCGCCAGTTTCTGGAGCAGGACACGGTGGACGCCATCTTCTGCGACATCAACATGCCCGACCTCAACGGCATGGACTTCGTCAAGTCGCTGACGGTGGCCCCGCTCATCGTCTTCACCACGGCCTATTCGGAATATGCCGTCGAGGGCTTCCGGGTGAATGCCGTCGACTATCTGCTGAAGCCCTTCGGTCTGCAGGACTTCCAGCGTGCCGCCAACCGGCTGAAGGAGCGGTTAGGGAACAGTATGAGCCAGGACGCCACACTCGCCCCTCACCCCGCACCGCTCAGCCCTCAGCCCGCACCCCTCACCCCTGACGACACCCTCTTCCTCAAGACCGAGTACCGCATCGTCAAGGTCAGCATCAGCGACATCCGCTACGTGGAAGCCATGAGCGAATATCTGAAGGTCTATCTGAAGAGCGAGTCCAAGCCCATTGTCACCCTGCTGTCGATGAAGAAGATGGAGGAGCGGCTGCCCACGACGTTCATGCGCATCCACCGCTCCTACATCATCAACCTGGAGGAAATCCAGGAGGTCAACAAGAACCGCGTCATCATGGACAGCGACACCTATCTGCCCATCGGCGACATGTACAAAGAAGCCTTCCAGCAGTATCTGGACACCCGTTTCCTTGGCAAATAATCTTTAAGCTATGATTCATAAACTCTGCGACTACTTCTTTCTGTGTCTGATGCTGCTGACCACGCTGACGGCCAAGGCTGCCGATGTGGTATGGTTCGACGGCACCAATCCCGTTACTTTTCAAGTGGTCGGCAAGACAGCCCCCGTGGTGGAACAAGCGCTGCGCATGTTCTGCGACGACATGCAGCAGGTGACCGGTCTGCGCCCCGTAGCCTCCAGGCAGGCCACCATCAGCATCCGGCAAGGCCGGGGCGATGACGACGGCTTCAGCCTGAGCATCAACGCAGAAGGCCAGATTGTGGTGGCCGGCCACAACGCCCGAGGCACGGCCTACGGTCTGCTGGAACTGTCGCGACTGGCCGGCGTGTCGCCCTGGATATGGTGGGGCGACGTGGTGCCCGAGCGCAAGGAGCGCCTCACACTGCCCGACACGTTCAGCATGGAGCATACCCCCAGCGTGGCCTATCGCGGCATCTTCATCAACGACGAAGACTGGAGCCTGCGCCCCTGGGCCGAAAAGACCTACGAGCAGGGCGGCCGGGGCGTCATAGGTCCCAAGACCTACAAGGCCCTGTTTCAGCTGCTGCTGCGCCTTCGCGGCAATGCCATCTGGCCCGCCATGCACGAGGGTACGGCCGGTTTCTTCACCGTCAAGGGCAACAAGGAGATGGCCGACTCGTTCGGCATCCTGGTGGGCAGCTCGCACTGTGAGCCCCTGTTGCGCAACAATGTGGCCGAATGGGACCGACAGCAGCGCGGAGCCTACAACTACATCACCAACCGCCGGCAGGTGCAGCAGTACTGGACCGAGCGGCTGCGCCAGATGAAAGGCAGCGAAGCCCTGCTGACCATCGGTATGCGCGGCATCCACGACGGCTCGATGGAGGGTGTCAAGACCAAGGAGGAGAAGTTGAGCGGACTGCAGCAAGTCATCGACGACCAGCGCCAGCTGATTCGCCGCTACTACGACAAGCACGTGGAGCGCGTGCCCCAGGTCTTCATCCCCTACAAGGAGGTCCTGGAGATTCTGGAGAGCGGCCTGCAGGTGCCCGACGACGTGATGCTGATGTGGTGCGACGACAACTACGGATACATGACCCGCCTGCCCGATGCCCACCAGCAGCAGCGGCAGGGCGGCGGTGGTGTCTACTACCACCTGAGCTACTGGGGCCGCCCCCACGACCACCTGTGGCTCACCACCACGCAGCCGGGCCTCATCTACAGCGAGATGAAGACCGCCTACGACCACCAGTGCCGCCGACTGTGGATTGCCAATGTCCACGACCCCAAGGTGGCTGCCTACGACCTGGAGTTTTTCCTCGACATGGCCTGGGACATCAACAGTCTGCAGCCGCACACCATCCGCCAGCACCTGGAGCAGTGGCTCTGCCGTCAGTTCGGCGATGCCGCCGGTCGCAAGCTGGCCCCCGTGATGCACGAGTTCTACCGCCTCTGCAGCATCCGCAAGCCCGAATTCATGGGCTGGACGCAAGTGGAACTGGACAAGCGCCGATTTCCGGGCGGCAAGTCGCCCGTCGGCGATACGGAGCTGACGCTCAGCGAGGCCTGTCAGCGGCTGGCCGACTTCGGCAGCATCGAGGCCGCTGCCGATGCCTACGCCCGACTGGTGCCCGACCGTCTGCAGGCAGCCTACTATGCCCACATCCTCTACCCCATCCATGCCGCTGCCGCCATGAGTCGCAAGCTGCTCAGCGACCCCGTGGAGAGCCGGCGGGCCTATCAGGAGATACAGTTGCTCACGGAGCGTTACAACCAGCTGTCGGACGGCAAGTGGACCTGCCTGATGGATGCCGCGCCGCGCCGTCTGCCCGTATTCGGCGAGGCTCAAGCCCGGTTGCAGGCCGACAGTCCGGCCGAGGGTTACATAGCCCGCAATGCCGCCGACTACGACCAGGCCACAGCCGGCTGCCAGTCCATCCAGATGCTGGGCCACTCCATGCAGGCCGTCAGCATTCCCAAGGGCGGTGAACTGACATTCCGCTTCACCACCGGCCAGGAAGGTAACGCCACGCTCTATACCGCCATGATTCCCACCCAACCCAGCGACAGGGGCGACCTGCGCTATCAGGTGCTGCTGGACGACCAGCCCGCCGTCACCCTCTCGCTCAAGGAGCCCTACCGGTCGGAGGTTTGGAAACGGAACGTGCTACGCGGCCAGGCCCTCAAGCAGACGGCCGTCAAGGTGGGCAAAGGCACCCATACCCTGCGCATCAGGGCCCTCGACGGTCACATCATCATGGACCAGTGGATGCTCGACTTCCAGCCCGACCGCAAGTTCTACGTCATTCCCGCCGCAGGCCGGTAGCGTTCTACTCTGTTTCGAGCCTCAACGACCGCCCCGAACAGAAAGATTCTCTGCCGTTTCGCTAAAAACAGGGATAAATTCCGAATTCAGCCAAGAATATGGAGGAACGGCAGGAATTGAACCATAAAAATGCGCAATTTAATTTGGCTTTTCGTTCACTTATTCGTACCTTTGCAGCCAAATAAGCAAAAACATTAAAGGAACGGAGATATGAAGATACTGTTGTTAGGCAGTGGCGGCCGTGAGCACGCCCTGGCATGGAAGATTGCTCAGAGTGAGAAATGCGAGAAACTGTATATTGCACCAGGCAATGCGGGTACGCAGAATGTGGGCGAGAACGTGGCCATGAAGGCCGACGACTTTGAAGCCATCAAGACATTCTGCGCCGAGCGAGGCATCGACATGGTGGTGGTAGGTCCGGAAGACCCGCTGGTGAAGGGCATCTACGACGACCTGAAGGCCGACCCGCGCACCATGGCCATTCCCGTCATCGGTCCCTCGAAGGCCGGTGCCGTACTGGAAGGCTCCAAGGATTTTGCCAAGGGCTTCATGCAGCGCCATGGAATACCCACGGCCCGCTATCAGACCTTCGACGGCGAACACGTGGAGGAGGGCCTGGCCTTCCTCGAAACCCTGGAGGCCCCCTACGTGCTGAAGGCCGACGGTCTGTGTGCCGGCAAGGGTGTGCTGATTCTGCCCACGCTGGACGAGGCCAAGCGTGAACTGCGCGAGATGCTGGGCGGCATGTTCGGCAATGCCTCGTCGCAGGTGGTCATCGAGGAGTTTCTCAGCGGCATAGAGTGCAGCGTCTTCGTGCTGACCGACGGCCAGCACTACAAGATACTGCCCGAGGCCAAGGACTACAAGCGCATTGGCGAGCACGACACGGGTCTGAACACGGGCGGCATGGGTTCGGTGACACCCGTACCTTTTGCCACCCGGGAATGGATGCAAAAGGTGGAAGACCGCATCATCCGACCCACCGTGGAGGGACTGGCCGCAGAAGGCATCGACTACAAGGGCTTCATCTTCTTCGGACTCATCAACGTCAAGGGTGAACCGATGGTCATCGAATACAACTGCCGCATGGGCGACCCCGAGACGGAGAGCGTCATGCTGCGCCTGAAGTCGGACATCGTCGACCTCTTCGAGGGTGTCGCCGAGGGCAACCTGGACCAGCGCAGCATCGAGTTCGACGAGCGTGCTGCCGTCTGCGTGATGCTGGTCAGCGGGGGCTATCCGCAGGAGTACCGGAAGGGCTATCCCATCACGGGCATCGACCAGGTGGAGGGCTCCATCGTCTTTCATAGCGGTACGGCCATGAAGGACGGCCAGGTGGTGACGGCCGGTGGTCGCGTCATTGCCGTCAGCAGCTACGGAAAGGACAAGGCCGAGGCTCTGCAGAAGTCGTTCGAGGAGGCACAGAAGATACAGTTTACCGACAAGTATTTCCGCCGCGACATCGGGGCAGACCTGTAAATGAAGAAACGGCTCGTTCAAAACCAAGTGGCCCAGAGCAAGCTGGCACTGCCCGTCTGCATGCTGTTTGCCACGGTGATATGGCTGCTGTGCGGACTGGTCCAGCAACAGTGGTGGGTGCAGTTCTTCTGCTTTGCTGCCACCACCTACCTGATTATGCTGCTCAACAATCTGAATGCGCTCATCCGCATCTACTCGCGCATGGTCAGCTGTTCGTTCCTGCTGCTGTCGTGTGCCTGCTGTTTCCTGTTCCCCAGCATTCGCGGGGCCATCATGCAAATGGGCATCGTGGCCATGTACACCATCCTGTTCCTATGCTATCAGGACAGGGAGTCGGCGGGCAAGACGTTCTATGCCTTCGTCTGCTTTGGCATCGCCACCATGGGGCACGCCAGCCTGCTCTTCTTCCTGCCACTCATCTGGCTGCTGATGGGCACCAATCTGCTCATGCTGTCGTGGCGCACGTGGGGAGCGTCGATACTGGGAACACTCACACCCTACTGGTTTGCTGTATGCGGAATGTTGTGGATGGGCGACATCACCCCACTGGCCAACCATCTTGCGACGCTGACCGACATTCAGTTCCCCGTCAACTACACCCGGCTGAGCATAGGCTTCATGCTGGTGATAGCCCTGATCATCGTATGCGCCATTACCGGCATCATACACTATCTGAACAAAACCTATCAGGACAGCGTACGCATCAGGCTCATCTATGGATTCTTCATCTGGATGGACTTGCTGGCATTCACCATGGTATGTCTGCAGCCGCAACACCAGGACATGCTGCTGCGGATGCTCATCATCAACACGGCACCGCTCATCTCACACTTCCTGGCCTTGACAGCCACCAAGGCCACCAACCAGGGATTCTACATGCTGGTGGCAGCCACCGTAGCCGTCATTATCTATAACGTATGGATGTTGTCATCTCTCTTCTGATCAGCTACGGATACTGGGGGATGCTCGTCACGGCGTTCATTGCAGGGTCGTTCTTCCCGTTCTCCAGCGAGGCGGTCATGACGGGACTGCTGGCCGCCGGACTCGACCCGTGGGGACTCATCGTCTACGGCACCATCGGCAACGTGGCAGGCGGCATGTTCAACTACAGCGTAGGCCGCATGGGCAAGCTGGAATGGATAGAGAAATACCTGCACGTGAAACAGAAGGACTTAGACCGCGCCACGCGCTTCATGGCCGGGCGCGGTGCCTGGATGGGCTTCTTCGCCTTCGTGCCTGTACTGGGCTCGGCCATCACCATCGTCTTAGGACTGATGCGCGCCAACCTGTCCATCTCGCTCACCAGCATCACCATCGGCAAGTTCCTGCGCTACGTGCTGCTGATTTACGGTGCCCAGCTGTTTATTTAGCGTTAAAAATGCTGAAACGTGCCGTCCTTACCCCGATTTATATTACCTTTGCAGGATAATTCACAAACAATAGCAATGAAACAATTCAGACTTGTAGACAATATCCTCGGCTGGCTGGCCTTTGCCATCGCTGCCTTCGTATATTGCTCTACCATCGAACCGACAGCCTCGTTCTGGGACTGTCCGGAGTTTATTTCCACTGGTTACAAACTGGAAATCGGACACCCGCCCGGTGCTCCCTTCTTCATGCTGACGGCCAATCTGTTCTCGCAGTTTGCCAGCGACCCCTCGCAGGTGGCCCGCATGGTGAACATCATGAGTGCACTGCTCTCGGCAGCCACCATCCTGTTCCTGTTCTGGACGATATCGCATCTGGTCAGACGGCTGCTCATCAAGGACTGGAGCGAACTGACTGCTGCCAAGATGATAGCCATCGAGGCATCGGCCATGGTGGGCGCACTGATCTACACATTCAGCGACACCTTCTGGTTCTCGGCAGTCGAGGGTGAGGTGTACGCCTACTCGTCGGCATTCACGGCGGTGGTATTCTGGCTCATCCTGAAATGGGAAGACCAGGCCGACCAGCCCCATGCCGACCGCTGGCTGGTGCTGATTATGTACATGACGGGCCTATCCATCGGCGTCCACCTGCTGAACCTGCTGTGCCTGCCGGCCATCGTGCTGGTCTACTACTACCGCAAGTTCCC
>CAMOQW010000064.1 GCA_946623195.1 uncultured Prevotella sp.
TGGTCGATGCGGTAGGCATCGAAGTATTCGGCCATCTTGCGGAAGCGGCGCACCCACCACGAACAGCCGTCCTTCAACATCTCGTCCCAGTTGTAGGTCGGGAATCCCCAGTTCTGGCCATCGGTGGAGAAGGCATCGGGTGGGGCACCGGCCTGACCGTTCAGGTTGAAGTATTTGGGCTCTACCCAGGCCTCCACACCGTCGCGGGAGATGCCGATGGGGATGTCGCCCTTCAGGATGACACGATGCTGGCGGGCGTACTCATGGGCAGCACGCATTTGCTGGTCGAGGTTGTACTGTATGAACTCCCAGAAGCGCAGTTCCATTTTGCCCTTGAAACCCTGTTTCTGCGTCACTGCCACCGTGGCTTCCTTGGGCCACTTCGTGAATTCTGCGGTGCCGTACAGGTCGCGATAGTAGCAGAATGCTGCGTATGGGATGAGCCACGACTCGTTGTCTTTGACAAACTGCTTGAATGAGGCGCGGTTGCTGATAGTGTTCCTCTCCTGAGCGAACAATGCGCGCAGGTATTCCATCTTGGCAGAGAACATGCGCTCGTAGTCTATCTGTGGCAGGGCATTCAGCTCTTTCTGCAGCTGCTGGTACTTGGCCCTTAGTGTCTCGTCTTTTAGTTGAGGCAGTTGTCTCAGGTCGGTATATTGCGGGTGCAGAGCATAGATGCTGATGGAATTGTAGGGGTAGGAGTCCTGCCAGGTGTGTGTTATGTTGGTGTCGTTGATGGGCAGCACCTGCAGAATGCGCTGGTTGGTCTTGTCGCACCAGTCAATCATCAGTTTCAGGTCACCGAAGTCGCCTACGCCGAACGAACCTTCAGAGCGCAACGAGAAGATGGGTATCACCGTGCCGGCCCCCTTCCAGGGGTAGATGGGGAAATAGGCTTGAGGCAGTTCGTAGACCACCACGTCGCCATCGGCCATCGAGGCCAGTTCTATGCTGCGGTTCGCACCCTGCTCCCACAGAGGAGTGTAGTCGATTTCCGTGTCGAGAATGATGAACTTGAACTCGAAGCGTCCACGAGGCAGATAGGTGGCGTTCAGGCTGACCGTCCATTCGTTGCTTTGGACTTCGGCCATCCTGATGGCTTTCTTGATGTCCCATGCTCCTAACTGCTGCGGCTCGCCTACAATGGCCAACTTCTCGTCAGCCCGTAGTTGCGGGGCACGCACCTTCAGCATTACCGTCTGCTTGAATTCCGTCTTGGTGTTCCTCTTGTGATTGCGGGCCATTACGCAGTCGGTGATGGCAGAGCTGTACATGAACGAGTCTTCGGGTATGTCAATCCAGTGGTCGTAGACGGTGTAGCGGGTAGCCTCATGGCCAGCCGTCTCCAACCGGTGTGGTTCTACAAGCCATTCCTGGCGGACTGTTTCGTCGCCCCGTTTCAGGCTGTAGTAATAGTCGATGCAGGTTCCGGGCTTCATGTCTTTAGTCAGCTCCACAAACCAGTGGAGACCGTCCAGCGTGGTCATTTTGTGCTGCGATTCCTTCGCAGTGCTTTTCTCTGCCAGAATGTTCAGTACCAGTTCTTCACCAAAGGTGGTCTGATACTCTACGTTGAATAGAAGTTTCATAAGCGGTTATGTTTTAGTGATTGTTATCTTTTCTGAATGACCGTTACGCAGCAGGCTCCTAAGATGAAGCTGACGCCGGCTACAATCATCATCGTTGACTGATGGCCTCCTACCAGTGACAGGATGGTGCCGCCACAGATGGCCGCCACAATCTGTGGCAGACAGATGGTGCCGTTGAACAGCCCCAGGTAGGCACCCATGTGGCCGTAGCCCTGCAGGGCGTTGGTGACAAAGGTGAACGGCATGGCCAGCATGGCTGCCCAGCCGCAGCCGATGAGCAGGAAGGGTACAATCTGTCCGTACATGTCGGGGATGAAGGGAATCATGGCAAAGCCGATACCGCCCAGTATCAGACTCATTGCGTATGCCATTTTCGTGTCTTTGAAGCGTGGCAGCACGGTAGCCCACACCACCGACCCTATGGCCTGGATGGCGTAGAGCACGCCAGTCCAGTTGGCGGCTTCCTGATAGGCGGCGGACGCCGGGTCGGTAGTGCCCCAGACGGTCTCGGAGACGGCATCAACCACGTAAGTCCACATATAGAGCATACCGGCCCAGCAGAAGAACTGTACCAGTCCCACTTTCCAGAAAGTTGAGGGGGCGTTTTTTAAGAGCGTTATCCAGTTGGCACTCTCTTCTTGCTCCTGTGAAACGGGGTTGTATTCGCGATACGTGTCGGGGTTCCATTCCTTCACCTTCAGTGTGGTATAGATGACGCAGAGTATCAGGATGGCAGCACCGATGTAGAACGAACAGATGACGGAGTCGGGCACCACGCCCTCTTCTGCCACGTTCTTGACGCCAATCCAGGTCAGCAAGAAGGGAAACAGGAAGCCTGCCACCGATCCGGCATTGCACAGGAACGACTGGATGCTGTATGCTTTGGCCTTCTGCTCCTCGTTGACCATGTCGCCCACCAGCATTTTAAAAGGCTGCATGGCCATGTTGATGCTGGTGTCGAGCAGCATCAGAGCAATCAGCCCGAAGATGAGTGCTGCCGACACTGCCAGATGGAGCGACCCTGCATTGGGCAGCAGGCACATGACGGCCACGGCTACGCTGGCTCCTATAAATAAATAAGGTATGCGGCGTCCCCAGCGCGTCCAGGTCTTGTCCGACAGGGTTCCCACGATGGGCTGTACTAAGATGCCCATGAGCGGAGGCAGTATCCAGAAGAAACTCAGCGAGTGCGGGTCGGCACCTAATGTGCGGAAGATGCGTGAGATGTTTGCCGACTGTAGTGCGTATGCAATCTGTACGCCAAAGAATCCAAAGCTCAGATTCCACAGGCTCCAAAACGGTAGATTCGGTTTCTGTTTCATAATATCTAAATTTATTTCGTTGTTCCTCTAATAATCAGCCGGGTGCGCACGATGCGTCGCTCAGCCTTGTCCATGGGGATGTTGCCCTCCACGTGGCCTATCAGGATGTCGGCAGCTTCTTCGCCCACCTTCTCGCCACGTTGTTCTACGGTAGTCAGCATCGGGTCGCAGGCCACGGCACGATAGCCATTGGTAAATCCGCAGATGGAGATGTCGTCAGGTATGCGGAATCCCATCCGTTTGGCCGTGTATAGGATGCCGATGGCGGTATCGTCGTTGATGGCGAAGAAGGCATCGGGGCGGTTCTCCATCTTCAGGATTTCAGGAGTGATGGCTTCTGCATCGGCACGGTTGTCGCAGACCCTGGTGATGTCGGCATCGTACTGCAGGCCATGCTTGAGCAGGGCATCCTTGTAGCCATTGAAGCGGTTTTTTGAAATCTCCATCGTCATAGGGGCGCCATAGAAGGCAATATGTCGGCATCCGCTGTCGATGAGATGGTTCACGGCATTATAAGCCCCCATGTAGTCGTCTACCACCACGCGGCTGGCATTGAGACCGGTGCAGATGCGGTCGTAGAACACCAAGGGGACGCCGGCATCCATCAGTTTCTGGAAATGCTCGTAGTGCAGGGTGTCTTTGGCTTGCGAAACAATGATGCCGCACACCTTGTTCTCGTAGAACGACTGGCAGATGCGCACCTCCCGTTCATAGCGCTCCTGACTGGTGGCCACTAGGATGCGGTAGCCTTGGGATGAGGCCTCCTCCTCAATGCCTTTCAGCACCGATGCGAAGTAGTAGTGCACAAAGTCGGGTATGATGACGCCGATGAGCTTCTGGGGCTTTACCTTCGAGTGGCGTAGCGACTCGGCAATGACGTTGGGCGTGAAGTTATGCTCACGGGCATACTGCTGAATGGCTGCCCGTCGCTTTGCTGAGATGCGGGGCGAATCCTTCAGCGCTCGCGACACGGTGGCAACTGAGATGCCCAGCTCGCGGGCGATATCTTTCATAGTCAGTGGGGCAGTTTCTTTCATCGGGCTCTTAGTTGTTTCTGGGTGCAAAGATATTGAAAAGTTCCGTTCGTTGCATGTTTACCTTATTTATTTATTAAGAAAGGCGAATGCAAACGTTTGCATTGTACTAATAACGTATTTAACTCATAAAAAGTATCAACGAATCAAAACAATTCCTTATCTTTGCACTTGATTTAAATCAAAACCAGATATTCGCAAACTAACAATGTAATACTCTAACTTTAAAGATTTAATGATGAAGCAGGTAAACATTAAGATTCCGTTTAGGATGCTGGTCCTGATGTTAGGACTTTTCCTATCGGTAGGAGCCTTTGCGCAAATCAGCGTCAAGGGTCATGTTAAGGATGCTCAGGGTGAACCAATCATCGGTGCTACCGTGCGCGTAGTAGGCACTCAGACTGCTACCATTACGGACTTCGACGGTAACTTTGCCCTGAATGCAAAGCAAGGTGCTGACATCACCATCTCGTATGTCGGCTACCAGGATGCTACTGTGAAGGCAGCTCCCAATGTGGAGGTGACGCTACAGGAAGATGCCGCCGTGCTGAATGAAGTGGTGGTCATTGGTTACGGTCAGGTGAAGAAAAGTGACCTGACAGGCTCGGTGACAGCCCTGAAGCCGGACTCCAAGAACAAGGGTCTTGTGGTGAACCCACAGGATATGTTGTCAGGTAAGGTGGCTGGTGTCAATATCACCAGCAACGACGGAACCCCGGGCGGTGGTGCCCAGATACGTATTCGTGGTGGTTCGTCGCTGAACGCTTCCAACGACCCTCTGATAGTGATTGACGGAGTGGCCATGGACAATGCCGGTGTGAAGGGCCTTTCCAACCCGCTCTCTATGATCAACCCGCAGGATATTGAATCGTTCAACGTACTGAAGGATGCTTCTGCAACGGCCATCTATGGTAGCCGCGGTTCTAACGGTGTCATCATCATCACCACCAAGAAAGGTCGCAAAGGCCAGGCTCCCCAGGTGTCATACGCCGGTAGTCTGACAATCAGTGCCAAGAAGAAGACCCTCGACGTGATGAACGGTGACCAGTATCGTGCTTTCATCAAGGACCTCTGGGGTGAGGATAGCGAGGCCTACAGTGCACTTGGTACTGCCAATACCAACTGGCAAGACCTGATTTACCGTACGGCTGTCAGCCATGACCACAATGTAACAGTAGCCGGTGCGGTGAAAGACCTGCCCTATCGTGTGTCGGTAGGCTATACCGACCAGCAGGGTATCCTGAAAACTTCTGACTTCAAGCGTGTGACGGCAGCTTTGAACCTCAATCCGTCGTTCTTTGACGATCACTTGAACCTAAACCTGAATGCCAAGGGTATGTATGCCCGCACGCAGTATGCCGATGGTGGAGCCGTAGGTGCTGCCACCAGCATGGACCCGAGCCAGGATCCCTATGCCTTTACTTCCAACTATCACAATGACCGTGATGCTCAGGGAAATCTTCTGCCAGTAGACCAGAGACGCTTTGTCGGTTTGAGCACTAAACCTTTCGGAGGCTATTTCGAGTGGCCCACCAGCGGTACGTCGCTGAACGACCCCGACTGGCCTTACACCTACGAGCGTAACGCCTTCAAAAACCCGCTGGCCATGCTCAATGAGGTCAGCGAGATAGCTCACAGCCGTTCATTCATCGGCAGTGCCGACATCGACTATAAGATTCATGGCTTCGAGGACCTTCGCCTGCACATGACGCTGGGTGCTGATATCTCGAAGGGCCGCCAGAGCCGTACGGCATCGCCCGCTGCTCCTCAGTATATCTATTATGGTAGCTATGGCTCTGACGAGATTCTGAAGCGCAACCTGTCGCTGTCTGCATATGCCCAGTATTATAAGGACTTTGCCAAGGTGCACCATTTCGACATCATGGCCGGTTACGAGTGGCAGCACTTCTGGCGTAGTCAGAGCAACGACTACATCGGCTACTATCAGGCTGGCAACACGGTCAATCCTCCCGTCAACGGACAGTTGCAGGAGGCTCCCCATACCCCCTATAACTACAAGACCGAAAACTACCTGGTGTCGTTCTTCGGACGTATGAACTATACGCTGATGGACCGCTACATGCTGACCTTTACGCTGCGTCGCGACGGTTCTTCACGTTTCAAGGACCACTGGTCGACATTCCCCTCTGCAGCCTTTGCATGGCGTGTCATCGAGGAGCCGTTCCTGAAGAACCAGAACGTGTTCAGCGACTTGAAGCTGCGCCTTGGCTGGGGTAAGACCGGTCAACAGGACGTGAATAACGACTATGCCTGGATTGCCACCTATTCGAAGAGCACGGGCACCAATGGCTTCTATCCCGTTACCGGTTCCGGCGAACTGTATCGTCCTGACAACTATACCCCCGATTTGAAGTGGGAGACGACGACAACCTATAACCTGGGTCTTGACTTCGGTTTCTTCAAGCAGCGCTTCACCGCCAGTATCGATATCTATAAGCGCAAGACCACCGACCTGCTCAACTATGCGCCTACGGTAGCCATGTCGGCATTTCGTAACCAGGCTTGGCAGAACATTGGTTCGCTGGAGAACAAGGGTGTCGAGGTTACGTTAGGCGTCAAGCCCATCCAGACCAAAGACTTCTATTGGACGTTAGACTACAACTTTACTTACAACAAGAACAAGATTACCGACCTGAGCGGTGTGTCTTCCGATGGTTCTCCCGTGCCCAATACCGGCATCCAGATTGGTACCGACAAGCTGCTGGAGTACAACCAGGTGGGTTATGCCATGAATTCGTTCTATGTCTATCAGCAGGCTTATGATGCCAACGGAAATGCCATTGAGAATGTGGTGGTTGACCGTGACGGCGACGGGCAGATTACCCCCAACGACCGCTACTTCTACAAAAAGCCGGCTCCCGACGTTACGATGGGCCTGAGCTCACGCATGGAGTGGAAGAACTGGGACTTCGGCTTCTCGCTGCGTGCCAGCTTCAACAACTATGTGTTCGACAACATCATGGCAGGCATGACCAACATTAGCCCCAACCAGGTCTACGACTCCTTCCACCAGCTGTCAAACCGTCCTACTGCCGTGCTGAATACCGGTGTGGCCCGTCAGACCAATGCTGTGACGGCACAGATGTCAGACCGCTACATCCACAACGCTTCGTTCCTGAAGTGCGATAACATCACGCTGGGCTACTCCTTCGCCGACCTGTTCAAGTCGGGTGCCTATCACGGCCTGAGCGGTCGTGTCTACGGCACGGTGTCCAATGTGTTCACTATCACCAAGTACGATGGTCTTGATCCTGAAATCGCCAACGGTTTCGACAATCAGATCTATCCGCGTCCTATATCGTTCATCTTCGGTTTGAACCTGAACTTCTGATTTAACAAGTAGATTAAGATAATAAGATTATAATAGTCATGAAAAGATTGATTAAGAATATAATTCCTGCCGCAGCCATTACGTTGCTGTTTGGAATGACGTCCTGCACCAAGGACTTGGACGTGACACCCATCGACCCGAACCTCTCGTTGGAGTTTGATGCTGACGGCCTGTTCAACAAGTGCTATGCCAACTTAGGACTGCAAGGCAATGGCGGCGCCAACGGTGACTGCGACATTGACGGACTCGACGGCGGTACTACCGGTTTTATCCGCCAGATGTGGAACTCCAACGAACTGACTACCGACGAGGCTATCTGCTCGTGGGGCGATGACGGTATCGAGCAGTTCTGCTATAACACCTACAACCAGTCGCACCCGATGCTGAACGGTTATTTCAACCGCCTGACCACGGGTATCTCTTACTGCAACCACTATCTGGAGGTGGCTGGCGACGTGGATGCTACCAAGACGGCTGAGATCCGTTTTGTCCGCGCACTCCACTACTATCTGCTGATGGATGCCTTCGGAGGCGTGCCTTTCGCCACCTCGCTGACCGTTCCTGCTTATATGACCCGTGCTGAGATTTACGCATGGCTTGAGGAAGAGCTGCTCGCCCTGGAACCCAATCTGGCCGATGCCAAGGCCAAGACGTCAAGCGATGCCATGTATGGCCGTGCCGACAAGGCTGCCGCATGGATGCTGCTGATGCGCCTCTATCTGAATGCTGAGGTCTACACCGGTACTGCCCAGTGGGCCAAGGCTGCCGAGTATGCCAAGAAGGTCATCGACTCTTCCTACAAGTTGAACACCAGCGGCGCCAACGGCTGGACAGCCTACCAGATGCTCTTCATGGGCGACAATGGTGAGAGTGCTGCTGCCAATGAATGTATCTTCCCTGTACTGTGCGATGGCAAGAAGACCACCTCGTGGGGTGTTTCATTGTTCCTGATGGCTTCCACATGGGATGCCGACATGGATGCAACGGCCAACGACCCGGGTGGCCTGAACGGTACCAGCGAGAAGTGGGCAGGCAATCGTGCCCGCATCAACCTCGTCCGTAAGTTCTTCCCCAACGATGATGCTCCTGAGGTGCAGTCTTACGACATGAAGGAAGCTGCCGGCGACGACCGCGCTCTGTTCTTCGGCATCGGCCACACGCTGATGAACGAGAAGGGCTATAAGGATGGCGATTTCAAGGATGGCTATGCCGTCGCCAAGTTCATCAACTACAAGTCGACGGGCACTGCTGTCAAGGGCAGCGACTCTCAGTTCCCCGATGCCGACTTCTTCTTCTTCCGCGTGGCTGAGGCTTACCTGACCTACGCTGAGGCCGTCACCCGCCAGGCTGGTGCAAGTCGTACTTCCGAGGAGGCTACTCGCTACATCAATGAGTTGCGTTCACGTGCCAACAACTTCGACCAGAAGGCCAGCTACAGCCTTGACGAGGTGCTCGACGAGTGGAGCCGTGAGTTCTATTTCGAAGGCCGTCGCCGTGTCGACCTCATCCGCTTTGGTAAGTTCGGTGGCGATACTGATTACAACTGGGTATGGAAAGGTGGTGCCAAGGACGGCCGCAGCTTCCCTGCCACTAAGAATGTCTTCGCTATTCCTGCCGACCAGGTGAAGGGCGATATCAAACAGAACGAAGGTTACTAAACTTATAAACAGAACAGATTATGAAAAAGATCATAAAGTCAACAATGCTGTTGCTGTGTGGCATCGGCCTCTTCACAGCCTGTGCAGACGACAGAGACTCTAATCCGACGCTTCTGCAGCCCACGGAGTTCGTACTGAATACCCCGGCCTATTCCACGTCGAATATTGACCTGGCCACCTCTACGGGTATTCCCTTTACTTGGAATTCGCCTAACTATGGTTTCCCAGTGTCAGCGTCTTATCAGCTGCAGGTGTCGCTGGACGGCAATTTCACGGTTAATCTGGCCGACATGGACGAAGAGCATCAGGCTGATGCTGACTATGCCACCATCGACGAGGTGTACAACCAGACCTCCGGGACGCTAAGCGCTTCTAAGCTGTCGCGCGCCATCAATGCCATCAGCGGATGGGACGAAAACACCGTGCCTGCTGCGGCAAAGGTGTATGCCCGTGCCATTGCCGATGTGTCGGGCACGCAGACCGTCTATTCTAACGTCGTGACCTTGATGGTTATTCCTAACCTCGTCGTGGCTCCGTCGTTTGCTCCGTTCATCTATGAAATAGGCAACGAGAGCGGCTGGGGTACTGCTTATCCGATGGCACTGGTCGACCAAGCCAATGGCCTCTACCAGAGCTACAACTACCTGAATGGCGGCTTCAAGTTCAGACCCAACGAGGGTAACTGGGACGGCGACTTCGGTCAGGATCCTGCCGGTGAATACGGCAACCTGGTCGTTGACGGCGAGGAAGACTGTAACGACCCGGGTAAGAGCTTCCCCGACGATGCCAAGCCTGCAGGCTTCTATCAGATTGATGTGGACATAGTGAATATGAAGTGGAAGATCTCTCCCGTCAACAGCATCACGATGGTCGGCGACTTCAACGGATGGAACCAGGCTGATGCTACTACGCACATGACCTATAACGTGGCTGAAGGCTGCTGGACCATTGACTGGACCTTCAGCGCTGATGCTCAGGTGAAGTTTGCCATGAACGATGACTGGAGCGTTTCTTGGGGCGGTGCTGACGGCAATGGTGCCAACTATGGCAACCTGACCCAGTACAGCGGTGCTAATCTGGAGGTTCCCGCTGGCACCTACACCGTAAAACTCTATCTCGGCTGCGAGGGTACCCACAAGGTTGAGTTTGTTAAGTAAGTAATTCGTAAATGCATAAAGCGAAAAGACGTTATGAAAAAGATATTGTCAATGTTTGGTGTAGCCCTGCTGATGGCAAGCTGCACGGAAGATTATAAAGACTGGGTGAATCCCACGCCGAATCCCCAAGAGGAGGCCAAGACGGTGACGGTGACAGTGGGTGCTGTTGCTGAAACGCTCGACTTGGCCAATGCCGGCGACAGCGTGCAGGTGTTTGTCCCGAATGTCCAGGCCGGCGACGAGGCAGAGACCACGTATCAGGTGGTGATGACCAATGAAGACGTGATGACCAATGAAGACGTGATGACCAATGAAGACG
>CAMOQW010000065.1 GCA_946623195.1 uncultured Prevotella sp.
GTGACGATGTTATCAGAGTGAGAGAAAAGAAATCGAATATCGAAATATCGAAATATCGAAATATCGAAATAATTAAAGAGAAAAAACGATGATGAGAAAACTAATTGCTTGTATGACAGTGCTTGCCGCTCTCGTAGCCTGTGGTGGCGATGCACCCGTGTTCAACTATCGTGGCCTGGCTATGAATATGCCTCTAGCCCAGTTTATGGATTCTTTGCAGGCTCGTGGTTTTGCTGTAGATACTGCGGCCTCCGACAGCGGCAAGACGTGGGTGCTGAAGAGTGACGACGTGCCCTACCACGTGCTGCTGGCCTTCAAGGGCGAAAAACTGCTGATGGCGCAGGAGAATTACACGATGTCGACCAACGACAGCACCCGCAACAAATGGCAGGAACTGCGCGACGGCCTGGAGAAGGAGTTAGGCACCTGGCCTAACATGCCCAAGCATGGCGACGACCACAAGATAGCGACCTTCGAAACCGAAGGCGGTTTCATCACGCTGACCTTGGAGAATACCTATTCGCCCAACCTCAACGTGCGCTATACGGTGAAGCAGGCAGAGGAACAGTAAAGTATCCTCTGCCCGCCGGCTATAAATTTTACCATCGGACGACCTTCCGGCCGTTGTTAATGTACAGTCCTCTGGTGGCGGGAGTGCCGTTGAGACGGCGACCATCGAGTGTGTACCAGATGTCAGCAGTGGGGCGTGTGGCGGTGATATTTCGTATGCCGGTGTCGCCATCTCCATATACTTTCAGCTCGTAGAGTGCGGGTAGGGCACGGCCTGTCTCATTGTCGAAGAGGCTGGCATTATACCAGTCTGTGCTGAGATTTCCTGTAGTACCCTTGGCATTGGCTTCGGCATACCACCAAGAGAGCCCGTTGACCTGAGTATGCTTCTGGAGCATGGTGATGAGATCGGCAGTGAACTTGCGCTGGCCTTCGTGAGAGTAGGGGTAGACGCTGGTATAGTCGTAAGTGGTACCCTTCACGGCCCACTTCGAGGGGTAGCCGGCTTCCACCACCTGTATCTCCTTGTCGTAATTATTGCTCTCCAATAGCGTCAAGGCATTGTCGAGCACAGACATCTGTCCGTGGAAGTAGGGGTAGTAACTGAGGCCGATGACGTCGTAGTCAACACCGGCCGACTTCATCTGGTCATAGAAGTTAATCAGTACATTGGTGTTGGCCGCCCGTTCGGTGTGGAGGATGATTTTGGCCTTAGGGCATACCTCACGACAAGCTTTTCCTGCCTGTTTTAACAAGGT
Organism: uncultured Prevotella sp.; assembly: GCA_946623195.1. The sequence continues at coordinate 1,269 of CAMOQW010000065.1, forward strand.
GGTGAAACGTGACCAGTTGGCGGTGCTGTTGCTATAGCAGCGGTTGGCATTAGTACCTTCTCCTCCCCACAGCATACCGTAGGAGATTTCATTGCCGGTCTGGATAAGGTCGGGCGTGGCCTTAGATGCTACCAATTCATTCAGACAGTCTTTGGTGTAGCCGTAAATCTTAGTGTAGAGCTGGTCGTCACTCATCGAGAGCCAGTCTTTGGGTGTCCACTGCTTGCTGGGGTCGGCCCATGTGTCGCTGTAGTGGAAGTCGAGCATGAAATAGAATCCGGCATCCTTTACGCGCTTGCCCAAAGCCTTGACATACTCCAAGTCCTGTACGACGGCCTTGTCGTTGTCGTTGGATGGGTCGACAAACAGGCGGACACGGATGGTGTTCCAACCTTGTTCCTTGAGGAAACTGATGACATTGCTGACGGACTTGCCGTCTTTGTCGTAATACGTGGCCTTTTGTGCCTCATAGCTGGGTAGCATCGAGATGTCGCCGCCTACATACTTTTGGGCACGAGCTAGTCCTGAAGTTAACATCAGGATGAGAATAAGAGCGAGTTTTGTTTGTTTCATTCGTTAGTCTTTTTCAAATCGGCGTCGTTTCAACTATTTCTTGTGGCGGTTGGCCCGCTGTTCACGGTATTTGGCCTTCTGCCTGGCAGAGCCGCTACCGTGAGCACCGGTGATATATTTCTTTTTCCTGGCCTTGGTCTTCACCTTGCCATCCTCTTTGCGCGGACCGCCGCCTCGACCAAAAGAGATGCCGTTAACGAGGATCTCCTCGAAGTCTGATTCCTTACTCATTCTGCGGTAGTAAATGTATCACTTTTCGCTTTTCACTTTTCGTTCCTTTAGTGGTGGAACAGACGGACACCCGTGAAGGTCATGGCTATGCCGTACTTGTCGCAGGTCATGATGACATGGTCGTCGCGTACGGAACCTCCGGCCTGGGCGATGAATTCCACACCGCTCTTATGGGCACGTTCGATATTGTCGCCGAAGGGGAAGAAGGCATCAGAACCTAAGGCAACCTTCGTGTTCTGGGCTATCCAGGCTTTCTTTTCCTCTAAAGTCAGCACCTCGGGCTGACGGGTGAAGAACTGCTGCCAGGCACCATCGCGCAGCACGTCGTCGTGCTCATCCTCAGAGATATACACATCGATGGTGTTGTCGCGGTCAGCGCGACGGATGCCCTCCTTAAAGGGCAGGGCCATTACCTTCGGATGCTGGCGCAGCCACCAGATGTCGGCCTTGTTGCCGGCCAGACGAGTACAGTGGATGCGGCTCTGCTGTCCGGCACCGATGCCGATAGCCTGTCCGTCCTTTACGTAGCAGACGGAGTTCGACTGAGTGTATTTCAGCGTGATGAGGGCAATCATCAGGTCGCGCTTGGCATCAGCTGTAAAAATCTTGTTCTGAGTGGGAACGTTTTCAAAAAGCGCAGGATCGTCCAGCCGGATTTCGTTACGGCCCTGTTCGAAGGTCACGCCAAAGCACTGCTTGCGCTCAATGGGGTTGGGCTTGTAGGTGGGGTCTATCTTGATGACGTTATAGGTGCCCTTGCGCTTGTCCTTTAGAATTTCAACGGCTTCAGCTGTGTAATCGGGAGCTATCACGCCGTCGCTGACCTCGCGCTTCAGCAACAGAGCAGTCGTCGCGTCGCAGGTGTCGGAGAGGGCCACGAAATCACCATAACTCGACATGCGGTCGGCACCACGTGCACGAGCATAGGCACAGGCTATCGGACTATCATCCAGCCCTTTGACATCATCCACGAAGTAGATTTTCTTCAGGGTGTCGCTTAGGGGCAGTCCTACGGCGGCACCGGCTGGCGATACGTGTTTGAAGGAGGCAGCAGCAGACAGCCCCGTGGCTTCCTTCAGTTCCTTCACCAACTGCCATGCGTTCAGCGCATCCAGGAAGTTGATGTAGCCGGGACGACCGTTGATGACTTCGATGGGTAACTCGCCCTCAGTCATGAAGATGCGTGAAGGCTTCTGGTTCGGATTACATCCGTACTTCAGTTGTAACTCTTTCATATTTCTTTTCATGTGATAGTTGGCAATTTGGCTGCAAAGGTACAAAAAAAATGTGTAATAGTCGTCGAATCTTACAAAAAAGAGACAACCCCTGGGTGAGATTGTCTCTTTTATGCTTGTTGAGTAGGAGTGCTTACTCCTTGCCGGCGATTCCGCTGCGCTTCTCCTTGATGCGGGCAGCCTTACCAGTGAGCTTGCGCAGATAGTAAAGCTTAGCGCGACGAACCTTACCAACCTTGTTCACCTCGATGCTCTCGATGTTGGGCGACTCCAGAGGGAAGATACGCTCTACGCCCACGGTACCTGACATCTTGCGAACGGTGAAGCGTTTTTTCTCCTGATGGCCGCTGATCTTGATGACCACACCACGATAGAGCTGGATACGCTCCTTGGAACCCTCGATAATTTTGTAAGCGACAGTTACAGTGTCACCAGCCTTGAACTCTGGGAACTTTTTGCCGGTTGCAAATGCTTCTTCAGCAACTTTAATTAAATCCATTGTTACTTTAAATTAATAATGTTGTTGTATCGTTCCAACGCAACATAGACGGGCAACTCGTTACTTCCCTCCATCGGTTACGCCGAAAAGCGGGTGCAAAGGTACAAAAAAAAGTGAAAAATGGAAAGAGAAAGGAGGAAAAAACTTCCTGATGCCTTTTTTTTTATTTTTTTTTTGTACTTTTGCACCATAAAACGAATAAGACTATGATGAAAAAGACAATCTTTTTGATGCTAATGCCGGTTTTGTTGTTTGCATCCTGCAAGTCGCACTACGAGGTGACGGGCATTCAGCGCAGCCGTATTCTGGTGGACAGTCGCTATGATGCACACCCCGATGCAGCGGCTGCCGAATTTCTGAAGCCCTATAAGCATGTTGTCGACTCCGTAATGGGACCAGTGGTGGGCCGGTCGGCCAAGTATATGACTGCCCAGCGCCCAGAAGGAGAGCTTTCTAATCTGTTGGCAGACATTATGGTATGGGCCGCCAAGGATTATGGCGAGAAGCCAGACTTCGGCATCTACAACATGGGAGGAGTGCGTGCTGACTTGCCCAAGGGTAATGTGACCTATGGAGACGTGCTGGACATAGCTCCGTTTGAGAATAAGATAGCTTTTACTACGCTGAGTGGTGCCGATGTGCTCCAACTGTTCTCTGAAATGGCCAGTGTGGGTGGCGAAGGAGTGAGCCACTCTGTGCGGATGGTGATATCGAAGGATGGCAAACTGGTGAGTGCTGCCATCAACGGTGAACCTATCGAACCCCAGCGTGACTATCGCATTGCCACCATCGACTACCTGTTGGGAGGAACCGACAAAATGACGACCTTCAAAAAAGGCTGCAATGTGAACGCACCTCAAGAGGTGTCTAACAATACGCGCTTCATCATCATGAACTACTTCCGCGAACAGACCAAACTGGGCAAGGTGGTGACGGCAGAGATAGAAGGAAGAATCATTCAACAAAAATAGTAACCGACTATGAAAGCAAGATATTTTCTCGTGTTAATGCTGGCCTTGGTGTCTCTGGACGGACAGTCAAAGAAACATAAGCAACTCGTTATCCTGCACACCAATGACACGCATTCCACCATCCTGCCTGTCAACGAGCAGTTGCCCGATACGATGAAGGCAGGCCGGGGCGGTTTTCTGCGTCGCATCGCCATGTTGAAGGAGGAACGACGGAAGAATCCAGACCTGCTGTACTTTGACAGTGGCGACTTTTTTCAGGGTTCTGCCTATTTCACTATGTTTAAGGGCGACGTGGAGATAGGACTGATGAACCAGATGGGCATTGACGCCGCCACCATAGGCAACCATGAGTTCGACTTCGGACTGGAGAACATGGCGCGTTGTTTCCGAATGGCTACCTTCCCCATCGTCTGTGCCAACTACGACTTTACAGGAACGGTGTGCGAAGGATTGGTGAAACCCTACATTATTATTAAAAAGAACGGACTGAAAATCGGCGTTTTTGGTTTGGCTCCTAAGATGGAGGGTCTGGTGTCGGACAAGAACTGCTTGGGTGTCAAGTACCAGAATCCTGCCGATGTGGCATTGGAGACGGCTACTATGCTTAAGGAAAAGGAGAAGTGTGATATGGTAATCTGCATCTCCCATCTCGGCTGGAACAGCAATCGCGGTGAGGACGACCCGTACTTTATACCGCGTTCCCGCTATATCGATTTGGTGCTGGGCGGTCATACCCATACCTATTTTGACAAACTGGAATACCTGAACAATATGGACGGTAAGCCTGTTGCCGTTGACCAGAACGGCAAGCACGCCATCTTTGTAGGTAGAATGGTGGTAGACCTCTATTCGAAATAGAACGTAAGCACAATCATCTTTGACTTCGCGCTGTTGACCGCTCCCGCATAGGGCTTCAGGTTGGCGTCGCGAAGTTCGTTTTTGTGGTTGGTATCCAACGAATTTCCCAGTCCCCAGCAGAACTTAAGTTCGGGAATCAGTTTGAAGAAGGGTAGATAGAAGTCGCAGCCCATGCCGACCTCCAGCATGGTGGTGAAGCGTTTCAGTCGTACTAGGTCCTGGTCGCCGCCCGTCAGGTTCATCATGGGATTGATGCCCGCCATGATGTAGGGTCGGTGGTTGTTCCAGCGCGGAGCTGCAAACTTGATGTCGACAGGGATGGAGACATACGTGTTCTTCATGTCCTGTGTCTGACGGCGTGGTTGGCCGTTAAGGTCTAGGTCGTTCATGTTCAGGAAGGTCAGATGCTTGGCACCGAAATGCATGGTGGGTGTGACGCGTAAAGAGAAATTCTCATGCAGGCGCAGCTCGGTGAGCACACCCACCGAGAAACCTGCATTCCATTTGTCGGCATCGCACAGGACGAGATGGTCTGTGGCGCCACCGGTCTCGTCGACAATGGTTTGCGGTCCGACATTCTCAAATTCTACGTCCTGCAGGTGCATACCCACCAGGATGCCAAAGTGCATGGGCCGCAGGTCGATATAGGGCTTGTGCTGTACACGACGGTCTTGCTGCGCCTTGATGCATAGGGCGCAACAGCCTATCAGCATGATGATAAGAATTCGTTTCATATCCATTCTTTATAACGTGACAAAGGGGTAGAATATTATTTCGATAACGTATAAATTACGACAAATAATGAAATTTCCCTACTAAAAATTAGGTATTATTCGAAAATAATGCTTACCTTTGCATCACAATTATTAAGTATATTATTAACTCATTTAAGTAAGAAAGAATTATGGCATACGTAATTGGTGACGACTGCATCGCATGCGGTACATGTATCGATGAGTGCCCCTCTGGAGCAATCTCTGAGGGCGACAAGTATTCAATCAACCCCGATGTTTGCACAGAGTGCGGCACATGCGCTGACGTTTGTCCGTCAGAGGCAATCAGCCTTCCCTAAGGAATCAGCTGAATTATGTGGTTAAAAAGGATGGGGCTTCCGCAGGGGAGCCCCATTTCTTGCGTCAGGAGATGACTCCCCAGTTGATATTCGTCTTCCGCAGTTCGCGCAGCCGGTTCCACAGCAGTGCATAGCGGGCCTTCTCGCACGTAGGGTCATCATCAATGATGAGTTGGGCCTCGTCGCGGGCCATCTGTACCAGTTGTCCGTCGCGGGCAATGTCGGCAATTTTCAAGTCGAAGGCCATGCCGCTCTGCTGAGTACCCTCCAAGTCGCCCGGTCCGCGCAGCTTCAGGTCGGCCTCGGCAATGCGGAAGCCGTCGTTTGTCTCACACATGATGTCGATGCGCTTGCGTGTGTCTTCTGCTAGTTTGAGACCCGTCACCAGAATGCAGTACGACTGGTCGGCACCGCGTCCGACACGACCTCTGAGCTGGTGCAACTGTGACAGTCCGAAACGTTGGGCATCGAGGATGACCATGACGGAGGCGTTAGGCACGTTGACCCCCACCTCGATGACCGTTGTGGCCACCAGAATCTGTGTCTCTCCACTGACAAACTTCATCATTTCTGTCTCCTTGTCGGCAGGTTTCATCTTACCGTGCACCTTGCTGAGCCGGAACTCTGGGAACACCTGCTTCAGCACGTCAAAGCCATCCTCCAGGTTCTTGAGGTCAATCTTTTCGCTTTCTTCAATCAAAGGAAAGACAATGTACACCTGACGCCCTTGCTGAATCTGTTTACGGATGCTGTCATACAGCGACGGCATAGAGCGGTCATACACATGCCGGGTCACCACGGGTTTGCGTCCCGGCGGCAATTCGTCGATGACGCTGACGTCCAAATCGCCGTAGAGTGTCATCGCCAACGTACGTGGAATGGGAGTTGCCGTCATCACCAAGACGTGAGGCGGGTTTTGGCTCTTACTCCATAGTTTTGCTCTCTGTGCTACCCCGAAGCGGTGCTGTTCGTCGACCACCACCATGCCCAGGCGTGCAAACTGTACCGTATCCTCAATGACGGCATGGGTTCCCACGAGGATGTGGATGGTACCGTCCAAGAGTCCGTCTAATACTTCCTGTCGGCGCTTGCCTTTCACGATGCCTGTCAGTAGCGCAACACGTATGTCCAAACCTTCCAGAAATTCCATAATGGTCTGTAGGTGTTGCTCGGCCAGAATTTCCGTCGGTGCCATGATGCAGGCTTGATAGCCGTTGTCCAGTGCGATGAGCATCGACATCAGTGCCACCAGTGTCTTGCCGCTGCCTACATCGCCCTGCAACAGTCGGTTCATCTGTCGTCCGCTGCCCATGTCCTTGCGGATTTCGCGAATGACGCGTTTCTGTGCCTCAGTCAGTGGGAAGGGCAGGTTCTGATGATAGAAGTCGTTGAAATATTCGCCCACTCGGGAGAACACGTACCCCTGGTATTTCCGCCGCTGGTCGCTCGCGTACCTTAATATATTCAGCTGTACATAGAACAGTTCTTCGAACTTCAGTCGGACGCGGGCCTGTTCCAGTTCTTTGGCATGCTGAGGGAAGTGTATCAGCCGCAGGGCGTCGTCGCGTGACATCAGGTGCAATTTCTGGGTGATAAAGTCGGGTAGTGTCTCAGACAAGGGGGCCTTGAGCGTGTCGATGAGCGTCTTGATAAATCGCTCTATTGAGCGCGAGTTCATGCCCGCCTTCTTCATCTTCTCTGTGGTGTGATAGTAGGGCAGCATGTTCATCGTTGCAAATTCCATTTTGTCTGCTTCGTCGATATCCGGGTGAACCACCTGGATGCGCCCGTTGAACACCTGAGGGCGTCCGAAGACGACATACTCTGTGCCAATCTTGTATTTCTTAACAACATTGTCGGCATAGTTGAACCACGTCAGGTCCATCACCTTACCGCTGCCGTCGGTGAAGTGGGCGACAACCCGCTTCTTGCGTGCTCCCATCTTGAAGGTTTCGAACGAGAGGATGCGCCCTTTCACCTGAACGAAGGGCATGTCGCCCGTTAGTTCCCGGATGCTGTAGACTCGGGAACGGTCGATGTGCTTGTAGGGATAGTACTCCAGCAAGTCGCCAAACGTACTGATGCCCAGTTCCTCGCTGAGCATCTTTTTGCGCTGAGGTCCCACCCCCGGCAGGTATTGTATGTCTTGCTGCAGTATGTTGCCTGTCATTTTGTATTTCCGGCTACAGGTAGTTCAGATGAGTGCCTCGGCAATCTTCAGGTCGAAGGGGGTTGTAATCTTGATGTTCTCGCGATTGCCCTCTACGAGGGTGATATGATAGCCGAATGCTTCGACCACGCTGGCGTCGTCGGTAAAGCCGTCGCTATACGGCTGGCGGTTGGCGGCCTTGAGCAGTTGGATGTCAAAGCACTGGGGCGTCTGCACCAACCGGTATTCGTCGCGGGGAACGGTTTTGGAGGAGGAAGGAGGGATGAGGGTGGAGGGTGGGGTGTGGCGCAAGGTTTCCACAACAGGAATGACGGGAATGACGGCTTTTCCCGTGCGTGCCGTTTCGTAGCATTTGCGGATGACGTCAATCGAGGGGAAGGGACGCACGCCGTCGTGCACACCGACTACGCCTTCAGCGTCATCGGAAATCAGGGCCAGCCCATTCTGTACCGAGTGAAAGCGCGTCTCGCCACCGTCGGCCAACAGATATTCCACCGTGAATTGAAATTCGTGGCACAATTTTCGCCAGTAGTCCTGTTGAGCCCTGGGCAGCACGAGGATAATCTGTAATTCCTTAGAGTACTCTCGAAACCGCTCCAACGTCCGCATCAGTACCGGACGTCCGCCTACGGGCAGAAACTGCTTGGGGATGTCGCTACCCATGCGCAAGCCCTTGCCGCCTGCTACGATGATGACATAGTCCATCAGTCCATCAGGTGTTTGAAGCGCATACCTTCGGCAATCTGGTCGCTGGTCTTCTGGTCCTTCAGCTGCGTCAGCAGTTCATAGGCGAAGGGGAAAGCGGCAGCAGGCCCTTCGGCAGTGGTGATGTTGCCGTCAACGGTGACCAGATCGGCCGTGTACGAGGCACCCTCCAACTGTTTCTCGAAACCTGGATAGCACGTTGCTCGCCGACCTTCGAGCAGTCCTAACTGTCCCAGTACGACAGCCGGTGCAGCACAGATGGCAGCTACTTTTTTGCTGGCAGCAAACTGGTCGACGACGGCCTTGCAGACACCCTTGTGTGCAAAGAGGTTGCTGGCCCCGGGCATGCCACCGGGAAGCAGCAGCAGGTCGGCATCCGAGAAGTCGCCCTGTTCGAACATGATGTCGGCCTCAATGTTTACGCCGTGCGCCGACTGCACCAAGGGGAAATCGCTGATGCTTACTGTTGTCACTTCCACACCTCCGCGACGCAGCACGTCGACGGGAATCAGGGCCTCGACATCCTCGAAACCGTCAGCCAAGAATACATATACTTTTGCCATAATTCTGTTATTTTAATGCTTGTAGATATTGCTTGATGGTCTGTTGTAGTCCAAAGTAGAGGGCATCGCAAATGAGGGCGTGGCCGATGCTCACCTCGTCGGTCCAGGGAATCTGCTGGTGGTAGTAAGCCAGATTCTCCAGCGACAGGTCGTGGCCGGCGTTCAGCCCTAATCCCACGCGGCGAGCCTCTTCGGCTGCAGCGATGAAGGGGGCGATGGCGGCCTCGCGGTTTCGGGCATAGCCAGAGGCGT
>CAMOQW010000066.1 GCA_946623195.1 uncultured Prevotella sp.
AGAACCGCCTGGAGCAGGAGCTCATCTACTATATTGAGAAGCTGGACATCAGCGAGGAGAAGCAGCGCCTGACCAACCACCTGAAGTATTTCCGTGAGACGATGGCCGACCAGCCCGGACAGGGCAAGAAGCTTGGCTTTATTGCCCAGGAGATGGGCCGCGAAATCAATACCACCGGTTCTAAGTCCAATCAGGCCGAGATGCAGAACATCGTGGTGATGATGAAGGATGAACTGGAGCAGATTAAGGAACAGGTTCTAAATGCACTGTAAGCAATGGAAAAAGGCAAGCTTATCATCTTCTCAGCCCCCAGCGGCACGGGGAAGTCGACCATCATCAGCTGGCTGATGCAGTTTCCTGAACTGCATCTGGCCTTTTCTGTCTCATGCACGTCGCGAGCCCCTCGCGGCACAGAGCAGGACGGCGTAGAATACTTCTTCATCACCCCCGAGGAGTTTCGCGAGCGAATAGCGCGTGACGAGTTCGTAGAATACGAGGAAGTCTACGAAGGGCGCTTCTACGGCACGCTGAAGTCGCAGGTGGAAAAGCAATTGGAGGCCGGCCAGAATGTGGTCTTCGATGTGGACGTAAACGGGGGTATGCGCATCAAGCAGTACTATGGCAGCCGGGCATTGAGCATCTTCATCCAGCCCCCGTCGGTGGCTGAGCTGCGTCGGCGGCTGGAGAGCCGGGCCACGGATGCCCCCGAGGTTATCGACCAGCGCATAGCACGGGCCGAATATGAAATCTCGCAGGCGGGGAACTTTGACTGTACGGTTGTCAACGACCAACTGGAGAAGGCTGAGGAGGACACGCTGCGGATCATCAAACAGTTCGTTGGATGATTAGGACGGGAATCTTCGGCGGGTCGTTCAACCCCATCCACGTGGGCCACATCGCGCTGGCCAAGGCGGTGCTGCAGCAATGCCCCTTGGACGAGGTGTGGCTGATGGTGTCGCCGCAGAATCCGCTGAAGCAAGAAGCCGACTTACTGGCTGACGAGCTGCGGCTGCAGCTGTCGCAAAAAGCCCTGGAGGGTGTCGGTGGTGTCCGGGCCGTTGACTATGAGTTCCGCTTGCCCCGTCCGTCGTACACCTGGAACACGTTGCAGCACTTGAGTCAGGACTATCCGGACCGTCAGTTCGTCTTGTTGATTGGCGGCGACAACTGGGCCCACTTCGACCGTTGGCGCCACTGGAAGGATATCCTGCGGAATTACGATGTCATCGTCTATCCCCGTGACAACTATCCGGGTACTATCAATATGCCGTTGCTTGATGTCTCAAGCACGGAAATCCGCCGGCGCGTCAGACGAGGCGAGAGCATAGCGGGAATGGTGCCCGAGAGCATCATCCCCGATGTGATGAGGTATTATCAATAATAATTAGGAAGATATGCAGGCAATCATTCTGGCGGCTGGCATGGGCCGCAGACTTGGAGAGAAAACACGCGACAATACCAAGTGTATGGTGGAGGTCAACGGCGTCAAGTTGATAGACCGCCTATTAGGACAGCTGTCGGAACTTTCACTCCGCAGGGTCATCATCGTGGTGGGCTATCAGGGGCAGAAGCTGATAGACTACATCGGGCATCGCTACGATGGCCGTCTTGTCATAGAATATACCGAGAACCCCGTCTACGACCGTACCAACAACATCTATTCGCTGTCGCTGGTGAAAGACAAGATGCAGGAAGACGACACCTTATTAATAGAGAGCGACCTCATTTTCAGCGACCGGCTGTTCCCGATGATAGTGGAAAACCCGTACCCCAACCTGGCGCTGGTGGCCAAGTATGAGACTTGGATGGACGGTACGATGGTGCGCATAGACCAGGAGCAAAACATCGTCAACTTCGTGCCGAAGCAGGCTTTCAAGTATGAAGATGTTGACCAGTATTACAAAACGGTAAACATCTACAAATTCTCCCGCGAGTTTAGCGAACAGAAGTATGTTCCTTTCCTGGAGGCCTATTGTCATGCCTTGGGCAACAATGAATACTACGAACAGGTGTTGCGCGTCATCACGCTGCTCGACAATGCCGACCTGAAAGCACTTCCTATAGGCGACGAGAAATGGTATGAGATTGACGACATCCAAGACCTGGATATTGCCGAGACCGTGTTTGCCGAAGGCGACGAGATGCTGCGCCGCTTCAACTACCGTTATGGCGGCCACTGGCGTTTCCCCAAGATGCTGGACTACTGTTATCTGGTGAACCCCTATTTCCCCACTCCCCGCATGAAGGACGAGTTGCGCAGCAGCTTCGATACCCTGCTGACGGAGTACCCCTCGGGCATGTTCGTCAACTCGCTGTTGGCCGCTAAATATTTCGGTATCCGTCAGGAGTACACCGTGGTGGGCAATGGTGCTGCAGAGCTTATCAAGAGTCTGATGGAGCAGACTACGGGCAAGATAGGCGTGGTCTATCCAACCTTCGAGGAATATCCTCACCGGCTCAAGAAAGAGCAGATTGTGTCGTTTCAGCCTGCGGGCCAGATGCTACGCTATACGGAGGATGACCTCATCAGCTTCTTTACGGATAAGAACATAGAGACCCTCCTGCTCATCAACCCCGACAACCCTTCCGGCAATTTCATCGGCATGGAGGGGCTGCAGCGGCTGCTGGACTGGAGTCGGGAACAGCACGTCAGGCTGATAGTCGACGAATCGTTTGTAGACTTCAGCGACGATTTCGAACATAACACCCTGCTCCGCAACGACACGCTGGCTGCCAATCCGCAACTGGTTGTCATGAAGAGCATCTCCAAATCGTATGGTGTGCCGGGCTTGCGCTTGGGTGTGATGGCCAGCGCCGATGCCGACCTTATCGCTTTCGTCAAAAGAGACATCTCCATCTGGAACATCAACTCGTTTGCCGAATTCTATATGCAGATTTTCGGGAAATACGAGAAAGACTATCGGGCTGCCTGCCACCGCTTCATCCGTGAGCGTAACCGCTTCGGACAGCTGCTGCAGCAGATTCCCTATCTGAAGGTGCTGCCTACGCAGGCCAACTATTTCTGCATTCAGCTGACTGACAAATACACGTCGGCAGAGCTGACCAAGTTACTGCTGGCACGCTATAACATGATGATCAAAGACTGCGACACGAAAAACGGACTGAAGGGACAGAACTTCATCCGTGTCTCCGTACGCAGCACAGAAGATAACAACCAATTTATTCAAGCCTTGAAGGAGCTGGCATGAAGAAACAAAACATCTGCATCTGTGGCGGCGGCAATCTGGGCCACGTGGTGACGGGATTCCTGGCTGCCCGCAACGACTGTGAGGTAAGCCTGCTGACGCGCCATCCTGAGCGTTGGCAGCACACTTTGGCCATCAGCACCCCCGACGGCACGGTGCTGGAAGGTACGGTCGGCAGGATATCCGGCAGTCCGGCCGATGTCATACCTTCGGCAGACATCGTGATAGTCTGTCTGCCGGGCTTCTCCATCCGCGAGGAGCTGCAGCACATCAGACCCTTCCTGAAGGCGGGCGCGGCTGTGGGAAGCATCGTCAGCAGCACCGGCTTCTTCTTCGACGCCTTTGATGTGTTGCCCGCGACGACGACCCTCTTCGGTTTCCAACGCGTTCCCTTCATCGCACGTACTACCGAATACGGACATGCTGCCGACTTGCTGGGCTACAAACCGGCTCTGAAGGTGGCCATTGAGCAGACTGCCGACAAGGAGACGCTACGCTCAGCGATAGAACAACTCTTTGGAGTGCCTACAGAACTGATGCAGAGCTACTATGAGGTCAGCCTGACCAATAGCAACCCCTTGCTGCATCCCTCGCGACTTTATGCCCAATGGAAAGACTGGCACGAGGGGGTGGTCTATCCTGCACGGAGCCTGTTCTACGAGCAATGGAATGACGAGGCTTCACAGCTGCTGATAGACATGGACCGCGAGTTCAACGCCCTGCTGGACGTGCTGCCCGTCAGGAAAGGCAGCATACCCACCATCCTGGACTATTACGAGAGTACTGATGCCGCCTCGCTGACCCGAAAGCTGCAGTCCATAGAGGCCTTCAAAGGCATACCGTCGCCCATGAAGGAGGTTGACGGCGGCTACGTGCCCGATTTCTCCAGCCGCTATTTTTCCGAGGACTTTCCTTTCGGACTGCGCATTATCCAGCAGCAAGCCCGTCGCCACCACGTCAGCACGCCCGTCATTGACCGGGTGATGAACTGGGGGCTGCGTATGATCTACAACCCCGACGGCTCTCAGCTGCGCCGCCAGCAGTTGCGTATGCTTGACATCCTCAAGGAGGTGGACGCCATCTGCAAGCGCCACGACATACCCTATTGGCTCAGCAGCGGCACGCTGATAGGTGCCCTGCGCCACGACGGTTTCATTCCCTGGGACGACGACCTGGACATCGAGATGATGCGGAAGGATTATGTGCGGCTGCTCAGCGTGCTGAAGCAGGAACTGCCCGACTGGCTGGCCCTGCAGGATGACGATACCGACCCCGGCTACTTCTTCTGTTATGCCAAGGTGCGCGACCGCCGGTCATGTCTGAACGAGGGCAACAACTACGACCGCCAATGGAAGGAGAAGGGTATCTATATCGACATCTTCCCGATGGAGCGCCATCCGATATGGCTGCACAAGCTGACAGAGAAAACCATCGGCCACATGTATAAGGTCTGGCGAACCAGTACGGACGATGCGAAGGCCATTCGCAGCGTGCGGCGCATCTTCAACATCAACACCCGCGTGCTCTTCCCCCTGCTGCGTGCTTTCTGCCGGTTGCTGCCCGGCAAGACCATCACCAGCGGCATGGGCATTCCCTACCACAACCCACGCTATGCGGCAGAAATATTCCCGCTGACCACCCACGTGTTCGAAGACCGCCAGTTTCCCGTTCCCGGCCATGCCGACCTGCTGCTGCGCCGTCTGTATGGCGACTATATGCAGCTGCCCGACCTGACGAAGCTGGCACCCCACGTGGCACATCTTGAATTCTATGACCAAAACCAGTAGTGTGACATGAAACATCCTGCAAACGTAGACGTGGCGGTACTGCTGCTGTTTTTCAACCGTCCAGAGTCCTTGAGCCAAGTGTTTGCCGAAATCAAGAAGGCACGCCCCTCCAGGCTCTTCCTCTATCAGGACGGACCCCGTGGCGAGCGCGACCTGGCGGGCATAGAGGCCTGCCGACAGGTGGTCAGCGACGAGCAGATAGACTGGGAGTGCGACGTCCGCCGCAACTATCAGACGGAGAATGCCGGCTGCGACCCTTCGAACTTCAACGCCCAGAAGTGGGCTTTCTCGCTGAGCGACAAGTGTGTGGTGTTCGAAGACGACAGCATCCCGTCGGTGACGTTCATCCGTTTCTGCAAGGAGATGCTCGACCGCTACGAGCACGACGAGCGCATCGTGATGATAGCGGGCTTCAACACAGACGAGGTGACCCCCGGCGTGCCCTACGACTACTTCTTCACCACCGTGTTCTCCATCTGGGGCTGGGCGTCGTGGCGTCGCGTCGTCGACCAATGGGACGAGCACTATACCTTTCTTGACGACGAATACAATATGCACCAGCTGGAGGCCCTGACTGCCGAGCGCCGCTACCGCACCACCATGTTGCGCATGACCCGCGACCACCGGGCCTTGGGCAAGGCTTACTACGAGAGCATCTTCTGGCCGTGCATGATGTTCAACCACGGACTGGCCATCATGCCTACCCGCAATATGATCAATAACCTGGGCAACATGGCGGGCGGCGACTCCACCCACTATGCCGGTTCGCTGCGCACCATGCCGCGCCGTCTGCGCCGTCTGTTTACGATGCCGCGCTATGAACTGGACTTCCCGCTGAAGCATCCACGCTATGTCATCGAGAACGTAGACTATCTGCACAGCAACTACCGGGTGAATGCCTACGGCCATCCTTGGCGTAAGATAGGCTATTCGCTGGAGGAACTGTGGCTGAACGTGCGCTACGGCAACTTCGCCTTCATCTGGAAGTCGGTGAAGAACCGCGTGGTGAAGCTGCTGGGCATGAAGAAATATCGATAGCCGTCAGGCGTTGCTTTCCCTGACCCGTTGGCGAATGCGGTCACGCTCGTCGGCATACAGCTGATAGAGCAGACGCCCGTTGCGCTCGCTCTGTTCCTGGGTGAAGGCATTGTTCCACAACCGCATGCCGCCGGCTGTCAGCGAACGGAATCCGGCGTCGTACCACCCCACCTGCAGGCCGCAGAGCCATGCGCGGGCACACAGCTCATAGTCGTCGAACTGGAACGGGGCGAAGCGGAAGTCGATGTGGTGCAGGTGCTGCATGAACAGCTGGCGGTTGATCCACATCGGGGCACGGTTGACGGAGGTGACAAAACAGAAGTCGCCCGTGGCCTGCGAGGCTCCGCCGTGGGCCCGCTTCCGGTCGTCTTCGAAGGTGATGTCCAGTCCGCCCTTTCCACCGAGGATGACCATCTTCGGATGCTGCTCAAACAGTCGTACGGCCTGCTCCACCCATCCCGTGCCGTCGAAGTCGTCGTCGTCCTGCATCAGGGCAATGTAGCGGCCGTTGGCCAGTCGGATGGCCTTGTCGTAGGTGACATTCTCAAACAGGTCGTTGGCACGCAGCAGAAACTCGTTGGCACCCGTCAGGGCTGCTGCCAGACGGCGGGTGTGCTCTTCCTTCGAACCGTCGTCGATGACGATAATCTCGGCATCCACATACTGCCGCAGCTTGGGCAGCACGTGACACACCTGCAGACTCTTGTCGTGCGACTGGAGGACGAACGTGACTGTCGGCTCCTTTCTGTATCCCTTGGCCACCCACGAATCGTGGCTCTTCTTTTGCTGGGCTGTGCCCGTGCGCTTCTGCAGGGCCAGTTTGATTTTCTCTATGAGCAGTTTCATCTTTTTCTTAATTTTCTGCAAAAATACACATAAAAGTGCTAATATCAAAATTATTCTTAGTTCAACGGACTAATCTGTGCATCAGAAAAGAGGTGCATTCTTCAAATATCTTGACCCGCGCCAGCTTCATCACGCCGATGTAGAGCGCGGCGACGATGACGATGCGCAGGACTATCTGCACAATGACGGAGCCGATGTTGCGCGTGAGAAACCAGGCAATCAGGATGCTGGCCAGTGCCGACAGCAGGAAGGGCACCACGTCCTTCAGCATGTCGCGGAAGCGCAGGCCCATCTCCCGGCGGGCCAGATATTGCCATACGCCCGTCCAGAGGATGAGCATAGCGGCATAGGCCGTCACCATGGTCTGGATGCCCCACGTGCTGAAGATGACGATGACGCTGACCTGCAGCACAATCTGCGCCACAGTACACCATAGGTAGTAATCGGACCGGCCGTGGCTGATGAACAGGTTCTGGTAGAGCGTATGGATGGGCAGGAAAGCCCCGCTGACGGCCAGCAGTCGCAGCAGGTGGACGCTGTCGGTCCATTTGTCGCCCATCAGCACGATGATGAAGTCGGCCACGAGGGCCAGTCCCAGCATGGTGGGCATCGAGAGGAATGCCGTGAATCGCAGCATCTTGCGGAACACGTTCAGCTGGCGCCCCTCTTCATCGTTGATGCTGGCCAGCACGGGTTGCGCCACCTGGCTGATGGTGCCCGAAATGAGCGAGTGGCCCATCAGGTTCCACTTGGCGGCCTGCGTGTAGCTGCCCACGGCCCCTGCTGTGAACAAACGGCCGAAGATAAACGATAGCACATTGTTGTTCACCTGATTGATGATGTTGGTAATTAGTATCTTGCTGCTGAATCCGAACATCTCGCGGATGGGCCTCATGTCGATGTGCAGCGACGGCAGCCAGCGGACATAGTACAGACGGCAGCTGTCAACCACGCACATGTAGGCAAACTGCTGCCAGGCCAGGCTCCAGTAGCTGTATCCGCAGAGCGCCAGGGTGATGCCCACGGTGCCGCTGACGGTCATGGCCAGGGTATTCATGACGGCCTTTTCGCGGTTCATCATGTTGCGGAACATGTAGGCCGAGTGTGCCGTGCCGATGCCCGCCAGCACGAACGAGGCGAACACCAGCCTGGAGAGGCTGACCAGCTCCGGCTGGTGGAAGTAGTCGGCAATGAGCGGGGCCGCGAAGTAGAGCACGACGTAGAGGCTTAGCGACATGCACGTGCTGAACCAGAACACGGCATTGTATTCATGGTGAGTGGCCTGCTTCCGGTTGGTGAGGGCTGCCGTGAATCCGCTCTCCTGCAGCGAGCCGGCAATAGCCGAGAAGATGGCCAGCATACCCATCAGTCCGTATTCCGCTGGCGACAGCAGGCGTGCCAGCACGATGCCCAGCAGGGCACTCAGCAGCTGGGTGGCCATGTTGTTGGCAGCCCCCCAGAGCAGTCCCTTCGCGGTCTTTTCCTTCAGCGTCTTCTCACCCATTGTGGTTGTAGAAAGTGAAATTTGTGGGCAAAGTTACAAAGAATTTATGAATTATTTCTTATCTTTGCAGCAAATTATTGTCTATGGAAACAAATATACCCCCCGTCAAGCGGAAACCGCGTCTGGAATGGCTCGATGCCCTCAGGGGTTTCACGATGATCATGGTTGTGGCCTATCACGTCTGTCAGCAGGGCTTCCTGCTGGATGCCAAGGTGTCGGCCTCCATGCCCTTCCTGGTGCTGTTCCGTATGCCGCTGTTCTTCTTTGTCAGCGGTTTCCTGGCTTACAAGGCCTCCGTGACGTGGACCCTCCCCACGCTGATGCAGCTGGTGGGCAAGAAGTTGCGCGTGCAGCTGATACCCACCGCCGTGTTCTTCTTCTTTGCCTGTGCCGTACTGTATCCGAAGTTCCTGCCGGCCGTGGAGCATAACTTCCTGTCGCCCACCAAGGGCGGCTACTGGTTTACCATCGCCCTGCTCTACATGTTCATCATCTATTACCTGTTTGCCTATCTGGAGAGCAAGCTCCGGTGGCGGTCATGGATACCGATAGTCTTGCTGTTTGTGGTTTCGCTGGTGCTCTACGAGACCTGCTATCTGCCCAAGTATTTCTGGTGGGCCTTCGGTCACAAGGGTGTGAAGCCTACGTTGTGGCTCGACCAGACGAGCATCATCCAGACGATGCAGTATCTGCCGTTCTTCCTCTATGGCAACATCGTGAGGCGCTACTGGCAGCAGTCGCAGCGCGTGATGGACTCGCGGTGGTTCTATCCGCTGCTGATTGTCGTGGTCATCTTCTGTACGCTCGACGTGCTGAAGTGGCACACGCTGCGCTTCCAGTGGACCAATCTGCCCCTGACGCTGGCCAAGTTTATCCTGCTGACCATTGTGTTCATGTATTTCCGCAACTACCACCAGTATTTCACCAAGCTGACCTGGATAGGGCGCAGCCTGCAGTACATCGGGCGGCGGACGCTGGACATCTACCTGATTCACTTCCTCTTCATGCCCAACCTGCCGGGCGTGGGCACCTTCCTGACCAGCAACCGCCACAACTTCATTGTCGACACCACGCTGTCGGTGCTGATAGGCCTGGTCATCATCGGCTTCTGCATCATCACGTCCAACATCCTGCGTGTCAGTCCGCTGTTCAAGAAGTACCTGTTTGGCAGGTCGTAAAGAAAAAAAAGGACTGCACATGAATTTGGCAGTCCTTTTTTCTCTCTCTCTACTCTGTGAAATGCCCGCTTATCCCACCTGGCTGCCGGGCTTCACGTCCTTGGTGGTAGTCACCACGCTGAGGCTCTCGTCGCTGTCGACAGCCGATAGTATCATGCCCTGGCTCTCGATGCCCATCATCTTGCG
>CAMOQW010000067.1 GCA_946623195.1 uncultured Prevotella sp.
GGACGGAAATGTTCAACGTTCAATGTTCAATGTTCAACGTTCAATGTTCAATGTTCAATGTTTAAAGTTTAAGGTTCAATGAAGAAGAAAGACTTGATTCGATTTGTGATTCAGACGACGATTAGTATTCTGACGGCTATTGCCACGGCACTGGGTGCCGCATCGTGTGTCGGCAGGGTGTAACGAAAAGGGTAGCGTGCCATGATCAGTAATTGTAATCCTCTGAACATTCGCTATCGCAGCGAAGGCTACTGGCAGGGTCAGGCCCCCTCGCGGGGCTGCCCCCAGTTCTGCCGGTTCTACGACCTGAAGTGGGGCTTCCGCGCTGCCTTCCGACTGATGCAGACCTACTACGAGCGCTACCACCTGGACACGGTGGAGAAGATAGTGGGTCGCTGGGCACCGCCTACGGAGAACGACACGCACGGGTACACACGCTTCGTCGTCGGCGACCTGCAGCGCCAGTGGCCGGACGTCAGTGCCGAGACCCCGCTGCCTCACCCCCGCGAGCACCCGCGCCTCTGGACGGCCCTCGCCCTGGCCATGGCGAAGATGGAGTGCGGCGCGCACCGCATCGGACTGGCCGAGGCCGAGGCCTGCGAAGAAGGCTACCGCCTGCTGTTTGAATGAGGTGCAGCAAAATATTGGCGTTCTATTTGGCGTTTTCAGTAATTTCATCCCCCGACTCTCAAGACAGAGCCGGGGGATGTAGTTTATTTCATGATTCTGACTTCGCAGATGCGTGGTGTCTGCTTGCCGTCCTTGGCCTTCACCTTCACCACGGCGGGGTCGCTGAGTGCGGCGGGCAGTTTCACCTCAGCCAGTCCGTCGGGACCGAACTGCACGGCGTCGGCCACCGTCTGGTCGCCCACGATGACGGCAAACGGTTCACGGTCGAAGCCACGGAAGCGCAGGCTGGTGGCCCCGGCGGTCTTCATGCGGTAGCTGAACTCACCGCGTGTGCGGCGCCAGTGCTGACCGCCATCGCTGCCGTTCCAGCTCTGCCGTTCGGCAAAGGCATGGTCGCTCTCCGACTGCTGCTCACCGCAGTACACCTTGTCGACGGTGCTGGCCTCCAGGGCCATCTGCTGGCGCTCGGCTTCCGCCATCTGCTGTTGCTTCTCGTTCCATTCCGCCTGTGAGTAGAGGGGGAAATAGATCTGATAGCGGCATTCGTAGAGCTGATAGAAAGGCACGAGCGTCAGTCCCTCATAGCGCGGAATGGTGACATCCTTCAGTCGGAACGTCAGCGGCTTGTCGGTAGGCTGCAGGTGGCTCAGGATGTCGGCAGCCGGGCCGATGAGTGCCGGCATCTCGTTGAGGGGAATCTTCGGGCCGTTGGCAATATGGCCGCCCCGGCTGTCGTCGGCAAAGAGTCCGTCCTGCCGGTCGGTGCCCGTCTTGGCAGCCAGCACGATGGGTCCGTAGAGGAACGAGTATTGCGGCTTGCCGTCAGGCGTGGTCTCGGCCGTGAGGTGCATGGGCATGCTGACACGCACGACGTCGCCCGACTGCCATTTGCGGCTGATGACCAGGTAGCCGCCCTGACGGGTGTGGTCGGCAGCAGCGCCGTTGACGGTCACCGTCATGCCCTCCGTCCATTTCGGTTCACGGATCTTGAGGGCAAACTGGCGGGCCTTCTTCAGCTGCAGGGTCAGCGTGGTCGACGGCTCTTGCGGGAAGTGGTTCTCCTGTGTGACGGTCATGCCGTCCCAGGTCAGCGTGGAGGGGATGAAGAGGTTGACCAGCAGGTCGCTGCCTTCATGGGCATAGATCATCTCGCCATAGCGGGCGGGGTTCTCCAGGCCCGTTCCCACGCAGCACCACATGGACGTCTGCGGCTGCGAGTAGACCCGGTAGTGGCCGGAGCGCATGGGCGTGAAATAGACGAAGCCGCCCTGCACGGGGTTCAGGATGGAGAGGATGTGGTTGTAGAGCGCCCGCTCGTAGTAGTCGATATACGACTTGTCGGCAGTGGTCTGATAGAACATCTTCGTCAGTCGCAGCATGTTGTAGGTGTTGCAGCTCTCAGGGCCTTGCTCGCTCTCCAGGAGTCCGGTGAAGTCGTTGGTGGGGTTGAAGTGCTCGCGCATGGAGTTGCCGCCGATGGAGACGCTGCGCTGTGCCACCACCACCTGCCAGAAGAAGTTGGCGGCACGGTCCCAGTCGGCGAGTCCCTCCAGGTCGGCAATGCGCTTGTATCCGATGACCTTCGGAATCTGCGTGTTGGCATGTTTGCCGGTCAGGTTGTCCTCGCCCTTCAGCAGCGGCTGCAACATGCGCTGGTCGCTGAACTGATGGGCCAGTCGCAGGTATTTCTTGTCGCCCGTGATGGCATAGACATCGGCAAAGGTCTCGTTCAGTCCGCCCTGTTCGCTGATGAGCATCTGCTGGATCTGGTCGTCGGTGAGCTGGCTCACCTCCTGTATCATCCAGTCGGTCAGCCGGATGAGCATGTCCTTGGCAACCTTGCGGCCCGCCATCAGCCAGGCGTCGCGCAGACCGGCATAGATTTTATGGATGTTGTAGAGCGGCACCCAGCGGTCGTTCAGTCCGAAGGAGGCGGCGCGGATGTTGCCCTGTGCTATCTCGCCCCAGATTTTGTCGGGAGCCGGTACGCCGCCCAGGTAGCCGTCGTTGCGGTTCTGCTGGCAGCGCAGCAGTTCGCTGAGGAAGTAGTCCATGCGGGCCTCAATCTCCTTGTTGCCCGTGGCGGCATACATGTAGCTGAGTGCCGACAGGTAGTGGCCGCCGATGTGGCCGTCCAGTCCGGTGTTCTCCCAGTTGGTGTAGTTGTCGGCTTTCGGTGTCAGTCCGGCTCCTTTCAGATAGGGTGCCAGCAGCCGGTCGGCATTCAGTCCTAACAGGTAGTAGATGTCGGCCTGCTGGTTGCGCAGGAACTGGCTGTCGCCCAGTCGGACGCTGCTGATGGGGAAGGTCTCCACCAAGGTTTTCTGTTGTCCCTGAGCCGGCAGGATGGTGCATACGGCCAGGAGTGAGGTGACGATAATCTGTTTCATGTTTTTATGTTGTGATAGTTATTTCTTGGTCTTGAAGTTGAGGCGGGCCGTTTTCAGTCCCTTGCCCGTCACGGTGAGTGTGGCGCTACCCTGTCGGCCGTCGTTGCGGACCACGGCCAGGGCGCGGCCCTGCCAGACGTGGTGGGTGGCGTCGAAGTAGGGGTCTTCGTCCTTGCCGTTGCCATTGCCGGCACCCGCCAGCGTGGCACAGCCCTTGACGTCGAAGGTCAGCTCGTTGTCGGCTGTCGTCACGACGCGCCCTTCGGCATCCACAATCTCTATGGTGACGAACGCCAGTCCGTTGGCGGTGAGCTGGGTGCGGTCGGCAGTCAGTCGGATGGCCGTCGGTGCCGAGGCCGTCTGCAGGCGGCACTCCTCGCTGCCCGCCACGGCCCGCAGTGTACCAGGCTGATAGGGCAGGGTGAAGGTAGCCTTCATCTCCTTGGTGTTCTGTTCGCCTATCAGCTGGTCGTTCAGGTAGAGGCTCACCTTCGGCTGACGGCTGTAGACTTCCACCTCGATGTCCTTGCCTTCCCATCCGGTCCATGTCCAGCTCTGCTGCGTGGGCCATGTGCTCCACATGGTGGTCTTGATTTTGCCGTGGTAGCCGTCAGGTTCGCGGACGCCGATGCTCATGGGCTCCTGCTCGTTCCACAGCAGCGAACGGTAGTGGCTGATGGGCTTGCGCTGACCCGTGAAGTCTACGTCGCCGCAGTAGGCAGCGTGCCAGGGGTACATGGCGTTCTGCCAGGGCTCGCCGGTTGGCTCGCCCTCATAGTAGTAGCGTCCGATGCCCGATTCGCCCAGGTAGTCGAGTCCCGTCCATACGAAGTCGCCGATGATGTAGCTGTGGTCCTTGACCTGCCTGTAGTTGCGCCAGGCATCGCGCGGGTAGCTCTCGGTCTGCATCATCACGCGGTCGGGCACCCGCTGGTGGTCGCCCTCGGCCAGGAAGATGGTGTAGTTATAGCCCACGATGTCGTGCTCGGCAGCCAGCGGGTCGTAGATGTCCCAGTCCTTGTCCCAGGCAGCCAGTGCCGACGTGACGGGTCGCTGCTGGGCGTCGATGGCATGGATGCGGCGGGCCATCTGGTGGGCCGTCTTGACCACCTCAATCTTCTTGCGCTCGATGACCTCATTGCCTATCGACCAGCAGAAGATGCTGGGGTGTAGGCGGTCGCGGCACACCATGGCGTCGATGTCGCGCTGCCACCACTGGTCTATCAGCTTGTGGTAGTCGTGGTCGTTCTTCTTTTCGCGCCAACCGTCGAACGCCTCGTCGATGACCAGCAGGCCCAGTTCGTCGCAGGCCTGCAGGAAGCGCTCCGAGGGAGGATTGTGGCTGGTGCGCACGGCATTGAAGCCGGCCTCCTTCATCAGGCGGGCCTTGCGGTATTCGGCATCGTCGTATGCGGCAGCCCCCACGATGCCGTTGTCGTGGTGCAGACAGGCCCCGTTGAGCACGAGGGGCTTGCCATTGAGCAGCAGGCCGCGTTCGGCATCATAGGCAATGGTGCGGATGCCATAGCTGACGGTGATGCGGTCGCCGCCCTCCGGCTCTTCGAGGGTGGCCTCATAGAGGTAGGGGTCGTCGGGCGACCACAGGCGCGGCTGGGCCACCTCGATGGTGCGCAGCAGGGGGCAGGTGGTGCCGTCTTCGCGGCAGACCATAGCACTCAGCTGCACGTGGTGGCTGTCGGGGGTGGTCACCTGGATGCTCCAGTCGTCGATGTAGGTCTTGGGCGTGGTGACGAGCCACACGTTGCGGTAGATGCCCGAGCCGGAATACCAGCGGCTGTTCTTCTGCTGGGAGTTGTCAACGCTGACCACAATCTCGTTCTTGCCTATATGAATATATGGTGTGGCATCCACCCAGAAAGCCGAATAGCCGTAGGGCCAGCCTCCGGCCAACTGGCCGTTGACGTACACCTTGGAATTCATGTAGATGCCCTCGAAGTAGAGGCGCACCTTCTTGTCGGCATAACCCTTGTCCAAGGTCAGCGTGCGGCGATACCAGCCCTTGCCGCCCGACAGGTAGGCCCCTTCGCCACCCATGTCGGCATGGCGGTCGAAGCGCTGGCGGATGCTCCAGTCGTGAGGCAGCGTCACGTTGCGGGCCTGCGAGAAGTTGCTGTCGTTGAGCACAAACTGCCACTGGTCGTTCAGCAGTTGCTTGCGCTGCATGGTCATCCGGGCAGCAGCCGCCTTCGGCTGGAGCGAGATGGCCTCAAACTTGGCATTCTTCTCGATGGTCCATTTCGGACGCTTCAGCAGGTCGCAGTCCTTGCCCACAAACATTCGGGCAGCCTGCTGGTCGCCCTTCAGCTGCCACTGCAGCCAGGCCAGGGCGGGGATGGTGAACTCGCCGCCGTGGGCCTCGCGGTAGGTGCCGCCGTGCCCCACGGGGTAGTTGATGGCGCAGGCCGGCACGTGGCTGATGCGGTGGAAGTCGTCCATGCCGTTCACATAGGCGATGTCTTCCTGGCCCCCCAGGATGTAGATGATGGGTGTGTGGATGTCGGCCAGCTTCTCCTTAGGCGGCATGGGCATGCCCCCGACGGCCTGTGCCAGCGTCTCTTGCTTGAAAAGTCCGCTGTTGCAGATCATGAGGGCCGTAATGCGCGGGTCGGCACAGTTGAACAGCGACTGCAGACCGCCGCACGACATGCCGGCCACACAGAGCTTGGTGACGGCAATCTTCTGGTAGAGTGGCGACTGGGGGTCGGCATTCTGGGCGTAGACCCAGTCGATGCTCTCTATCTGCTGCTGCGTGGTGGACATGGCTCCCCGGTAGGGCTCGTCGTCCATGGGAATATAGCCCGTTGCCAGCACGATGAATCCGTGAGAGGCTATCTCGTTGAGGAACTTGTAGTGCTCCCACGGCGAGTTGGAGCAGGCACCATTGCCCCATACCAGTACGGGCAATGCGTGGTTGGCGTTAAACACTGAGAGGTCTTGGGGCATGAACACGGTGTGGGCCTTCAGGCCTGCCACTTCTGTCATCACTGCCTTGTAAGGCCCCGTACCGCCGTCTTCGACGATACGCGACTTCTGCTGGGCCGACAAAACGACGGCGCAACAGGCAAAAAGAAAAGAAAAAATGATTCGCTTCATCTGTCTGGATGTTATTATGCCTGCAAAGGTAGCAATAAAAAACCATAATAGCTTATTCGCCCGTTACATAATTTTTGTAAAATGTGTCTTTTCCTTTTGTTTTTTGCTCACTTATTCGTACCTTTGCACCTTCAAAAGAATTATTGTAAGGACATCATGGACGAAATCAAGAAACTTTTCGCGAAGAAGCTGATGGACATCAAGGCCATCAAGTTGCAGCCTGACGAGCCCTTTACGTGGGCCTCCGGCTGGAAGTCACCCATCTATACCGACAACCGCAAGACACTGGGCTATGCCGATGTCCGCTCGTTTGTCAAGTTGGAGTTGTGTCATCTCATTCAGCAGCAGTTCCCTGAGGCTGAGGCCGTGGCCGGTGTGGCCACGGGAGCCATCGCACAGGGTGCCCTGGTGGCCGACGAGCTGGGACTGCCGTATGCCTACGTTCGTCCGAAGCCCAAGGACCACGGTATGGGCAACCAGGTGGAAGGCGAGCTGAAGCAGGGGGCGAAGGTGATTGTCGTGGAAGACCTGATATCCACCGGCGGTTCCAGTCTGAAGGCCGTTGCCGCCCTGCGTGAATATGGCGTAGAGGTCATCGGCATGGTGGCATCGTTCACCTATGGCTTCCCCGTGGCTGAAGAGGCATTCCGCGAGGCCGGCGTCCGTCTGGTGACGCTGAGCGACTATCAGGCGGTATTGGCACAGGCTGCCGAGACCGGCTATATCAAGCAGGAAGAGATAGAGGTGTTGAACGAGTGGCGCAAGTCACCCAGTACTTGGAAGCAATGAGCAAGTTTGAAAGTAGTGTCAAGCTGGTACCCTACCCAGTAGAGGATGTGTACCGCAATATCAGTGACTTGAATAATCTGGACAAGGTGCGCAGCCGCGTGCCTCAGGACAAGGTGCAGGACTTCCAGTTCGACAGCGACTCGGTGAGTGTCAGTGTGGCCCCTGTGGGTTCCATCAAGTTGCGCATCTGCGACCGTGAAGAGAACAAGTGCGTGAAGTTTGAGACCGAGCAGTCGCCCCTGCCGTTCCATCTCTGGGTGCAGGTGCTGCCTGTTACGACGACGACCAGCAAGATGAAGGTGACGGTGGATGCCGACATCCCCTTCATGCTGAAGGGCATGGTGGGCGGTCCCTTGCAGGACGGCGTGGAGAAAATCGCCGATGCCCTGGCGCAGGTTCCTTATGTTTAATGAGATTTCGAAGTTTCGATGTTTCGATGTTTCGATGTTTCGAAGAAAAAAAAACAACAATGGCAAACAAACTTTGGGAAAAGAACTTTGAGGTAAACGCAGAAATAGAGCGCTTCACCGTCGGCCGCGACCGTGAGATGGATCTCTATCTGGCCAAATACGACGTGCTGGGGTCGATGGCGCATATCACCATGCTGGAATCCATAGGACTGATCGGCAAGGATGAACTGCCCCGGCTGTTGGCAGAGCTGAAGAATATCTATGCAGTGGCAGAGCGTGGTGAGTTTGTCATCGAGGACGGCGTGGAGGATGTCCATTCACAGGTGGAACTGATGCTGACACGCAAGTTGGGCGACATGGGCAAGAAGATTCACTCGGGCCGGTCGCGCAATGACCAGGTACTGGTAGACCTGAAGCTCTTTTCACGCCACGAGCTGATGGAGATTGCCGAGGGCGTAAAAGTGCTGTTCGACGAACTCATCCAGAAGAGCGAGCAGTACCGGCAGGTGCTGATGCCCGGCTATACCCATCTGCAGGTGGCCATGCCCTCGAGCTTCGGACTCTGGTTCGGCGCCTATGCGGAGAGCCTGACCGACGACATGCTGTTTCTGCAGGCCGCCTACAAGATGACCAACCGCAATCCACTCGGTTCCGCTGCCGGCTATGGCAGCTCGTTCCCGCTGAACCGGCAGATGACTACCGACCTGCTGGGCTTCGACTCCATGGACTATAATGTGGTCTATGCACAAATGGGCAGGGGGAAGATGGAGCGCAACGTGGGCTTTGCCATTGCCACCATCGCCGGTACGCTGGCCAAGATGGCCTTCGACGCCTGCCTGTTTAATTCGCAGAACTTCTCGTTTGTCAAGCTGCCCAAGGAGTGTACCACCGGTTCCAGCATCATGCCGCATAAGAAGAACCCGGATGTCTTCGAACTCATCCGCGCCAAGTGCAATAAGCTGCAGGCGCTGCCCCAGCAGGTGACGCTCATCATGAACAATCTGCCCGTGGGCTACTTCCGCGACTTGCAGATCATCAAGGAGGTCTTTTTACCCGCCTTCGGCGAACTGAAGGACTGTCTGCAGATGGCCGCCTATATCATCAATAAGATTGAGGTACGCGAGGACATCCTCGACAATCCCATGTACGACCCCATGTTCAGCGTCGAAGAGGTGAACCGGCTGGCCGCAGAGGGTATGCCCTTCCGCGATGCCTACAAAAAGGTGGGTCTGGAGATAGAGGCCGGCACCTTCCGCCCCGACAAGGACATCCACCATACCCATGAAGGCTCTATCGGCAACCTGTGTAACGACCGCATCCGGACGCTGATGGACGACATCCTCGGCGGCTTTGCCTTCGAGCGCGTGACGGAAGCTGAAAAACGACTGCTGCAATGAAGAAACTGTTACCACTCCTTACGCTCTTGTTGCTGATGGCCTGCAAGGCCGACAACGAGTTCTCCACATGGCCCTGCCGCTTTGCCTACGATAACGCCATTCATCAGGACCCGACACTGGCTACCGCGATGGATGCCAATTCGCGTGGCGTGTTCTGCCAGATTACGGAACACGTGCAAGGCGGCGTCAAGTATCTGCGTTTCAGCAACAATCTGGGCCTTTCGACGCAGACGATAGAAACGTTTACGGAGCAGCAGGCCAACTTCGTGTTAGGACTCAACAACGGCATCATCGTGGGCTACCAGACGTTCGTCTATGATGGCTTTGGCGCAGGCTTTGTGGCCTACGACGTGCAGTGCCCCAACTGCGTGCGCCGTGAAAACAATACCATCAGTCCCAACTATCGCGTGGTGATGGCTACCACGGGTATTGCCACCTGCTCGAAATGCGGACTGAAATACGACCTCAACAATGGGGGAATCGTGCAGAACGGACAGCAGGACGACAAGGGACTGGAGAAATATGGAGCCAGAACCACAGGGCCCTTTGGCTATCTGACCGCAGCCCGTAAACTATAAAAATAAAGGAAAAGTTTTGGTCGTATGCCAAATTTTTCCTATCTTTGCACCCGATTTCAAGAAAATCGCAAGAAGTCTACTGGCCGCGATGGTGGAATGGTAGACACGAGGGACTTAAAATCCCTTGGCCATAACGGCTGTGCGGGTTCGAGTCCCGCTCGCGGCACAGCAGCAGAAAAGCGCATCCCGGCAGGATGCGCTTTTCTG
>CAMOQW010000068.1 GCA_946623195.1 uncultured Prevotella sp.
ACGGTTCACGTGCCGCTAACGGTGTGGTCATCATCACCACCAAGGGCGGTAAGAAAGACCAGCCGCTGAAGGTAGACTATAAGGGCTACTTCGGTTGGGACAAGATTTCGAGCGGAGTCTACGACGTGATGAACAGCGACCAGTACAGCCAGTATTTAGGAATGGCCTGCGAGAACACCGGTATCGAAGCCCCCGGCGGCTACAAGATTGGTGAAGACGGCAAATACCACTTCCAGGACAATACCAATACCGACTGGTTCAAGGAGATGTTCAAGACCGGTGTCCGCCAGAACCACAACATTAACTTGAGCGGTGGCGGTGCCAACAACACCTATAACGTCAGCCTCGACTACTTCAAGCAAAAAGGCACACTTCAGGGCACCGGTCCTAACTACCAGCGTTTCACTGCCCGTGTCAACAACACGATGGACACCAAGTTCATCAAGTTCCGCACCAGCGTCGTCTATTCACACTCTGACCAGGACGGCATAGGTATCTCGAATCACAACGAGTACATCCAGGGCCTTTACGGCAACCTGCCCAACGTGCTGCTCGGTACACTGACCATCCAGCCCACCATTAAGGCCTACGATGAATCGACATGGGTACTGGACGACAAGGTGGGTGCTGCCAACCAGTGGCACTATGATGCCTACGGCTATGGTGTCTATTATGACAACATCCATGGCGACATCTCAGCAACCAACCCCTTGCTGACCAACAACCTGATCACTCGTAATACGCTGGTAGACCGCTTCGTAGGTACCGGTTCGGCCGATGTAGACCTGCTGACCATGCTGGGCGTAGGAAGCAAGAACCACAAGCTGAACTACAAGTTGAACCTGTCATACAGCACTACACACGCCAACGACAAGACATGGACTACGGCCTGGATTCAGTCGAACCGCGTCTATCTGGCCAAGGACAACGAGCGCCTGGAGAAGGCTCACCGCAAGTACACCGACTTCCTGGTTGAGAACACCATCAACTACGACGGAACCCTCGGTCTGCACCACTTCAACCTCTTAGGCGGTATCACCTACGAGGAGGAGAACACCAACAACCTGAATGCCTGGGGCCTGAACTACTCGGAGCCTTACTTCCTGCAGGTGAACAACGGTGCCAAGCGCGACGGCAGCTCAAGCGAGTACAAGCACACCCTGACATCATTCATTGGCCGTCTGAATTACGACTACGACGGCAAGTATCTCCTGTCGGCTGTCATCCGTCGTGACGGCAGCTCGCGCCTGACCAAGGCCATCCGCTGGGGTACGTTCCCCTCCATCTCTTTAGGTTGGCGCTTCGACAAGGAAAAGTTCTTCCCCATCAACCACAACATCGTCAACATGTTCAAGGTACGCGCCAGCTATGGTGAGCTCGGTAACGAGAACATCGGTGAGTACATGTACCAGGCCACGATGATGCGCAACAACATGAAGTACAGCTTCGGCAACACGCCCGTCAGCGGTTCTGCCATCTCTACTTACGTCAACGAGAATATCTCGTGGGAGAAGAAGTCAACTACTAACGTGGGTATCGACCTCGCCATGTTCAACAACCGCATCGAGTTCTCGGCAGAGTGGTTCCAGAACAAGTCTACTGACCTGCTGTACAACGTGGCTGTTCCTCTGAGCGCCGGTGTGCAGAACAGTACAGTGACCATGAACGCCGCGTCGATGAAGAATACCGGTTTTGAAATCTCTGCTACCTATCGTAACCGCGACCACAAGTTCAAGTATGAGCTGAGTGCCAACATGAGCCATGTGAAGAACGAGGTGACCGCTCTGAGCACGGGTAAGGACACCCAGATTGACGGTGCCTACATCACCAAGGTGGGCGAGGAGGTTGGTCAGTTCTATGGCTGGCAGTATCAGGGCATCATCCGCACACAGGAGCAGCTTGACCAGTTGAATGCTGCCGCTGCCGTTGCTCAGCAGGAGGTTGAAAACAGACTTGCCGAGGCAGAAGGTCGCGAGCCACAAATCATTACCCCGCTACCCTATCAGCCCGGTGCACAGGTGGGCGACCTCTACTATCAGGATATTAACGGCGACGGTCAGATTACCAATGCCGACCAGGTGGTACTGGGCAGCGGTCTGCCCAAGCTGAACTTCGGTATCAGCGCACACTTCGAGTACATGAACTTCGACATGAGCATCTCAACATTCGGTGCCCTGGGATACCACGTTTCCGACCACATTTACAATGCCCTGAACTCGCCCTACGGCTATGCCAACAAGGCGGTCAACGTGTTGAATGCTAACCGCTGGTCAGAAGACGGATTAACCTATCTCTCTGATGTTCCCCGTACCTACATCAACCATCCGGGTGCTACCCTGCCTTGGAACGACCTATTCAGCAACCGTCAGATTCAGGATGCTGCCTACTGGAAGATTGCCAACGTTGAGCTGGGCTACAACATCCCCAACAAGGTATTCGGAGGCTACATCACCGGTGCACGCATCTACGTGTCGGCTCAGAACCTGCTTACTATCACTGGCTACAAGGGCTACAATGTTGACTACGCCCCCGGCGTGTTCACTCCTGGCTACAACTACTGCTCATATCCCAGCGCACGTAGCTTCATGTGTGGTGTTAATTTCTCATTCTAATTTTTAAAGAGGTATATCATTATGAAACTGTATAAATTATCCCTTGCCCTCATGCTGGGCATTGGCTCGCTGACATCGTGCAGCGATAAACTGGAGCTTACCAATCCCAACCAGCAGACCACTGGTACCTTCGGTAATACCCCTGACGACTTGGAGGAGTGCATCATTGCCGCCTACAACCACATCCGCATGGAAGGTTCCTACGCCCGTGTAGGCTACAACTATGACGTCTGCCGTGGAGACGAGGCGTGGAACTCATCGCAGGTATGGTATCTTGGATTTGACGACCTGAATGTTCCCGCCACCGACGAGATGACAGAATGGGTATGGCGCGAATGGTACTACACCATCAACGTCTGCAACTTCGTCCT
Organism: uncultured Prevotella sp.; assembly: GCA_946623195.1. Next base: position 2,984 of record CAMOQW010000068.1, read on the forward strand.
CTCGCGTACGGGTGAAGACAATGCCACGCTGACTGACAAGATGAAGCGCATCAAGGGCCAGGCCCTGTTCCTGCGCGGACTGTCGTACTACAACCTGGCCGGTTACTACCAGAACCCGCCGCTCATCAAGGACTATGCTGAGTATGGCTCCTTAGACGGACTGTACAAGGAGAACTCTACCTACGACGAAGTCCTGGCCCAGAGCGAGGCCGACTTCAGCGAGGCCATGACACTGCTCCCCTCACGTAACGAGGGCGGCGAGTGGGCCAAGGGTCGTGCCACCTGTGGTGCTGCTGCCGGCTACTATGCCCGCACGCTAATGATGCGTCCCAGCAGAGAGAACCTGCAGCAGGCACTCACCGTACTGCAGGACATCATCGCCCAGAAGTATGGCAGCTATAAGCTGATGGCCAACTACGGCGACAACTTCCGCGAGGGTTCCGCTTACGAAAACAACGAGGAGAGCCTCTTCGAGGTGCAGTTCCTGGACTACGGTTCTCAGGGTACCGACGAGGAGTGGACACCTGTGAACACCAGTTCCAACGCTACTCAGGCTCACGCTGTGGAGAGCAATTTCTGTCCGGGCATCTTCGGCGGATGGGCCGACATCTCGGCATCGCCCTGGCTCTACCAGCTCTTCAAGGCTGAGCGCACCAAGGACAACCGTCTCGACCCGCGTCTCTACTGGACCATCGGCACCTACGAGGCCGACTGGGACGGCTATCCTGGTCTGAACGGCAACGTGACCTATAAGCAGACGATGGACGGTACGACCAACATCGTGACCAACAACAACAACGGCGGTCTACCCATTGCCAAGTGGACCAACATGCGTACCAACATCTATGAGAACGTCATCACCGGTTTGCACTGCGGTATCAACCTGCGCATGATGCGCTACAGCGACGTGCTGCTGCGTGCTGCCGAGTGCATCAACGAGCTTGACGGCGACCGTAATCAGGCCGTAGCATACATCAACCAGGTGCGCAGCCGCGCCAACCTGAACGACCTGAATGCCGCCGATTTCCAGGACAAGAACAAGCTCTTCGAGCAGATTGCCAATGTGGAGCGTCCGAAGGAGTTCGGCTGTGAGTTCGGCCGTGGCTTCGACCTCATCCGCTGGGGATTCTTCTACAGCACCGACCGTCTGGCCCAGTTGAAGAGCCATGCTGCTTTCGTGCTGAACAGCGACCCCGCCGTAGTGAAGGATGCCATCAACTATGACGAGCTGCCCAAGAAGGACGGCAAGCTGGTGAAGCCCTACAAGACCTCGTATGACAGCTACGTTGATGGTCATGAGTTCCTGCCCATCTATCAGGGTCTGCTCAATGCCAACATCAACCTGAAGGGTAATTCGGCTAACTTCAACTCCAGCAACAAGTCTTATCACGAGCAGCAGGGCTGGCCTATCCACCCGGTTGTCAACCTCTAACGGAGCCGAAAGATTAAACATTAATTATTAAAGCATTAAGACTATGAAATATCTGAATAAAATAGCGTCAGTCTTTGGCTTGGCAACCGTTGCCATGATGGCTATGACAAGCTGCGAAGGTGGCGATTTATATAACGTGAATTCTCCCGACTGGCTTTCCGGACAGATTGACTCCATAGCCCTTGCCAACCAGCCCAAGGAGCTGGAGGGCATGCAGGAGGATGTGTACACCATTGGTGCCACAGACTATTCTACCGGCTGGTGGGCACAGTTCTCTAAGTACTACCAGATTCCCGACGGACAGACATGGAATGGCGTGTTCAACCTGAACATCAACCCCAATGCTTCCAACACCTACAAGAACTTTGCCCTGATTCTCTGCAACGACGAAGACCGTGGTGCTGCCGACTACAAGGAGTACGGAGCCATCCGTTTCGACAACCAGCCCAGCGGCAACTCCGAGTGGGGTAATTATATCGACCGCAGCCTGGTGACCAGTTCGCTGACCTTTGAAACCGACACTGACGAAGGTGTCGATAAGCTTGGCGGCAAGGTGACACTGACCATCGACCGCTCAGACCCCAATGCCTTTGTGGTCACCATGACCAACGGCACGGTGACGAAGGTCTATAAGCAGAGTTCTGCCATGCCGAACCTCAATACCGACGCATCGAACACCAATATCCGTGCGTTCCTGGTTCCCGAGGGTTCGTTCATCAACTTCCTCCAGTCGAACATCGAGCCTATCGGTGGCTTCACCTCTGCCGAGGACAAGCAGCCCATCTCGATGAAGCTGAACGGCGTGCCCAAGAAGATTATGCAGAATGCCTACGAGAGTGTAGAGGATGCCTTTGCCAACGTCACTGCTACCGTACAGTTTGAGCAGGAAGTGTCGAAGGACGTAACGGCTGCCGACCTGACCTTCCAGGCTGTGCCCGACCTTAACTCTCTGGGTGCTAAGACACTGGTGGCCGTCTATAACAAGACCTACAAGGGTGAGGGTGCTGCCACACCAGTCATTGCCTCTTCACAGTTCGAGGTGGTCGACAAGATGTACACTTGCGTTGGTCTTACCGACAACACTACGCCTTGGTGGAGCGCATTCTCCGATGACATTAAAGTTGGTGCTAAGGAGACGTTTGTCAGCACATTCACCAACTACACGAATGGTGCAGCTAACTGGAACAACTTCCTCGTTATTCTGCGTAAGGCTGATAAGTCTGAGTATGCAGTAGTTCGTGCCGATAACTTCGGTTGGGGTGCAGGCTATGATGGCATTGCCACAGCAACTACTGAGGAAGGTCGTAACTGGGATGCTTGGGCAGCTGCTATGGATGGCGCCAAGGTTACAACTTACGTGACCAACAATGGTGACGGCACGGCAGACATTAAGGCTGTGATAGAAGGTAATGACGGTAATATCTATACGCAGGACTATCAAGGCATCGGTAATGTTGATCCAAATGACTTCTACTTCTGCTTCACCGTAGAAGGAGCACATCTTGAGTTCGACAATGTACTCGGTGAGGAAGACAATTCCACAGGCTGGTGGGCTGCTCATTCAAAGGATATTACGGTTCCAAGTGGAATGACCTATTCTACTCGCTTCAAGAATTACACGAACGGTGGTGCCAACTGGAATAACTTCCTCGTAGTGCTGACTCGTGAAGATAATTCTGAGTATGCCGTGATGCGTGCCGACAACTTCGGTTGGGGTGCAAGCTATGAGGGTATTGCTACTGCAACTACCGAGGAAGGCCGTAACTGGGACGCCTGGGCTGCTGCTATGGATGACGCAACAGTGACAGTATCAGTGACCAACAATGGCAGCTCGGCTGATGTCAACTGTATCATTGTAGGCAACGATGGCAATACCTATACTCAGAGCTATACAGGTATTAGTCCTATCGACGCTGATAACTTCCGCTTCCGCTTCACTTGTGAAGGTTCTCACTTGGTATTCGAGTAATCGCTAATAAGTAAGGGAGCAGGGGAACCACCATACGCAGGTGATTTTCCCTGCTCTTTTCTTAATTAAATACAATGACTATGACTAAAAAGGTACTTATTTCATTCCTGTCGGCACTGCTGCCATTAGGCATCTCTGCCGCCAGCTATTCGTTGGGGCGCGTCAGTGTGCATGACCCCAGCATCGTGTGGGAACCCAACTCGAAGACCTATTACATCTTCGGTTCACACCGTGACCATGCCAAGACCACCGACTTGATGAAGTGGACCAAGGTCACCGTGCCCTGGCAGACAGCCACCAGCAATAATGCCGCCAACTTGGCAGCCTTCGTCACCCCTCAGGTGACCAAGGTGAAGAAAGGCGGTGCAGACGTCAACTTCAGCTTCAACGCCTTCGATTGGTCGAAGCGCGGCAGCACTCGCAAGAACAATACTTACAGCGTAGACGGCATGATGTGGGCACCCGACGTCATCTACAACAAGGCCATGAAGAAATGGTGTATGTATCTCAGCGTCAATGGCGACTACTGGTATTCCAGCATCATCTTGCTGACAGCCGACAACATCGAAGGCCCATACCGCTATCAGGCCCCCGTGGTCATCAGCGGCTTCTTCGAGAACAACTCTTATAAAGACACCGACCTGGAGATTGTCCTGGGCAATCAGGCTTCGCTGCCTGACCGATACAAGACAGGCGAAAAATGGGGCGAGCGCTATCCCAACTGTATCGACCCCTGCGTGTTCTACGACGAAACGGGCAAGCTGTGGATGTCGTACGGCTCATGGAGCGGCGGCATCTGGATGCTGGAACTCGACGAGGAGACCGGCCTGCGCGACTACGACGTCACATATACGCTGACTGGTAAGGACAATGGTATCACCATCGACCCCTACTTCGGCAAGAAGATAGCCGGCGGCTACTATTCCTCCGGCGAGGCCAGCTACATTGAGTATGTCAACGGCTACTACTTCCTCTTTGTGACCAATGGCGGCCTGGCTGCCGGTGGCGTAGCCAGCGACTACAACAATGGCGGCTACCAAATGCGTGTGTTCCGCTCAAAGAACCCTGACGGCCCATACGTTGACAGCCACAACCAGACAGCACTCTACCCCAACTACCTGCTGAACTTCGGACCTGACGAGAACGACGGCAACCGTGGTGTCAACATCTTCGGAGCCTACACCGGCTGGGGCTATCAGGCCACGGGCAACTACGGCGAGCGCTCGCAGGGGCATAACAGCATCATTGCCGCCGAGGACGGCCGCACCTATCTGGTCTACCACACCCGTTTCCAGAACCTGGGCGAAGGCCATCAGGTGCGCGTGCATCAGGTGTTCCAGAACAACAGCGGATGGCTGGTGGCAGCTCCCTTCGAATACACTGGCGAACAGGTGAAGAGTGCCGATATCGCCACCACTCAGCAGATAGCCTCCGACAAGATTCCCGGCAAGTACAAGCTGCTCATCCATCCCTATAAACTTGACCACAGAAAGAAGGCTACTGCCCAGCCTGTAGAAATAGAACTGACGGCTGACGGCAACATCACCGGGGCGCAGACCGGCACATGGAACATCACGGAGGGTACTTCCTATATTCACCTGAAGATAGCCAACGCCCACTACTATGGCGTGATGGTGGAACAAACCCTGGAGCCCAAGGACGAGAAGGTGCCTGCCTTCACCGCGCTGTGTGCTACCACAGGCGTCACCGCCTGGGGCTACAGATATGATGCTGGCAGCGACACACCCGTGACTCCCGATCCTCCCGTCATGGCTACGTGGAAGTATGAGCAGGACTTCAGCAATACTGCCGACCTGACCATCGTTGGCGGCGGCACATTCGTTGAGGACGAGACCTTCGGCCACGCCTTCCAGAATGGCGGTGGCGCCGTGCGCAGCCACTACGTGCTGCTTCCCAGCGACGTATTGTCACACAGTGCCGAGACGCAGCAGATGACCATTGCCTTCTGGGTGAATGCCAAGAATGCCGGCAGCTTTGCTGACTATACTTACGCTCCTCTCTTCACGGCATTCGCCTCCGGTCCCAATGCCACCAATACCTTCCCGATGATGGCTCTGCAGAGCCGCGGTCCGGTGCAGGTGAACTGTAGCGGCTGGTGTGACTTCACGGGCGCCAATCACGTGGACGGCAAGGTGAACATCTACAACAAGAATGCCTGGGAGGCTGGTGATGCCAACTACAACTTCGTGCGCAACTGGCTCGACGACAGCAAGTGGCACTACTATGCCATCACCTTCAAGGCCAATGAGGTGACACAATATCTGGACGGTGAGATTACCAACCAGTGGAACCTCAACTCCAATGTCGACGGACAGAATGTCACGGGCCTCTTCAACAACGGTGCCGACCTGAAGTACATCTGCTTAGGCGGCAATCAGGCTTGGGACTGGACAGACCAGGATGCCCGCTTCATGTTTGCCAAGGTGCTCATCCAGAACAATGCCATGTCGCAGGATGACATCAAGGCACGCATGACCTCCGACACCACGACAGGCATCATGGCTGTCAAGGCTGACGGCGAATACGGCAAAGACTACCTGTTCGACCTCCAGGGCCGCAAGGTGAACAGCCTGCAGAAACCCGGTCTCTACATCCGCAACGGCAAGAAGGTAATCATCCGCTAACTACCTGTGGGTATGCAGAAACCATTCCCTACTCTATTGATACTGTTGACCCTCTGTGCCTCCTTGGAGGCATGGGGGCAACAGCGTCACAGATTTCCTCGCGAAGCCTTCCAGACCGACACCCCGATGGTGCACGACCCCGTGATGGCCTGTGAAGACAGCACCTACTATATCTTTGCTACGGGCATGGGTATCCAGCAGATGACGTCGAAAGACCGTAAGACGTGGACCGTGAAGCCTCAGCCCGTGATGACGGTGATACCGCAATGGACACGCGACTCAGTGCCGGGATTTACTTCTCACGTCTGGGCACCTGACATCATCCGCTGGCACAACCGCTGGTGGCTCGCCTACAGTTGCTCCACCTTTG
>CAMOQW010000069.1 GCA_946623195.1 uncultured Prevotella sp.
ATTATTCCGAAGGAGGTGGGCTATGTCAATAAGATTATCTCTAAGAAGTCACTGCGCGACATCATTGCCGATGTGATTAAGAATGTAGGCTTTGCCGAGGCCTGCGAGTTCCTTGACGGTATCAAGAACCTGGGTTATCGCATGGCTTATGAGGCCGGTCTGTCGTTCAACCTCGACGATATCATCATTCCTGAGTCGAAGAAAGACCTGGTGGAGAAAGGTAATGCCGAAGTGCAGCAGATTACTGAAAACTATAACATGGGTTTCATCACCGACAACGAGCGTTACAATCAGGTTATTGATACGTGGACACACATCAACAACGACCTGGGTAACGTGCTGATGAAGGAGATGACCGAAGCCGATCAGGGCTTCAATGCCGTGTTTATGATGCTCGACTCCGGTGCCCGCGGTTCGAAGGACCAGATTCGTCAGCTCTCCGGTATGCGCGGTCTGATGGCTAAGCCCCAGAAGGCCGGTGCCGAGGGCGCACAGATTATTGAGAACCCCATTCTGTCGAACTTCAAGGAAGGCATGTCCGTGCTAGAGTACTTCATCTCTACCCACGGTGCTCGTAAAGGTCTGGCCGACACTGCTATGAAGACGGCTGATGCCGGTTATCTGACCCGTCGTCTGGTAGACGTCTCTCACGACGTGATTATCAATGAAGAGGACTGCGGAACGCTGCGTGGTTTGGTATGCACCGCCCTGAAGAATGGCGACGAGACCATTTCTACGCTCTACGAGCGCATTCTGGGCCGCGTGTCGGTGCACGACATCATTCATCCTTCTACCGGCGAACTCATTGTGGCTGCCGGTGAGGAGATTACCGAACCCATTGCCCAGATTATCGAGGATTCACCCATTGAGTCGGTGGAGATTCGCTCGGTGCTCACCTGCGAATCGAAGCATGGTGTCTGCATGAAGTGTTACGGTCGCAACCTTGCCACTCGTAAGATGGTGCAGAAGGGTGAGGCCGTCGGTGTGATAGCCGCTCAAGCTATCGGTGAGCCGGGTACTCAGCTGACGCTCCGTACGTTCCACGCCGGTGGTGTGGCAGCCAATGCCGCAGCCAATGCCAGCATCGTGGCCAAGAACGACTCGAAGATTGAACTGGAAGAAGTGCGTACTGTTCCGTTCGATGAGGACGGCCGTGAGTGCGAGATGGTGGTCAGCCGTCTGGGTGAACTCCGCTTTGTTGATGTCAATACCAAGATCGTGCTGTCTACCGTTAACGTACCTTACGGTTCGTCACTCTATTTCAAGAACGGCGATGTGGTCAAGAAGGGCGACAAGATTGCCCAGTGGGACCCCTTCAATGCCGTTATTGTGACGGAGTATGCCGGTACGCTGAAGTTCCACGATGTGATAGAGGGTGTCACCTTCCGTGCCGAGACCGATGAAACCACAGGTCTGACTGAGAAGATTGTCACCGAGTCGCGTGATAAGCTGAAGGTTCCCACCTGCGACATCATTAGTACCAATGGCGACATCATCGGTACCTATAACTTCCCCGTTGGTGGTCACGTGGTCGTGGAAGACGGCCAGACCGTCAAGACTGGTGAAACGCTGGTCAAGATACCTCGTGCAGCTGCCAAGGGTGGTGATATCACCGGTGGTCTGCCGCGTGTCACTGAGCTCTTCGAGGCCCGTAACCCGTCGAACCCCGCTATCGTTTCCGAAATTGATGGTGAGATTACGATGGGTAAGGTGAAGCGTGGTAACCGTGAAATCATCGTCACCTCAAAGACTGGCGAGCAGCGCAAGTATCTGGTATCGCTGTCTAAGCAGATTCTGGTACAGGAGCATGATGCCGTACGTGCTGGTACACCGCTGTCCGACGGTATCATTACACCTGCCGACATTCTGGCCATCAAGGGCCCCACGGCTGTTCAGGAGTATATCGTCAACGAGGTGCAGGATGTGTATCGTCTGCAGGGCGTGAAAATCAACGACAAGCACTTCGAGATTATCGTCCGCCAGATGATGCGTAAGGTGCAGATCAACGACCCGGGTGACACGTCATTCCTCGAACAGGAGATTGTCGATAAACTTGACTTCGCTGAAGAGAACGACCGCATCTGGGGTAAGAAGGTGGTCATCGACGCCGGTGAGTCAGAGAACATGCAGAAGGGCCAGATAGTAACTGCCCGCAAGTTGCGCGACGAGAACTCTATGCTGAAGCGCCGCGACATGAAGCTGGTGCAGGTGCGCGACGCCGTGCCTGCTACTTCGACGCAGATTCTGCAGGGTATCACCCGTGCAGCCCTGCAGACCAAGTCGTTCATGTCTGCTGCATCGTTCCAGGAAACCACCAAGGTGCTCAACGAGGCCGCCATCCGTGGTAAGGAAGACCATCTGGAGGGTATGAAGGAGAACGTCATTGCCGGTCATCTCATTCCCGCCGGTACCGGTCAGCGTGAGTTCGAGAAGATTATCGTCGGCTCCAAGGAAGACTACGAGCGTATGCAGGCCAATAAGAAGAACGTCCTCGACTTCTCTGAAGAGACAGTTCTGGAGGAGCGTTAAGGCTACTGATTTTTGTCTATAAAAATGCTGACTATGGAGTGTAATGGATATTCCGTAGTCAGCACTTTTTTTCAACCTCTTAATCGTTACCCAACCATGTATTTGCTGCCCGGAATCAGCGAGAGGAGCTTCGTGGTGACTGCACAGCACAGGAATGTGAGCAGTCCGATAGCGGGAATCGCAAGCCATACTGGCAACAGCGGCTGGGCAACATCGCCGCCGATAAGCCATTCTGCTATAAACACAAGGAAGAAGATGTGCATCAGGTACATGCCGAAAGTGAGCTTGGCCAGGCTGTTGATCCATCGGGGAGCCTTCTCGATGCTGGTGAACAGCAGGAAGGCACCAAAGGTGGCCAGCAGTACGTTAGGCGTGCAGAACTCCCACGACCACTCCATCATCGGAGTGTCCATCTGCACTCCTGGCACAGCCTTCCACCAGAAGCTCCATGCTGTAAACAGACCACCTGTCAGAAAGCAGACAGCTCCGACAGCCTGCCGCTTCTGCCTGTTCCACGTCAGATGCCTCTTACCTCTGTAAGTGGAGCAAAGTGAAACAAGCGGAACTTAACCCGATGTCCCAGCGGCCAGTGTCCCGACAACCTCCTTGACGGTGGTCACGTCCTGGCGGTTACCCTCGTATATCATGGTACACACAAGCAGTCCGCCGGTGTTCATGGGTGTTTTTTTCTTATGGCCCTTTAAACTTTTTCGTACTGCTTGCGTCTTATTGTAAGTTATGAAAAAGCTATTTCACACCTTATTATTACTTGCGTGCGCTGCTTGTGCTATGGCTCAGGGCTTCGTACGTGGGAAAGTGCTTGACAAACAGACCGACGAAACCATGCAGTTTGTTAACATTGCCGTACTGACGACGGCAGGCCAAATGGTGCGTGGTGCCATTACAGACGCCAATGGCCAGTTCAACATAGGTTCGCTACCCGACGGCAGCTACCAGTTGCAGGTGTCGTTTGTCGGCTACAAGACGCTCATCCGCAAATTTACCCTCACGCCGCAACACCGTCGTGAGCATTTCAATGCCCTCTACTTGAGCGAGGATGCCACCACGCTGAAGGAAGTCAGCGTAACCGGCCAGCGTTCGCAGATGAAGCTGGAGGTTGACCGCAAGACATTTACCGTTGATCAGGTGCTGGCAGCCGCAGGCGGTTCCGTGACCGACCTGTTGGAAAACATTCCTAGCATAGAGGTCACCACCGATGGCGAAATCTCCTTGCGTGGCAATTCCAGTGTGGAGGTATGGATCAATGGTAAGGCCTCAGGACTGACTACTGACAATCGCTACGAGATACTTCAGCAGATACCTGCTGAGAGCATCGAGAAGATTGAGGTCATCGACAACCCCTCGGCCAAGTATTCGCCGGAAGGTTCGGCTGGTATCATCAACATCGTGCTGAAGCGCGACCGTAAGGCAGGCTATTACGGTTCGATACAGGGCGGCGTAAACAAGCGCGGCGGCTGGAATACAGGTGCCAACATCAACTACTCCAGTGGTCTGTTAGAAGCTTACGCCAATGTGGGCTACCGTCGCCGTAAGGGCAGCGGCGGCAGTGAGAGTCAGCAGAACTACAAGCAGACCAACCAGTATCAGAACTATACGAGCGACAGTAAGAATCGCGGTGGCGGACTCTTCGCCCGCTTGGGCATGACGTGGCATCCTACGAAGGACGACGACATCTCGTTGGGCGGCATGACTCTGCAAGGCAACCATAAGGATGAGAACACCACGCCCTATCACTACGGCAGTATCGGGGCTTCGGCAGACACCTACCAGATGTTCCGACTGACCAAGGGCGATGGCGACCACCAGATGTATCATGCCGAAATGGGCTACGAGCACCGCTTCTCCGACAAGCATAAACTGACCGCCCATGCCGAGTACAACCGCTGGATGGGTGATAACGACAATACCTACCAAGACTCCCTCATCCACCTCGAAATCATCGATGCCATGCTCCTGCCAACACAGACCAGCTGGCAATACCGCCCCATGCACGTGCGCAACCGCTCATGGGAAACCAAGCTCGACTACGAGAACCAGATTACGGAAAACTTCAAACTGGAGGCCGGCTACAATGGTCGCTTCTCGCACGAGAACACCCCGCAGGAGTCATGGACCGCCGACAACTGGGCAGGTAACAACCGCGTGGAAGATGAGAAATACTACAACCGCTTTATCTACTCGATGGACACCCATGCCTTCTACCTGACGCTGAACACCAAACTGGGGCCCTTGGGCGTGATGGCCGGTATGCGTGGCGAATATTGGAAGGTGAACACCGAGAGCTACGACTACGCACAAGAACACGGCCTAGCACAGAAAGAGGCCCCCTTTAAGAAAGACTTCTTCCAACTGTTCCCCTCTCTGTTCCTGAACTACAACCTGACGGAGACTGCACAACTGCAGCTGAACTATACGCGCCGCCTACGCCGTCCTTGGGGCGGACAGCTCAACTCGTTCAAGAACACCCGCGATGCCTCGATGGTGGAATTCGGCAACCCCGAGCTGACTCCGGAATATACGCACAGCATCTCGCTGAATTTCCTAAAGACCTGGGAAAACCACACACTCTCCATATCGACCTACTACCGTCCCACGACGGACGTCATGCAGCGCGTGCGCTACCAGAACCAGCAAGACGGACTGATGTATATGACCAACATGAACCTGACCAAGCGCCAGAGCTTAGGCGTGGAGATTATCGGCAAGAACAAGCTGTGGCGTATCCTGGACCTCACCACTACACTCAATGGCTATTACAACAAGCTGGACGGCTTCGACTACCTCATCGAAGGCCAGCACGTGACGGGCGACGGCGACGAGAGCTTCTCGTGGGATGCCCGCCTGCTGGCTTCCGTCATCCTGCCTTACGACCTCTCCGTCCAGGCCACCGGCAACTACCGTTCGCGCGGCGTCATCACCCAGGGATACCGCAAACCCAATGCCTCGCTCGACCTGGGCCTGCGCAAGACGTTCTTCAACAAGCGACTGGCAGTAGCCTTCAACATGCGCGACGTCTTCGGAACCCGACATTGGGAGAACTATACTGAGAGTGACACCTTCTGGCGCCATCAGAAGAACTGGCGCGACCCTAACTTCAACTTTCAGGTGACGTGGAACTTCGGCAATATGAACAACGACCGCAAACGCGGCAACCGTGAAGAGATGCAAGGTGGCAGCGAGGACGGCGGTGGTCAGGGCGGCTACGGCGGCGGTGGAGAAGAATAAACGATAAAGAAAAAGTGAAGAATCTTTTGGTTCTTCACTTTTTCTTTGTACCTTTGCAGCGCAATTCAAGGGGTGCCGTCGTTTTGGCGGCTGAGATGATACCCTCCAACCTGATCCGGACTATACCGGCGTAGGGATGAATAGAGTATAAACTGCCCCCTTATTTATTAACAAATGTAATAAGGAAAAGAAAATGAGAAAATTGTTTCTAACCATGCTCCTGACGGGACTCACTATCTGCATAGAGGCCCAGAATGAGACATCGTTCGACTCCACACGGGTGGAAGAGTTGCAAGAAGTAGTGGTAAAGGGCGTACGTGCCCAGCGGAATGCCCCCTTTGCCATCAACAACATCAAGAAGGCTGAACTGAATGAGTTTTCCAAGACAGGCCGAGAGTTGCCTTTCCTCTTCTCGCAGACACCAGGCGTGATGGCCTGGAGTGAGAACGGACTGGGCACTGGAACGACCTATATGCGCATCCGTGGTGCCGCCGACTCACGCATCAACGTGACGCTGGACGGCGTACCCCTCAACTCGCCGGAAGACCAGTGCGTCTTCTGGGCCAACATGAACAGTTACGGCTCTCTGTTAGGGTCGGTGCAGATACAGCGCGGCGTAGGCACTTCAACCAATGGCGACGGTGCCTTTGGCGGTACGGTAGCCCTCTCGTCGGCCACACCTTCCCAGATGCCCTCGCTGGAGATTTCCGCTTCCTATGGTTCATACAATACCTTCAACCTTGGCGGTAAGTTCTCCTGCGGGCTTCTGTGGAACCACTGGATTCTGGACGGGGCCTACCACATGACCAAGACCGACGGTTTCATTCATGGAACCAGCGGGCGTAGTGGCAGCTACTATGGTGGACTCACATGGCTTGTATCTGACGATTTAGTCGTCAGATACAAAAACATCGGCAACTTCGAGCGCACAGGGCAGGCCTGGAATGGCGTGACAGCCGGCGACAACAACAACTCGCTGATGGACGGCATGTATTTAGGCAATACGGGCATCAAGACCTATCAGGACATGTATGATGCCGGTTTCGGCAGGTTCAATTCGCTGTATGAGCGCTTTGTCACCGACGACGACGGCTACATGGTGCAGAAAGACGGGCAGTACTATACGGAGCGCTACAAGATGGCCGACGGTTCCTATTGGGACAAGACAACGGATAATTTCTGGCAGAACCACAACATCCTGTCGGCAGCATGGAACATCAACGACCACTGGTCTACGTCGGCCTCGCTGCACTACACTTACGGCTACGGATACTACGAGGAGTTCCGCTACGACAACAAGTTGGTGAAATACGGACTGGATCCCCAGGAATACAATCAGATAAAAAGGTCGGACTTCGTGCGCAAGAAAGGTCTGGAACAGCATACCTACGGCGGAATGTGGAACCTGAACTACAAGGATGAAAGCTGGGACATCGTCGGAGGACTCTCACTCCAGAACTACGACGGCTACCACTTCGGCTACCTGACCTACATCAGCAACCAGGAACTAAGCCGCCAGCTGTTGGCCGACGGCAGGTACACCTACTACCGTTCGCCAGCCCATAAGCTGGACGGCAACGTGTTCGCGAAGGCAGCCTACCATATCGACGAGCACTGGGATGTGTTTGCCGACATGCAGTATCGCCACGTGGGCTTCAAGAGCGACGGCTACAACGACAAGTACTATACCGACGACAACGGAGTGCCGCAGAAGCATTTCCTCGATATCAACAAGAAGTACGATTTCTTTAACCCCAAGGCCGGATTCTCATGGCAGCAGGATGGCCATCGCGTCTATGGTTCTGTGGCCTTGAGCCACCGTGAGCCGGAGCGCAACAATTTCACCGACAACGGCTCCTACCCAGCCCCCAAGGCCGAGCAACTGATGGACTACGAGCTGGGCTACACATTCAATAACAACTTCTTCCGCGCAGGCGTGAACCTTTATTATATGGACTACAAAGACCAGTTTGTGCAGACGGGAGCCTTGTCGGACATCGGCGAGAACCTGACTACCAACATCAAGGACTCCTACCGCATGGGTATTGAGCTGCAGGCTGGCGTAGACCCCACCCCGTGGCTCACCATCGAGGCCAATGCCGCCATCAGCAAGAACCGCATCAAGGACTTCGACGAGACGGTTGAAGACTGGCGCGACAAGTACGCCAAAGACCCTGCCGCCAATGCTGAGGCTATGGAGAAATGGCACATCGACGGCAATGGCGACGGCATGCGTACCCTCCACTACGACAACTCTACACTGGCCTTCTCGCCATCGGTGCTGTTCAATGGCTTCATCAACTTTCACTGGAAGGGCCTCCAAGCCGTATGGCATACCAACTATGTCAGCCGCCAGTATCTGGACAACACGGAGTGCAAGGACCGTTCGCTGCCTGGATTCAGCGTGTCGAACGTCAATCTGAGCTACACGTGGAAGCCCAAGAGGGTGCTGAAGGAAGCCATCGTCGGCCTGAACTTCAACAACCTGTTCAACAAGCGCTATGCCGCCAGCGGATGGGTCTACTCAGCCCTCGACGAGAAAGACGGCTTTACGCCCGACCACCGTTACTATCAGATAGGCTTCATCCCCATGGCAGGCTTCACTATGATGGGCAACCTGACGCTGCGCTTTTAAGTAAACCCTCGCCATACGAACTATGAACGCAGAACGATGACCTCAGAATTCCTAATCGCCCACTGGCTCGACATCGTGACCACTGCCCTCGGACTGGCATACATCCTGCTGGAGTATAAGGCCAGCGTATGGATGTGGGCCGTCGGCTTTGTCATGCAGGTCCTGGGCATCATACTCTACTACCAGAAAGGACTCTATGCCGACTGCGGCATGGAGTTCTACTATCTGGTAATGACCGTTTATGGCTACTGGCGGTGGATACGTGGCGGCAATGTTTCTACTGAGTCACTGCCCGTCCGCCACTTCCCACACCGTCTCCTTCTGCCGTGGACATTGCTAACCGCTGCCGTATGGGCGGTCATCTACTGGCTGCTGGTCACGTTTACCAACTCGAACGTTCCTCTGGCCGACTCGTTCACCACCGCCCTCAGCATCGTCGGCATCTGGGCCCTGGCCCACAAGTACCTGGAGCAATGGTTCGTCTGGATAGCTGTTGACGTGGTGACCAGTGTGCTCTATTTCTACAAGGACATCCCCTTCAAGGCATCGCTCTATGCGCTCTACGTCATCATAGCCATAGCCGGCTACTACAAGTGGAGACAACAGATTGTAAAGAAAAACGAGGTTACGGCTCACTCGTAGTGAGGTTACGGCTCACTC
>CAMOQW010000070.1 GCA_946623195.1 uncultured Prevotella sp.
TCCAGAAGTGGAAGGGCACCAGCGACAGCTTGAAGCCCAGTCCGCTGAAGAAGAAGGCCAGGCCCATCAGCATCATGGGCACTTGAGACTTGAAATTGCTGTAGAAAGAGATGCGCTGCATCAAGTCGTCGAAGTAGAGCGTACCCGTAGCACCATATATGAACGACAGGCCATAGAGCATGACACCACTTGAGAACGTAGCCATCAGAATATACTTGGCGGCGCCTTCAGCAGAATTCTTCTTCCATTTATCGAAAGCCACCAGACAGGCCATAGGCACAGAGGCGGTCTCCAGTCCGAGGAAGAACAGCAGGAAGTTGCCGCTGGAAGTCATGATAAACATACCCAGCAAGGTAGAGAGTACCAGCATATAGAACTCGCCGGCATACTTCTTGGCCTCGTTCTCTATCCACGGCTGCGCCATAATGACGACGATGAGGGTACCCAGGGTGAGGATGATCTTCATCACGTTGGCAGCCTTGCTGGCTACATACATGCCGCCGAAAGCCTCTGCGGGAGCCACGGTGGTCATCATTACCATGTTACAGACAAGCAACATGACAGTCAACTTGCTGAGCAGGTCGTTCTTGCGTTCGCTCTTCATCAGACAGAAGTCGGCAAAGAACACCAGAATCAGTGCGAGAACCAGTAAGGCCTCGGGAATCATATTTAAGAATTGACTATATCCCATAATATCTTTCTCCTATTATATTATATAATGTTTGCGAGAATCGGTCCTACAGCATCCGAGATGACGTTGCTGGCCCACAGGGGGAACAGTCCGAGTCCTGCCACACAGGCAATGAGGCAGATGACGGCGACGCGCTCGTCCCAGGTAGCATCGGTGAGTTCCAGATAGTGCGGGTTCTTCACCTCGCCATACAGAATCTTGCCCACCACACGCAGGATGTAGACAGCCGTCACGACGATAGAAGTACAAGCAATGATGGTGGCCACACGGTGGAACGTATCGGCATTCTCAAACGAACCCACGAAGATGGTCATCTCGGCAATGAAACCCGAGAAGCCCGGCAGACCGAGATTGGCCAAACCGGCAATCACATAACCGACGGCGAGGAAGGGCATAATCTTCATCAGACCATCCAGATAGCGGATGTCACGCGTATGAGTACGACCGTAAATCATACCAATCAGGGCAAAGAAGAGGGCCGTCATCAGACCGTGCGACAGCATCTGCAGGATGGCACCCGTGCACGAAGTCTTGGTCATCATCAGCAGGGCAAAGAGCACCAAACCGCAGTGCGACACCGACGAGTAGGCATTGATGTACTTCAGGTCGGTCTGTACGCAGGCCGAGAAGGCACCGTAGACCACCGAGATAGTCGTCAGTATCAGGAAAATCCAGGCCAGTTCATAGGCAGCATCCGGCAACAGATACATCGCCACGCGGAAGCAGCCGTAGCCTCCCAGCTTCATCAGCACGCCGGCGTGCAACATCGACACAGCCGTAGGGGCTGAAGCATGACCGTCGGGCGACCACGTGTGGAAGGGGAACAGGGCACCCAAGACGCCAAATCCGATGAAGATGAATGGGAAGAACACTTTCTGAGTCTCCACGGGGATATTGTGCAGGGCAGCAATCTCGTTGACATTCATCGTCGTGGCGCCGCTGAAATAGTAGATGCCCAAGATGCCGAGAATCAGCAGCGCCGATCCTCCCATCAGCATCAGTGTCAGCTTCATAGCAGCATACTCCTTGTTGCCTGAGCCCCACACACCAATCAACAGGTACATGGGAATCAGAGCCACCTCGTAGAACATGAACATAGTGAACATGTCGGTGCAGATGAAGAAGCCATAGACGCCCGTTGACAGCAGGGTGAACCAGAGGAAATACTCCTTGGTGAGAGGCTTCAGCTGCCAGGAGGCAAAGGTACCCGTGAAAACGATGATGCTCGACAGCAGCAGCATGACCACCGAGATGCCGTCGACACCCACCGAATAGGCAATATTCAAAGGCTTGAACCAGGGCGTGCTCGCCGTCAGCAGCATCACGTCGGTATTGCCTGCTGCGCGCTGCTGAATAAAGTAGATGGTAAGCCATATTGACAGGGCCAGCAGACACGACGCTCCGGCCACCATCACACCACGCACCTGATTCAGGCTCTTAGCTAGCCAAAGGCCCAAGAGCATCAGGGCGGGAATTACTACGAATAATGTTAATATACTCATTGTTTCGTTATTTCGTTATTACATTATATCGATGTTTCGAAGTTTCGAGGTTTCGAGGTTTCGAAGTTCCGAAATGTCGAAGTTTCGATAATCCGATATTATATCGCGAGCAAGACAAGCGTTAATGCCACCGTTCCGGTGAGGAACCACACAGCATACTGCCGGACATCACCGCTCTGCCAGGGACGCAACGACTCGCCGGCCTCGTTGGCACCCCAAGCCAGGAAGTTGAAAGTGCCGTCCACCACATGGCGGTCGAACCAGGCAACAGGAGTAGAAACACAGCGGAAGATGATGCGATGGGTGACATACTGCCAGATTTCGTCCTGATAGAAACGCTTGTAGGCCGCACGGTGCAGCTTGGGGAACGTCTTGTACAGACGGTCGGCAATAGGCTGACTCTCACCTTTGTAGATGTAAGTTGCCAGACAGATAGAGCAGACCGCAATCACAATAGATGTGCCTGCTACCGTCCAGTCCAAATGGATGTCGTAAGCCTGACCGCTGGCCGACACGAAGTGACCGAAAGGCAGGAATCCACACAGACAGGTAACCACCGAAAGGAACATCAGCGGGAAAGTCATTGACAGAGGAGCCTCGTGGGGCGTATGATGCTCGTGAGCCTCCTTGTTTTCAGTTCCCCAGAAGATGCCATAGTACAGACGGAACATATAGAACGCTGTCATAGCGGCCACACCAGTCATAATCCATCCGCAGACGGGGCTGTACTGCATGCAGGCCGTCAGGATCTCGTCCTTCGAGAAGAATCCCGAGAACGGCGGAATGCCCGCAATGGCCAGACAGGAGATGAGGAACGTTACGTGCGTGATAGGCATATACTTGCGCAGCCCGCCCATCATCGACATCTCGTTGGAGTGTACAGCATGAATGATGCAACCGGCACCGAGGAACAGACAAGCCTTGAACATAGCGTGGGTGAACAGATGGAACATGGAAGCCATGTAACCCAGCTGGGCATGATTGTCGAGCACAGCCTCCCCGTGCCCCGGCAGACAAACACCCAGCGCCACCATCATGAAGGCAATCTGCGAAATGGTTGAGAAGGCCAGCACGCGCTTGATGTCGCTCTGAGCACAAGCCACAGCAGCAGCATAAAACGCCGTGAAGACACCCACCCATACCACAATGCTCAGCGACTGTGGAGCGTAGTTAATCCACAAGGGGAACATACGGGCTATCTGGAACACACCGGCCACCACCATCGTTGCAGCATGAATCAGAGCACTGACGGGCGTCGGGCCCTCCATAGCATCGGGCAGCCAGATGTGCAGCGGGAACATAGCCGACTTACCGGCACCGCCAATGAACATCAGCACCAGTGCCGTAGGCAGGATGAACGCTGCTCCGGCATACTCGCGTACAGAACCTTCGACGGTGAAGTCGAACGAGAACGTTCCGGCATAGAATCCGAACAACAGGATACCAATGAGGAAGAACATATCGGCAAAGCGCGTCACGATGAAAGCCTTCTTAGAGGCCGCAATGGCTGGCTTCAGCGGATAGTAGAATCCAATGAGCAGATAAGATGACACACCCACCAGCTCCCAGAACATGTACATCTGGAAAATGTTGGTAGCCACCACCAGTCCCAGCATCGACATCGTGAAGAGACTCAGGAACGCGTAGTAGCGCTGGAATCCCTTCTCGCCGTGCATGTAGCCAAACGAGTAGATGTGCACCATCAGGCTGACGGTAGAGATGACGATGAGCATCATGACCGAGATGGGGTCGAGCAGGACACCCATATCGAAATGCAGACGTCCCAGCGGCAGCCAGGTGAAATTAAAGGGCACGACGGTGGCAAATGTGCCGTCGGCCATTCGGTCAGCCGAGAAATAGCTGAATGCCGTCAGGTAGCTGAGCACCGTCACCAGTCCCAGCGACGTAGTGCCGATAAGACCCGCCGTCTTATGCGACATCTTCATGCCCGCCAGCGCCAGAATCACGAACGACAGCGCGGGCAGCAGAAGTATCAGAAATGAATAACTATATATTTCCATAACCATTTACCATTTCATATTCTTAATACTGTCAACGCTATCGCTCTTGAAGTTGCGGTAGACATTGATGATGATAGCGATAGCCACCGCCGACTCGGCAGCCGACACACCGATGGAGAAGAGCGTCATGAACATACCCTCCATCGAGTCGGGGAACAACAAGCGGTTGAAGGCGGCGAAATTGATGTCAACGGCATTCAGTATCAGCTCCACCGAGATGAGCATAGCAATCAGGTTGCGGCGTGTGATGAAGCCGAAGACACCAATGAAGAACAACAGTGCGCTAAGCACAAAATAACATTGTACAGGTACCATAACTCTACTTCTCCTCCTTTCTTGCTACTACCAAACCACCGATGATGCAGGCCAGCAGGAACAGCGAGATGAACTCGAAGGCGAGCACATACTCGTAGCGTCCAGAGCCCACCAGTGCCTGACCGATAGACTTCATCGGCACCTCGACATCGGGCTTGACACCAAAATTATACATGAACTTATTCTTCAGCAGCACCAGGATGACGGTAGCACAGCCGACGATGGTCAGCAGTCCGCCCCAGACGGCACGGCTCACCTTCATACGCTCTGTCAGTCCCTGCAGGGTGCGCTTGTTGACCAGCTGGATGGCGAAGACGTAGATCATCGTCACACCACCGGCATAGACCGAAATCTGGGCAGCCCCCAGATACGTGTAGTCGAGCAGGAAGTAAAGACCTGCCACACCAAAGAGCACGAACAACATGAATGTTGCGGCTCGCATGATTCGCGTAGTCGTCACACACACGATGGCAGCGCCCAGGATGACGACGGCGAGGATGCAAAACATTACTAAATTAGCCATATAGTCCTTACTTCGTTTTAGTATTAAACTTACCGATTTCCTGCGGGGCACCACCGTCAATCAGGTTGGGCAGCGAACCGCCGCTGTACACCTCCTTGTCAAGGTGGAGCACCAGCTTGCTGCGGTCGAACACCGCATTCTCAAAATCGTTCGTAAACTCGATAGCGTCGAAGTTGCAAGCGTTGGTACACAACTGGCAGAACATGCAGTCGCCCAGGTCGTACTGATAATCGTCGAGCACCTTCTTCTTCTTGCCTGTCTCAGGGTCTTCAGCCATGTGGCTCAGAATCTTGATAGTACCGTTGGGGCAGGACTTCTCGCATAGTGTGCAGGCCGTACACTTGTAGCTGCCGTCATCGTTGCGCTTGAATACCAGTCGGCCGCGGTGACGCTTGGCCACATGCAGTGTGGTCTTGCGGTTCTCGGGGTACTGCTCCGTCGACTTGTTGGTGAAGAAGTCCTTGAAGTATTCCTTCCAGGTGGTCTTCATACCCGTAGCCAAAGTCTTCAGGCCGTGCCCGATTTCTCCGAAATATGTTTTATTATCTTCCATTGCTATACCTTATTTAATATATAAGCCCAGAGCCACCACGACGGTCATCAGCACCAGGTTGATGAGTGCCAGCGGCATGAGGTACTTCCACTCTAACTTCAGAATCTGGTCGATACGCAGACGCGGGAAAGTCCACTTGATCCACATCAGCAGCCATACCAGTGCAAAGGCCTTACCCATGAACCATACGATGCCGGGAATGTAATTCATGACCTTGTCGAAAGCCTCGATACCGATGTTCAGCGGTGCCCATCCACCCAGGAATACGGTGGCGGCGATACCGGCGATGATAAACAGGTTGAGGAACTCGGCCAAGTAGAAGAATCCGAAGCCCATTCCCGAATATTCGGTATGATGACCGGCCGTCAGCTCACTCTCGGCCTCTGCCATATCGAACGGGCCACGATTGGCCTCGGCATTACCGGCAATGAGGAACACGAAGAAAGCTATCAGGGCCGGGATGTGCCCTTGACAGATGAGCCACTTGAAGGGGCCCGTCTGAGCCTCCACGATGCCCGACATCTGCATGGTCCCCGTCAGGATAACGGCGGTAATCAGGCAGAGGCACAGCGACATCTCGTAGGAAATCATCTGCACCGCGCCACGCATAGCGCTGACCAGAGAATACTTGTTGTTCGACGCCCAGCCGGCGAGGAATATGCCCACTACGCCAATCGACGAGATGGCCGTCAGCAGGAACACACCCACATTGAAGTCTAACACCGTAGCCCCATTGTTCCAGGGCAGGAAGGAGAAAGCCCCCACCGAACCTATGATTACCAAGAGCGGAGCGACGGCATAGAGCAGCTTGTCGGCCTTGTCGACGAAGAATATTTCCTTGATGAGCATCTTCAGCACGTCGGCAAACACCTGCAGCAGGCCCCAGTAGCCTACGCGCATCGGGCCCAGACGACACTGGAAGTAGGCGCAGACCTTACGTTCCATGAAAATCAGTACGATGGCAATCAGTGCATATCCCACCAGGATGGCCGCACCGACCAGCACGCACTCAATCAATACCGCCAACCAGTCGGGACAGCCTAGCGTCATCCGCAACAACTGGTCGAACCATTGTGTTACTATACTAAAATCAAACATCTTTCTTTCCGATTAACTTATTTTCGAATTACGGTAATCATCTGTCGATATCGGGAATCACAATATCGATGGCGGCACAGGTAGCGATGAGGTCGGCAATTTTCTGACCGCGCAGCATGGGGTCGAAGGCACCCACCAGCGATAGTCCCATCGGGCGCATCTTCATGCGGTAGGGGCTCTTGTCGCCACGTGAGTCGAGATAGACGCCAAATTCACCGGCCACGCCCTCGACAGAATAGTACCACTGTCCCTCAGGCACCTTGATGATAGGCTTCTGCTTGACGTAGAAGTCGCCCTCGGGGATGTTGTCGATGAGCTGTTCGATGATGTTCAAACTCTGGTACATTTCATTGATATGTACAAGATAGCGGTCCATCGAGTCGCAGCCGGTGAGCGTGCACTGTTCCCACTCCACCTTGTCGTACATATCGTAGGGATGGTTCTTGCGCACGTCGTTCTTCCAGCCCGAGGCACGTCCGGCAGGTCCCGTGACGGCGTATGAGATACAATCTTCGAGCGACATCGGGCCACACTTTTCCAGACGGTTGTGGGTGATAATATTGTCGCCAAACACATCCATATACTCCTGAATCGTCGGGCGCAGATATTTCACCAGCGCCTTGACGTTCTTGACGAAGTTGGGGTCAATGTCGTCCTGCAGACCACCTATTCTGTAATAGTTCTGTATCAGGCGGCCGCCGGTGGTTTCCTCCATACAGTTCAGCACGTGCTCACGGTCGCGCATGCCATAGAGCATTGCCGTCAACGCTCCTAAGTCCTGACCTACGCAGGAAGTGTAGAGCAGGTGGCTGTCCAAACGCTGCAACTCGTCCATGATGGTACGGATGTACTTGATGCGGTCGGTCAGCTCGACGCCCAGTCCTTCCTCGATGACGCCCACCAGCGCGTGACGGTGCTGCATGGCCCCGAGGTAGTTCAGACGGTCGGTCAGTGCCAGCGTCTGCGGATAGGTCATGCTCTCCCACATCTTCTCGATGGCTCGGTGGATATATCCCAGGTGGGGATAGATGCGCTTCACGGTCTCGCCGTCGAGCACGGTCTGCAGGCGCAGCACACCGTGGGTGGCAGGATGCTGCGGACCGATGTTCAGTACGTAGTCGTCAGAGCCGAACAGCTTGTTCTGCTTCGACTGCAGGTTGCCGTCCTTGTCCAGGAAATACTCCAGTCCGTAGTCGGGTTCCACATCGTCCTCCAGCGAGTATTCATCGTTGAACTTCCAGTCCTTGCGGAAGGGGTGGCCCTTGAAGTCGCTGCGCAGGAAGAGGCGGCGCATATCGGGATGTCCCAGGAACACGATGCCGTAGAAATCGTACACCTCGCGCTCCAGCAGGTCAGCCACGCGCCATACCTTCGACACCGTGGGGATGTAGGCCATCACCTGACCGTCGGTCTCGCCGGTACCGTTGGAGGCGATGCCGTCACCGCAGGCTTGCGTCCGGGCCAGCATTTTCACGCTGATGCGCTCGTGGCTCTCCGTATTCTCAAGGATATAGATACAGCCCAGCCCTTCGTCGGCACCGAAGTCTTCGCCGACGATAGTGACAAGATAGTCGAAACCTTTCTTGTCCCTCAAGTTCAGCATCTCCTGCTCGAACTTGTCAAAATCTAATGAAAGGAATTCTAACTTCATGCCTGTTCCTCCTTCTTTAATTCTTCTGTAAACTCTTTGGGAACGTCGGTCACCACGATGGGCTCACGACGGTGGTCGCCGTGCTTCTGACGGAATGTCAGCTCCTCGTTCGACACGCCCAGCTCCTTCTCGGCAGCCGTCTGCTTGTGGTTGGCACCGCCGAAGAATTTCTC
>CAMOQW010000071.1 GCA_946623195.1 uncultured Prevotella sp.
AGAACATCTCGTTCTATCGCCACATGTTCGACATGCACGACGGCAAGCCCAACCGTAAGGAGCCGACCGTCAACGTGACCATCCAGAACTCCATCTCCGCCAAGGCTCTCGATACCTGGAACCATGCCTTCGGGTCGACCATCGGCGGCGAGAACACCACGTTTATGCGCAACCTCTGGGCCGACAATACGGGCCGTAATCCCTCGATAGGATGGGGTGGGGTGTTCAACTACGTCAACAATATCGTCTACAACTGGGTGCACCGCACAGCCGACGGTGGCGAGTTCACCACGATGTCGAATTTCATCAACAACTACTATAAGCCCGGTCCGCTGACTCCGAAGGACGAACCCGTAGGCCACCGCATCGTCAAGTCGGAGAGCCGTTCGCAGGGACTCTTCCCGTTCAAGCAGTTCGGCCGCGTCTATGCCGTTGGCAACATCATGGAGGGCTATCCTGAGATTACCCGCGACAACTGGAACGGAGGTATCCAGACCGCCGACAAGGATGGCGAGATGGATGCCACGGAGAAAGCCCTGATGCGCTCGAATGAGCCCTTCGAGATGCCCTACCTGAAGATTATGGGTACCGAGCAGGCCTTCGACTGGGTGCTGCAGAATGCCGGTGCCACCGTGCCTTGTCGCGACATCGTGGACCAGCGCATCTGCGACGAGGTGCGCACGGGGCAGGCTTACTATGTGAAAGACTATGAGAAGGAGCTGGCCAAGATTGAGAAGAAGACCGGCGTGAAGCAGAACCCCTACGGCGACATGTGGGGCCTGCATGAGAAGTCTAAGAACGAACAGGGACTCTTCAAATATCGCCGTCTGCCCTCCGACTCCTACAAGCAGGGTGTCATCACCGACCCTCGACAGATGGGCGGCTATCCTGAGTACAAGGCTTGGGAGCCATACGTTGACAGCGACAGCGACGGTATGCCCGACGAGTGGGAGAAGCAGTACGGGCTGAACCCCAACGACCCCTCGGATGCCAATGGCGACTGCAATGGTGACGGATATACCAATATCGAGAAGTATATCAACGGCATCAATCCGCAGACCAAGACCGACTGGCGCAATCTGAACAACAACTACGACACGCTGGCTTCGAAGGGTAAACTGATGTAATGCGACTATGAGAAAAGTATTCTTTGCAGCGTTGTTGTCGCTGCTTGCACTGACGGCTGCCGCCCAGCAGGTGGCACTGAACAGCGATGGACTGGATGCCCAGTATGTGGAGACCATCAAGGGCCGTGCCCAGAAAATCGTGGACGGTCTGAACCTGGGCGATGCCCGGAAGGCAGAAAACGTGCGTAACATCATTGCTAACCGCTACTTTCTGCTGAACCAGATTCACGAGAAATACGACAAGAGCCAGCAGGATGCCCGCGATGCCGAGTTGTATAAGCACCATTTTGAACTGGCTTCTGCCCTGGCCCAGTATCTGACGGAGGAGCAGATAGACGCCGTGAAAGACGGCATGACTTTCGGACGCCTGAAGCGCGACTACAAGGCGCAGTTGGAGATGATACCCTCGCTGACCGACGAGGAGAAACTGCAGGTGCTCATCTGGCTTAAGGAGGCCCGTGAATTTGCGATGGATGCTGCCGACTCCAAGGGCAAGCATGCCTGGTTCGACAAGTATCGCGGACGTACCAACAACTGGCTGTCGGCGCGTGGTTACGACCTGAAGAAGGAACGGGAGAATTGGCAGAAGAGAATAGAAGAACAAAAGGCTAAGCAGCAATGAGAAGACAGCTAATAGTCGCTCTGATCGCATCATGCATTTTTCCATCGGTAGCCCAAGAGCTGCCGATGGATTATTCCTATTGTGGCTATCATCGCTCGGAAGCCGGCATACCATCTGCCAAGGTGACAGCCTATGTGCAGCCGTCGGGTCAGGACGATGCCGCAGCCATTCAGCAGGCCATCGACCTGGTGAGCCGGCAAAAGCCCGACAAGCTGACGGGACTGCGCGGAGCGGTGCTGTTGGGTGAGGGAACGTTTGTGCTGAGCGAACCGCTCCGCATCCGTACCAGCGGTGTGGTGTTGCGAGGTTCCGGCCGCGAAAAGACCATCCTGCGCAAGACCGGCTACGACCGTGGGGCCCTGTTGTATATAGAAGGTATGCACGACGTGGTGTACAAGGACACGCTGGACGTGGCAGATACAAAAGTGGGAGCCATGACGATAACAGTGGCTAACGCCCCGCAGCTGGCGGCGAATAGCAGAATCGTCGTCTGGCGACCCTCTACGCAGGAGTGGATACAAGCCCTGGACTGTGCCTCGTTCGGCGGCGGCAAGCGCATGGGTTATTGGGCTTGGCATCCTGGAGACATTGACCTACGCTGGCATCGTCGGTTAGTAGCTGCCCAGGGTTCACAGCTGACCCTGGATGCCCCTGTTACGAGCAGCATCGAGGCGCGCTGGGGCGGGGCCAAGGCAATAGTGTATGAGCACCGGGGACTGGTCAGCGAGTGTGGCGTGGAGAACCTGACGCTGGAAAGCGACTACGACCATGCCCTGCCTATGGACGAGAACCACTGCTGGGACGGCATCTACGTGGCTGATGCGGAAGACTGCTGGGTGAGGATGGTGAATTTCCGTCATTTCGCCGGCTCGGCAGTGGTTGTACAGAAGTCGGCCCAGCAGTTGACCGTTGAGGATTGTAAGTCTCTGCAGCCTGTGTCGGAGTTTGGCGGCTTCCGTCGTCGCTCGTTCTTGACGATGGGTGAGAAGACGCTCTTCCAGCGTTGCTACTCGGAGCATGGCATCAACGACTTTGCCGTAGGGCACACTGCCCCGGGACCCAATGCCTTTGTGCAGTGCGAAAGCCATGAGTCGTTCGGACCCAGCGGGGCCATCGCGTCGTGGGCTCCGGGCATCTTGTTCGACATCGTCAACATCGACGGCAACGACATCGTCTTCAAGAACTGGCTGCTGGAGAAGTTCGGGGCCGGATGGAGTACCGCCAACAGCACGATGTGGCAGTCGACGGCATCTGGGCTGTTCTGCTCCTCGCCCGACTCCCTGAACCGTAACTACTCACGGGGCTGCTGGGGACAGATACAGGGCAATGGCGAATACACAGAGATGAACGAGCACGTGAAGCCCTACAGCCTCTATGCGTCGCAGCTGGAACAGCGCCTGGGCCGTGATGTCAGTGGCCAGTGTCGAGTGCTGGAGCGCAATACGAATGCTTCTTCATCGCCTACGATAGAAGAAGCCATGCGCATGGCGGAAGAAGCGCTGAAACCCCGTCTCACCCTCCAGCAATGGATTGACTCAGCCCGCTTGGAAATCACCCTAATCACCCCTACCTCCCCTAAACAACCTACCTCCCCTAAACAACCTACTCCCCCTACTCCCCCTACCTACACCATCACCAATGGCTGGCTCACCAAAGACGCCACCGTCTTGACTGGCGGCAAGCACCAGACTCCCTGGTGGAACGGACGCACCACTGATGCAGCCATGTCGAAGGCAAAGATGGCGCTGACCCGCTTTGTACCCGGTCAGGAGGGCACTGGCGGCACCGACCGTATCGACAGCGTGATAGCGGAGATGCAGCGTAACCACGTGTTGCTGTTCAGCCAGAACTACGGCCTCTGGACCGACCGCCGCCGCGACGACCATGAACGCATACGCCGCAAGGACGGTGATGCCTGGGCTCCTTTCTATGAACAACCCTTTGCGCGCACTGGTCGTGTGCAAGTTGGTTTTGCTGACTTAGCGTGGGACGGTATGTCGAAATACGACCTGACGCAGCTCAACAAGTGGTACTTCTGGCGTCTGCAGCAATTTGCCAAGAAGACGGCACCGATGGGAATGCTGCTGAAGAATCAGCACTTTTTCCAGCATAACATCCTGGAGGCTGGCGCCCACTGGGTGGACTGCCCGTGGCGTACGGCCAACAACGTGAACGGGACACCATTCCTGGAGCCTGTCAACTTCACCGGCGACAAGCGCATCTTTACGGCTACCTTGTTCTATGACGTCACCAATCCCACCTTGCGACAGCTTCACCGACAGTACATCCGCCAGTCGCTGGATGCCTTCAAGGGGCAACCCAATGTCATCCATTCTATCGGCGAAGAGTTTACGGGGCCCTTGCACTTCGTACAGTTCTGGCTCGACGTCATCGCCGAGTGGGAACAAGAGAACGGGAAGGTGCTCGTAGACCTGGCTGTCAACAAGGATGTGCAGGATGCTATCCTGCGTGACCCGGTGCGCTCGAAGGTGGTCGACATCATCGACATCGAACAGTGGTTCTACCACAACAAGGGCGAGTATGCTCCGCAGGGTGGAGTCAATATGGCGCAGCGGCAGTATATGCGTAAGATACGGACGGGTAGTGTACGCTTTGAGGATGTCTATCGCGCCGTCAGTGAATACCGCCAGCAGTACCCTGACAAGGCGGTCGTCTATGCAGCGCAGAAGTATCCGGAACTGGGCTGGGCCTCGCTGATGGCAGGCGGCTCCTGTGCCGCTGTTCCCATCAGGGATGAGGCATTCCTCAAGAGTATAGCCACCATGCTGCCGGTACGACAGGAGGGAGCCTATCTGCTGAAGGGTGACGACGGGTGGCTGTGCTACAAGGACGACGATGCCATCCTGAACCTTGACCTGGAAGGAAAGCGGTGCGTGGTCTACCGGGTTGATACCACGACGGGAGCGCTGACAAGGTGGAAAGAGGTGAAAAACTCATTCGCCATCAGCGGGAAAGGAGCCTACTGGGTTAGAAGAAAATAGTACAAAACGGGGGAAATGACTTCAAAATGCGTCGTTTCCCTCTTTTTTTTTCTTTTTTTTTGCTTTGATTTCATCTTTTTTCTTATCTTTGCAGCAGAAAACGAAACTACTACTGCAATTTACTAAACTTATCATGGCGACAAATAACTTCAAGGAGCGATCCCAGCAGCTAATCACTCGGTTCTGTGCAGGCGACGACCATGCTTTCTCGCAATTGTATGACCTTTATGTGCATATCCTGTTCAACTATGGCAGCAGGCTTACCCAGGATCAGGAGTTGCTGAAAGACTGTATTCACGATGTCTTCGTGAAAGTTTACAACAAGCGCTATGATAAGAATACCATCAAGAACCTGAGTTCCTATCTGTTGATTTCACTGAAGAACCGTTTGCTGGATGAATTCCGTCGTCAGACCTTTACGGCAGAGAACCAGGTGGAGGAGTTCGAATACCGCCGTGCCACCGAGGATGTAGAGCGCGACTATCTGTTTTCGGAACACGAGCAGATGCGTAATGCGCTGGTAGCCCATCTGATGAAGAACCTGACCCGTCGCCAGCGTCAAGCCATCACCTTATATTATTTAGAGGAGCGCAAATACGAGGAGATATGCGGTATTATGAACATGAACTATCACTCCGTTCGCAACCTGATGCACCGTGGTATGCTGAAACTGCGCGAGGCCGCCATGTAATTTCCTGCCGCTGCTGATGACATTAAGCCGTGTGTTTCGTCTATAAGGTAAGTGACGAAGCACATGAAAAGAGTAATTTATAC
This sequence comes from uncultured Prevotella sp., assembly GCA_946623195.1. The sequence continues at coordinate 5,526 of CAMOQW010000071.1, forward strand.
CAAAGTAGAACAGTTCCTGTGTGACGACGAGTTCATCCGTTACGTGTTGGACTACTGTGCGGACACGGAGTCTTATTGGGCATCCTATCTTTCTGCTGCACCGCCAGTGCGCTCTGCCTATCTGAAGGCCTACGACATCCTGCTGCATCTGGACGACTGCGACCTGCTGACCACAGAGCAGGCAGAACGGCTCAAGCAGCGCATCTTGTGCTCGTTGCGCGCCACAGTCAACTGATAGCCCTCGGAATGTTTAGAAGTCGAAGCTTAACTGTCCGTCGCCGAGCATATTGAATGTTCGGCGATGATATTTCGTGATGCCATACCGGCGGATGGCCTCGCGGTGTTTGGGGGTAGGATATCCCTTGTTGGACTGCCAGTCGTAGTGTGGATATTCCATGGCCAGGGCATCCATATAATCGTCACGATAGGTCTTGGCCAGGATGCTGGCAGCAGCAATGCTCAGGTATTTGCCGTCGCCCTTGACGATGGTGGTGTAGGGCAGCTGCTGATAAGGTTTGAAGCGATTGCCGTCGACGATGACAGCCTCCGGCCTGACGGCGAGTTGGTCAAGTGCCCTGTGCATGGCCAGGATTGAGGCGTTAAGGATGTTGATCTTGTCAATCTCCTCTGGTGTTACGATGCCCACTGCCCAGGCTATGGCATCTCGCTGGATGATGTCGCGCAACAGCTTCCTGCGCTTGTCGGTCAGCTGTTTGGAGTCGTTGAGGTCATCGTTCTGATAGTCTTCAGGCAATATGACGGCTGCTGCATAGACGCTGCCTGCCAGACAGCCCCGTCCAGCCTCGTCGCAGCCGGCTTCCACCTTGCCTTGATAGTAATGACTTGCTAACATCTTTCCTTAGTCGTCTTGGTGAATCAGTTTGAAGAGCTTGTCGCTGGGGCGCACCTTTTCCGGTACGGCGATAGAGACCTTCGTGCCCTGTTGGGCAGTTTCGACGGGGCCGTGGTCATCGTGTATCTCTGTGGCGGTGACATAGAGTGCCCCAGTGGTTGGTCCGGTAATGAGCAGTCGGTCGCCTATCTGGAAGGTGTCGGCTTCTACCGTAAACTCCGCCACGCCCAACCGTGAGAAATACTTTACGCCTTTGCCGATATACTGTTTGCGCTCCGTAGCGTTCGACCCGTAGTTGGAGTTCCATTCCCCTAACAGCTGCCCTTGGTAGTAGCCATCCCAGAAACCACGGTTGAAGACGGTGGCCAGCCGTTCGTCCCAGCGGTCCTTCTTCGCTTCTGTGAACGTGCCGTCCAGCACACTCTGTATGGCCTCGCGATAGCATTGTACGACGGTGAGCACATATTCAGGTCCGCGTGCACGGCCTTCTATCTTGAACACCCTGACACCGCTCTCCATCATGCGGTCGATGAAGCGGATGGTCTTCAGGTCCTTGGGCGACATGATGTACTTATTGTCAATCTCCAGTTCTGTACCTGTCTCGCGGTCGGTGACGATATAGGAACGGCGGCAAATCTGCATGCAGGCCCCTCGGTTGGCCGAACGTCCCGTATTGTCGAGACTCATGTAGCACTTGCCGCTGATGGCCATGCAGAGTGCTCCGTGGCAGAACATCTCGATGCGTACCGGCTGGCCGGAAGGTCCCGTAATGTGCTGTTCCTCTATCTGGCGATAGATGTCGGCCACCTGTTCCATTTTCAGTTCACGGGCCAGCACCACCACATCGGCAAACTGGGCATAGAAGCGCAGTGCCTCGATGTTGGAGATGTTCAGCTGGGTGGAGAGGTGTACCTCCATGCCCTGCTGTCGGCAGTAGCTCATCACCGCGATGTCAGAAGCTATCACGGCGGATATTCCTGTCTCCACGGCAGCATCCACTATCTGGTGCATCAGGGGTATGTCCTCGCCATAGATAATGGTGTTGACGGTCAGGTAGGATTTCACGCCCGCCTCACGGCACTGAGTTGCAATGTCGCGCAGGTCGTCGATAGTGAAATGGTTGGCAGAATGGGAGCGCATATTCAACTGCTCCACGCCAAAGTAGACGCTACCGGCACCCGCCTTCAGGGCAGCCGCTAAGGAGTCGCGGCTGCCCACGGGGGCCATGATTTCAAAGTCGGAAATGTGATTCATGAGCTGTGTACTGTTATTCCCATCTGAATACGGCACCATTGCGTCGGGCCGGATCAGCACCGGGGAAGTCCATCGAGTAGGGACTACCCGTGGTGGGGCTCTTGCCGATATATTTGTGCGTTCGCATTGACATGAGCATGAATTCATGGTTCAGGTAGTCCTGCCAGAGGAATACCTCGGCCTTCAACTCATCGTTGGTCAGGCGCACGTCGCCGGCGATGCCATAGCCTGAGCAGAAGATGTAGCGACCGTCCTCACACTGGAGGATCACCTTACCCTGCCCCTTGTCAATGATGCGGAAGTGGGTCTTGGCACTGTTGTCAGAGGGATGGCTGTCGTAGAGGAGTCCGTGGTCGAGGGCGATGGCGGGTCTGCCTGTAGCCAGATTGATGATGCGGAACCAGCGGTCGGCTGCCGACGGATTAGCCAGCGTCTTGCCGTAGGGGATGTTCTTGCTGCGATCGGCCTTGGGCTCCTGGACGGTGAAGTTGTCGAACTCGGCATAACCGCCCTGCTTGCCCTTACGGTTGAAACAGAACAAGGCATGGCGCGAGCCCTGAAAGGTGATGAGCTGATACGACAGCGGCATCTCGCGCCCTAACGGGCGATAGTACTCGCCGTTGAGCGAGTACTCGTAGTGGGCCTTGTCGTGGTCGAAGTCGCCCACCATGCGGAGCCACACCCTCTTAATAGGAGCGTCGCAGGACGCGATGCCCAGCGTGACGGTGTCGTTGGTGGCTTGCTCATAGCAGCGCAGGAGCAAGCCATAGTGACCTTGCTCGATGCCAATCCAGGAGCAGGGCACGTTGATGTTGCCCAGTCCGGCCACGTCGCCTTCCTTCATGCCGCCCACATACAG
>CAMOQW010000072.1 GCA_946623195.1 uncultured Prevotella sp.
CATTGGGCAGAATGCGTGGCAGTGTGCCGAAACCATTCCATCCAATTGCTGCCCAGGCATCGGTGCTGGGTGTGTAGACATTGTCGACCACGGTATAGCCCGTGTCGAATGTCCACTTTGCCAGTTGCGTAGCATTCTGGGCACTGGCCGTCAGAGGCAGCAGGCCGAGAAGCGCAACAAGCAGTCTCGTAAGGAAAGATTTGTTTTGCATAAATGTAGTAGTTATTTTGTTTATTAATAGATAATTTTCCTAATGGTGCCGTCCGTCGAACGCACGATGTTCAGTCCGCGCTGCGCCTGGGCATGCTGACGGCCGTCAATGGTAAAAAAAGTGGTAGCATGGCTGTCTTCAGCACTTATCTGACTGATACCTGTAGCGTCTACTGCCATGCCGTGGATGGTCAGGTCAGAGAGACAGATGGTCTTGCCCGTAGCTGCACCGTTGTACCAAGGGTAGACGCGAACCAGCAGTTCCTGACCCTCCTTCAGTGTGATGACGGGGGTGGCCTTCACATACTGCATGTTATTGGCAGGCATCTTCTTCATTTCGAACATCGTGGTACGGGTCTCGAAATTGTCCGTCGAGTAATAGATGTGCGAGCACATGCCGTTGCCGCCACAGCCACAAACGAAGAGGCTGATTTCGTCAATCTTCAGTTCTGTGCCCTGGGCAGGCTTGATGCCCCACTGGATATAGCGGTCAGGGTTGTCATCGATTTCGTCGGCGGGCCAGGCGTCGCCCGTCAGCAGGTTGCGCTGGGTCTTGCGCGTAGCCTCATAGCCCGTCCACTCAGGCCATACGGTATTGGCATTGGGATTACTATAACGCTGCACATACATACCCGTCCATGACTCTGGTACGACAATGGCCGGACCTGTCAGTTCGTAACTGTCATCCTTCTCCAAGCGCCAGTAGGCTTTCACCTCTGTGCCGCCTTCTAAAGTGACGGCAGTGGCGGTGACGGGCACCTCAATGGTCTTGTCACCCTGACGGATGGTAATGCTGCCTGTCTTTTCGCCGTTCTCTGTGAGCTTCAGCTGGGCATAGAAGGTCTTAACCAGCGTAGAGGCCGTATAGTCGGCTGTCAGTGCAGAAGTCCACTCTTTCTTGTCGAACGACAGTTCAATACCGTCGGTTGCCGTGATGCTGACGGAACCATTCTCTGGAGTCAGACCAAAGCCGTTCAGGGTAAACTCCTTCTGCAGGGTCTGGCCTTTATAGGCTTCGCCGAAGTCACCCGTGGCAGGAGCCACCGTGATGTCGACAGGCAGCGTAATGTCGTCGGCCATGATGCCTTGCGCCTTCATCAGACGGGCGCATTCGCGGGCCACCAGCAATGCTCCAGTCGTATTGAAATGGGTGGAACCCTCGCCATCGAACAAGTATTCGTGACACTTGGCATCGCCATAGCTCTCATACAGTTCCTTGGTGGCAGTGGTCAGGTCGATGAATGCCACTTCCTTCTCCTTGGCCAGCTGCTGTGAGTGGTAGGCATAGTCCATGGTATGGTCGTCGGCAGCCACCTTCTGGTTCTCCTTAGGACCTTCATCGGTAAGCACCGAGAACTTGTCGCCCAGGTCGTGACGCCCAGAGCGGGTAATCTTGCCACTGGAGAAATAGCTACGGCATACAGGTGAGCAGATAATAGGAGTGGCTCCAAGGGCTTTCACCTCGTCTACCATCTTGCCTAAGTATTCCTTATAGGTAGTCGACGGCACCGTGCCGCGCTGGTCTACAGCAGCCGCCTTGGCGTCGTCACCTATACCTTTATAATAATTATAGAGGGCCACACCGTCCATGCCCTGGTTCTTCTCGTCGTTGTGTCCGAAAGTGATGATGACGTAGTCGCCGGCCTCCACCTGCTTCTTGGCGGTCTGCCACAGTTCGTTGTAGCCGCCGCGTGAGTCGCGGCCTCCCTTGGCATAGTTGACGGACGTCCAGCCGTTAGTGAGGAAGTTGCCGAAATACATACCCCAGCCACGGGTCACCGTAGCCGATTCGTCATAGGGTGCCATCGTAGAGTCACCCAGCGTGTGGACCTTCTTGGCTGTCGTTGCTGTACATAGCATCACAGCCAGTGTCATCAGGAAAAATAGCTTTGCTTTCATGTTTTGCAGCTTGTTGTTTTTGATTAGTGATACATTTCTGGCTGCAAAGGTATGGCAAAATTCCGATGAAATGGGGTGAAAAATGCATCAAAGGGGGATGAAAAACGCGTCAAAGTGCATTTTTGTAGTCAGTAGGTGTCTGTCCTGTGCTTTGTTTGAAGCAACGACTGAAGTATTTCGGGTCGGTGAATCCACAGGCGTATGCCACCTCGGCCACCGTCTTGTCCGACTGGCGAAGCAGCTGGCAAGCCCTCTTGATGCGGGCCTCCCGTAACAGGTCTTGTGGCGTGACACCCATCGTTTGTTTCAGTTTGCGCTGTAATCCAGAGCGGCTGGTGGCAGCAGCCATGGCCATGTCGCCCACACCGGCATCGCTGTTAGCAATATTTTCCTCAACAAACTTCATCACCCTCTGTAACATGGGGTCGTCGCTCTCAACTTTCTTTTTCGGCTGAATATCACTCATCGCTAATCCTTCATCTTTCGCCTCCAACAACGCCAGATAGGCCTCTAATGTTTCGCGTTGCTTACGTTTGATGCGACGTATATATAATAAAGTATAAATGATGACAGCCAGTGTTCCAACGATGAGCAACACCATTAGCAAGCGTCCCCATGCAGACTCCCAAAAGGTAGGCTTGACGATGATGTTCAGCTTGCGGATATTGTCAAGCCATTGGCCGTCTGCATCCGTGGAGCGAATCTGCAACTGGTAGCTGCCTGGCTTCAGGTCAAGCAGTGTAGCAGAACGGTCATGGCCAATGTAGTTCCACTGTTTGTTAGGCAGCAGACGAAAGGCATAGCTGATGCGTTCCGGTGCACTATAGTCGATGGCGGCAAAGTGGGCCGTCATGCTGCGCTCAGCAGGCCCCAGCACCAGCGTGTCGGCAAAGGTTACAGCCCATTGGTCGGCACCGCCCTGTATGGAGACACCCGTCAACAGTACCTGTGGCTGGTAGGTTGTACAGTACATCTGCTGAGTAGAGGTCAGAAAGGCCCCGTCCTGAAGTCCGAACAGCCATTTGTCACCTGGCAAGTGCAGCGGATGTGCATCGCTGAAACGATAGTCGGCATTAAAATAGCGAGCATCGAGCACCCGATGGCGGCCCACGCTGTCCATCAGGGTTACCACGTGACTTCCCACCACCATCGTGCTGCCATTCTCCATCGGCACTTGCGACAGGACGACGTCTGAGGGCAACAGATGGTTGTCGGCATTATAATGGCTGAACGACAGCCGGACACGCAACGGGTCAGCGTCTTCTATGCGATTGACGCCCCCACTCTCAGTACTGACGAAATAGCGGCCACGACTGTCCTGAATGATGTCCATCGCAGCACTACTGCTAAGGCTCTCGGCACGGTTGGACTCTCGCTGGTGACAACGGAACAGCATACGGTCGGCATCATGTTCCAGACGGCCCACCACCAAACCGTCGGTTGTTGCTGCCATCAGCAACGCTCCGTCCTTAGACAAATGCAGATAGCGTGCACGTTGGAAGGCTGCCTTGGGATAGCCCTTAGGCTGCAGGAAGCGTGGCTTGTCGGCTTGCGGATTACAGGTATAGCAAAGGCCACCCCCCAACGAGGCTATCCATAGCCGTCCATAGCAGTCTTCGGCCATTCCATAGACGTTACTACTACCGGGAATGTCGGTGAAATGGGCTATCTCAAATTGGTTAACGGCAATTTCGCGTAGTCGGTAGAGGCCATCGGGCTTGCTACCTAACCACAGCGTGCCGTCAGTTTGCTGATATATCGTGTAAACCGGAATGCCGAAGCGGGTGTACGACGGATGCAGACGGCCGTCCTGTCCGAGATAGCCCAGCAATCTGTTGTCTTTCAGGGAATAGACGCGTAGGGCGCCATCTTCTTTCGTGGCTACCCAATAGCGCTTATTTTGGTCGGAAAAGAGGCATTTCACCTGAGCCTTGGGCTCAATGTCCAACCGTTCGACACGCTGCTCCATAACAGTCTCCTTGCAAACGCCGGTCTGCGTTGCCGACCAGCAGTTACCCTGTCGGTCGGTATAGGCAAAACCCATGCTGCCATCGCTATACTTGACGGCCTTGCTCATGCGGTAGCGCCTCAGGTCGTTGTCAGCATGACCGGCGTCCTTTTGCGGTATGTCGGCAAAACGACAGGTACGAGTGTCAAAAAGATAGTAGTCATCGTCTACCTGACAGACTATCTGGCCGTCAGGGCGCAGTGCCATGTCGCGGAAGCGGTCGGTAGCCATATTGCAGCCATCGCCGGGATGCGGCTTAAAAGTCTTAAACTCGTAGCCGTCATAGCGGCACAGTCCGTTCCACGTGGCAAACCACATAAAACCTAGTGAGTCCTGCAACAGCTGAGTGACATGCCAATGGGGCAGTCCATCCTCCTCGTCATAACAGGTGACTCTACTGACGGACTGGCCGAAAAGGGGCAGCCAACTGGTCAGGAGCATGAGGATGGTGAAGAGTTTCATGGCTGCAAAGGTAGGAAATGTTTACGAAACGACAAAATTTGAAATGTGTCTTTTTCTTCATTTTTTGTTTCATATACGTTAAATTTGGCAGAATATTTTCTTTATTACGAATTGTTTTCGTACCTTTGCAGCAATATCAGAACTAAACATTACTTTTTTAGATTGTTAATTCTTATATGAAGAACGTACCTGAAATTAAGATTGGAATCGTTGCGGTGAGCCGCGACTGTTTCCCAGAGTCCTTGGCTGTCAACCGCCGCAAGGCTCTTGTCAAGGCTTATGTAGAGAAGTTCGGCCAGGCCGGCATCTACGAGTGTCCCATCTGTATCGTTGAGAGCGAGATTCACATGTGTCAGGCTCTTGAGGATGTGAAGAAGGCCGGATGTAACGCCCTGTGCGTCTATCTGGGCAACTTCGGTCCTGAGATTTCCGAGACCATGCTGGCCAAGTATTTCGACGGTCCTGCCATGTTCTGCGCTGCTGCCGAGGAGACTCAGAACGACCTGATAGACGGCCGTGGCGATGCCTACTGCGGTATGCTGAACGCCAGCCATGCCCTGTCGCTGCGCAAGACACGTGCCTACATTCCCGAGGAGCCCGTGGGCGACGCTGCCCATTGTGCTGAGCTCATCCACGAGTTTCTGCCCATCGCCCGCGCCATCGTTGGCCTGCGCAACCTGAAAATCATCAGCTTCGGTCCACGCCCGAACAACTTCCTGGCCTGCAATGCCCCGATTCGTGCACTGTATGACCTCGACGTGGAGATTGAGGAGAACTCAGAGCTCGACCTGCTGGAGTCGTTCCAGAAGCATGAGGGCGACCCCCGTATCGACGAGGTGGTGAAGGACATGGCTCAGGAGCTGGGTCATGGAAACAAGATTCCCCAGGTGCTGCCGAAGCTGGCCCAGTATGAGCTGACGCTCTGCGACTGGGTAGAGGCTCACAAGGGCTGCCGCCAGTTTGTGGCACTGACCACCAAGTGCTGGCCCGCCTTCCAGACCATGTTCGGATTCGTGCCCTGCTACGTGAACAGCCGTCTGACCAGCCGTGGCATCCCCGTAAGCTGCGAGGTGGATATCTACGGCACGCTGTCAGAGTTCATCGGCACCTGCATCACCGAGGATGCCGTCACACTGCTTGACATCAACAACACCGTGCCCCAGGATATGTATGAGGAGAGCATCAAGGGCAAGAAGTTCCTGTGCGACGAGTATAGCGACAAGGAAATCTTCATGGGCTTCCACTGCGGCAACACAGCCTCCAGCAAGGTGTGCAACTGCCAGATGTGCTTCCAGCGCATCATGGCCCGCGCACTGCCTGTAGAGGTGACCAACGGCACCCTGGAGGGCGACATCAAGCCCGGCAAGGCTACCATCTACCGCCTGCAGTCGACGGCCGACACCAAGTTGCGTGCCTATATCGCACAGGGTGAGGTACTGCCGGTGGCTACCCGCTCGTTTGGCTCAATCGGTGTCTTCGGCATCAAGAACATGAGCCGCTTCTACCGTCACGTACTCATTGAAAAGCACTATCCACACCACTGCGCCGTGATGTTCGACCATGCCGGTAAGTACATGTGGGAGGTACTGAAGTATATGGGTATCCCTGTGGAGGAGATTGACTACAACTTCCCGAAGGGTGACTATTACCCCACAGAGAATCCGTTCTGCTAAGCTTCTTCTTCCATCACATCGTCAAGGTGGTTGCTCCAGAGATATTTATCGGTCTCTTGGGCAACCACCTTACTTAATAGCAAGAGAGCCACGAGGTTGGGGATGGCCATCAGGGCATTCATGCAGTCGGCAACATTCCAGATGATATCGAGATTGATGATGCTGCCGAAGAAAAGGGCCACGATGTAGAGGATGCGATAGAAACGGTTGATGTGCCGACCCTCAATGTAGTTGACGGCACTCTCGCCATAATAGCTCCAGCCGAGAATGGTGCTGAAGGCAAAGGTAAGGATGCCGAACGTCAGCAGGGGTGCACCGATGTAGGGAATCTTCGAGAAGGCCACCTTGGTGAGTGCGGCACCATCGGCGTAAGAAATGTCGGGATAAGCCAGAATGCTGGACACGAGCACCAATCCGGTGAGTGCACAGATGACGACGGTGTCCCAGAAAGTTCCCGTACTGCTGACCAAGGCCTGACGCACAGGATTGCGCGTCTGGGCGGCAGCAGCCACGATGGGTGCCGACCCCATGCCGCTCTCGTTGCTGAACAGTCCACGGGCAATGCCGTAGCGGGCAGCCATCATGACCGTAGCACCCACGAAGCCACCGCCTGCCGCCGAGGGATTGAATGCCGAGCGCACAATGAGTTGCAGGGCAGGCCATACGTAGTCGCCGTTCATACTGAGGATGACCAGACAACCGATGACATAGAGTAATGCCATGAAGGGCACCAAGATAGTGCAGACGCGGGCAATGGCCTTGACGCCGCCCAAAATGACGCATCCAGCAAGTATGGACACCAGCAGGCCGATGAGCCACGTCGGAACACCAAACGTCTCACGGGCCAGCAGGGCAATGGAGTTGGCCTGCACGGTACAGCCGATGCCGAAGGAGGCCAATGCCGTGAATACGGCAAACAGGAGGGCCAGCCACTTGAGATGAAGGCCTCGCTCGAGGGCATACATCGGACCGCCATACATCTTTCCGTTGTCGGCTTTCACGCGGTATTTCACGGCCAACAGTCCCTCAGCATACTTGGTAGACATGCCGAAGATGCCCGTCAGCCAGCACCATAGTACGGCTCCCGGTCCGCCCAAAGCCACAGCCGTCGCCACGCCCACAATGTTGCCCGTACCGATGGTAGCGGCCAAAGCAGTGGCCAAGGCCCCAAACTGGCTCACGTCGCCTTCAGCACCCCCGTCTTTCCTGACAGACAGTCGGATGCCGGTGATGAGCTTGCGCTGGGGAATGCGCAGTCGAATGGTCAGAAACACGTGGGTGCCCAGCAGCAGTATGATCATGGGCCACCCCCACAGGAAGTTGCTCAACAGCGAAAAGACGTCATTGATGGTCTCCATCCTTCATCTCTCATTTTTCGTCTTTCATCTTATATTGTATGGCCAGCATGGTCAGGTCGTCGCTTTGTTCGGCATCGCCCACGAAGTCGTGGACTGCCTGGGTCATGCTGCCGATGATGCGCTGAGGCTGCAGACTACCGTCGGCCGCCAGCTGTCCGGCCACCTGCATGATGCGCTCATCGCCAAACTGGGCATGACTGATGTCCTCGGCTTCATTGAGTCCGTCGGTAAACAGGAACAGGGTGCAGCCTTCAGGGATGTCGGTCTCTTGCAGCGTAAATTCCCAGCCGTCCATCACACCCACGGGCAGGTTGGGGTCGCAGGGCAACACCTTGACATCGCTGCCGATGAGAATCGGTGCATCGTGGCCGCCATTGCTGTAGTACACATGACCGGTATGGAGGTCGAGCACTCCGATGAAGAGGGTGACAAACATGTTGGTGTCGTTATCCTGGGCAATGGTGCTGTTGATGGCCGATAGTATTATCTGAGGCTCAGCGACATGGGATGAGACATTGCGGAACAGGGTGCGCGTGACCGCCATGACCAGTGAGGCCGGGACTCCCTTGCCCGACACGTCGCCAATGCAGAAGAAGAGCTTTTCGTCGCGGATGTAGAAGTCGAAGAGGTCGCCACCCACGCCCTTGGCGGGAGTCAGCGAACCGTAGATATCGACGTCGTGACGCTCCGGATAGGGCGGGAAGATTTTGGGCAGCATCGACATCTGGATGTTATGTGCAATGTTCAGCTCGCTCTCGAAGGAAGCCTTCTGGGCTGTGGTGTCGCGCAGTTCGGCCACATAACGGGTCAACGAATGCTGCATGTTCTCGAATGAGTCGCGCAACTGG
>CAMOQW010000073.1 GCA_946623195.1 uncultured Prevotella sp.
AAGAACCTGGAGCAGAGCCATCTGGTGCATCGTGAAGTATTCCCGGAGGTTCCTCCACGGGTAGAGTATTCGCTTACAGAAACAGGTCGTTCCTTGATGCCTGTACTTACAGCCCTCATCGCTTGGGGTAAGGAGCATTTCGATGAGGTCGTGACGGATTAATGGAAGACAAGAAGGAAACTGCGTGGCTTCCGCATGTAACAGGGTTATTCATCATGACAGAAATGGTTTGCCGGCAGATAACCTCTGTGGCAAACCATTGAAGTAAAATGTGTTCTCTTGACTCTCAGATGCTCAGCTCGTCGAGAACGGTGATGAGGCGCTTGTCGAAACGCTTGTCGGTGCGGATGCACTCTGAGAAGGGCACATAGACAATCTCGTTCATGCGATAGCCTATCATGACGTTGCGCTGCCCCTGGATGATAGCCTCGATAGCACCTACACCCATGCTGCTGGCCAGAATGCGGTCGCGGGCAGAAGGTGAACCGCCGCGCTGCAAGTGACCCAGAATGGAAACGCGCACGTCGAACTCTGGGAACTCATTTTTTACGCGGTCGGCATAGTAGAGGGCGCCGCACTTGGGACTCTCGGAGACGATGACGATGCACGACTTCTTTGACTTGCGGATGCCGCGGCCCATGAAGGCTGCCAGCTGGTCGACATCAGTGGACTCTTCGGGTACGATGGCTGCCTCGGCACCGCAGGCGATGGCACAGTTCTGAGCCAGGAAGCCGGCATCGCGGCCCATCACTTCAACGAAGAAGATTCGCTCGTGAGAGTTGGCCGTGTCGCGGATGCGGTCTACACACTCCATGATGGTGTTCATCGTGGTGTCATAACCGATGGTGGCATCCGTGCCGTAGAGGTCGTTGTCGATGGTGCCGGGCAGTCCGATGACGGGGAAGTCGTGCTCGATGCCGAAGTTCCAGGCTCCCGTCAGCGAGCCGTTGCCACCGATGACTACCAGCGCGTCGATGCCGTGCTGCTGGCAGGTCTCATAGGCCTTCTGCCGGCCTTCAGGAGTCATGAACTCCTTGCTTCGGGCAGTCTTCAGAATGGTGCCGCCACGGGTGATGATGCCGCTGACGTCCTCGGTGGAGAAGTCCTTGATTTCGCCCTTGATGAGTCCGTCAAAGCCGCGATAGATGCCCTTGATGTTAAACTGGTTGTAGATGCCTGCGCGTGTCACGGCGCGGATGGCTGCGTTCATGCCGGGGGCATCGCCGCCCGATGTCAGAACACCGATAGTCTTAATTTTACCCATAATAATGCTCAGTTTTTTAGTGAATGCTATATGCAAAAGTACAAAAAAACGCTGATATTGGAATGTATCATGCTATTTTTTAACTCCTTTTAAGGAAAGCACCAAAAAAAATAATTGGTTATTTATTTTGCGTTATACTTGCTTTTTCGTAACTTTGCAAGCACTTAAGAAGCAAACTACACTAAAACGTAATGAGAAGACTGATGATATTGTGGATGGCAGTGGCACTGACGTGTACAGCCGTCATTACGGACGCTCAGGCGGCCAGGAAGAAAACCAGGAAAGCAAAAGTGGAGCAACAAGAGACGTGGCCCGACGGGACACCGATGGATGCATGGTTCAAGGATGCCCGGAAGGTGGACGTGGCGGCGCTGGGTCGTCAGTATGTGCTGACGGACTATGGTGTGCGCCGTGACTCAACAGTGGTGCAGACCCGCCAGATTCAGGCCGTCATCGACCGTGCCGCCCAAGAGGGTGGGGGCGTGGTAGTGGTTCCGCAAGGTACGTTTCTGACGGGAGCACTGTTCTTCAAGCAGGGCACCCACCTTCACCTTGTGGAAGGCGGCAAGTTGAAGGGTTCTGACCGCATTATCGACTTCCCCATCCAGACTACGCGCATAGAAGGTCAGACCTGCAAGTATTTCACGGCCCTGGTGAATGCTGACGGACTGGACGGCTTTACCATCAGCGGCAGGGGAACCATCGATGGCAACGGACTGTCCTACTGGCAGGAGTTCTGGATTCGCCGCTCGTGGAACCGCGAGTGTACCAACAAGGATGCACAGCGCCCCCGACTGACCTATATCTCCAATTCAAAGAATGTCACCGTGCAGGATGTGCGGCTCATGAACTCGCCCTTCTGGACCAATCATGTCTACAAGAGCCACCACGTGCGCTATCTGGACTGCTACATTTTCGCCCCCACGGAGAATATCTACCAGCCGGAACCCAAGCGTGGCGCGCCGTCGTCGGATGCCATTGACATTGATGTGTGTCACGATGTCCTGGTGAAGGGCTGCTACATGCATGTCAACGATGACGCCGTGGTGCTGAAGGGCGGCAAGGGCACCTGGGCAGACAAGGATACCACGAATGGCGACTGCGAGCGCATCCTGATAGAAGACTGCACCTATGGCAAGGTGCACGGCTGTCTGACGCTGGGTTCTGAGTCGCTGCACGACCGCAACGTCATCCTGCGCCGCTGCCATGTGGTGAACGCCACGCGGGTGCTTTGGCTGAAGATGCGTCCTGACACCCCCCAGCACTATGAATACGTGACGGTGGCCGACATGACTGGCGAGACGGGTTCGTTCCTGGTGGTACGCCCCTGGACTCAATTCTTCAAGCCCGAGCAGCGCGACGATATGCCACTGTCGCGCTGCAACAACATCACCATGCGTGGCATTAAGATGTCGTGCAAGAACTTCTTCGACGTGGGAACCTCAGACAAATACCAGCTGACGGGGTTCAGTTTCGAAGACTGCGACATCCGGGACCAGAAGCAAGCCTTTGACCCTGCCCTGATAGAGGCCACGGTGGTAAAGAATGTGAAAATCAACGGTCAGATGGTGGCTAATCAATAAGTTTTGACTAATTTTGTGGCCAGATACAACAAACTACTTCATCATATATGGAAAACAAGAAATACTTCTTTGCCGTCGACCTGGGGGCTACCAGCGGCCGCACCATCATCGGCCATATTGCCGACGGCAAGTTTGACCTGGAGGAGGTGACGCGCTTCCCCAACAATCTCATCGAGCAGGGCAACCACTACTACTGGGACATCTACGCCCTGTATTTCGAAATCATCAAGGGCCTCAAGGAGGTGGCCCGCCGAGGCCTGGAGATTACGTCGATAGGTATCGACACGTGGGGTGTTGACTTCGTTTTCATTGGTGCCGACGGCGCCATCCTGCGCAACCCCCGCTCCTATCGCGACCCCATCACGTTTGATGCGATGGACGACTACCTGAAACATGTCATCTCCAAGCGGGAGGTCTACGACGTGACTGGCATCCAGTTCATGAACTTCAACAGCATCTTCCAGCTCTATGCCATGCGCCGCGAGCAGAACTCAGCTCTGGAGGCAGCACAGAAAATCCTGTTTGTGCCCGATGCCCTCTCATGGATGCTGACAGGCAACGAGGTGTGCGAATACACCATAGCCTCGACATCGCAGTTGCTCGACCCGCGCACCAAACAACTTGACGAGCGGCTGCTGGCCTCGCTGGGACTGAGCCGCTCGAAGTTTGGTAAGATGGTAAACCCCGGCACCGTGATTGGTGTGCTGACCGACGAGGTGCAGCGCCTGACAGGGCTGGGACCGGTGCCCGTCATCGCTGTGGCCGGTCACGACACTGCATCAGCCGTTGCTGCCGTGCCCGCCAAGGACGAGCATTTCGCCTACCTGTCGAGCGGCACATGGAGTCTGATGGGCATCGAGACCCCCGATGCCATCATCAACGACCTGAGCTACAATCGTAACTTCACCAATGAGGGAGGCATTGAGGGCACTACGCGATTCCTGAAGAACATCTGCGGCATGTGGCTCTATGAGCGCTGCCGACTGGAATGGCCCGAGGAGGTGCGCCGTCTGAGCCATCCCGAATTGCAGGGCCAGGCTATGGAGGTGGAGCCGTTCCGCTCGCTCATCAGTCCTGACGACCCGTTGTTTGCTGCTCCCAGCAGCATGATAGGTGCCATTCAGAAGTACTGTCGCAACACCCGGCAACCCGTTCCTGAGACCCCCGGCGAGATATGCCGTTGCATCTTCGACTCGCTGGCACTGCGCTATAAGCAGGTGTTCGGATGGATTCAGGAGTTTATCGCTGAGGCTGCACCGTCGGGCAGCGGACAGGCCGGTCAGATTCAGGTGCTGCATGTCATTGGCGGCGGTTCGCTGAACAAGTATCTCAACCAGTTTACGGCCAATGCCACGGGTGCCACCGTGCTGGCGGGGCCTCAGGAGGGTACTGCCATCGGCAACATCATGCTGCAGGCCAAGGCTGCCGGCATGGTCAGCGACATCTGGCAGATGCGCCGCATCATTGCCAACTCGCTGGAACTGGTGAAGTGTGAACCACAGGACCAGGCCGCCTGGGACAAGGCTTTCGAGAAGTATCTTGAGATTACCCAGTAAGCAACTTGAAAGCCCTCAGTAAGTAACTTGAAAATCATCAAAAAGTAACTTGAAAATCATCAAAAAGTAAATTGAAATAATCGTAAAATTATGGCAAAACCGTTAGTAGAAACCAAAGCAAGAGTAGGCGTGTTCTCCATCGCGTTAGGAGCATACCTGCCACAGTTCCCACAGCTCGTTCCTAACTTCGAGCAGCAGTATGCAGACTTCAAGAAGACACTGCCCGACACCATCGAGATTATCGACGGCGGCATGGTGACCACCAAGGAGCAGTCGATGGCGGCCGGCGACAAGTTCCGCGCTGCCGATGTAGACCTGGTCATCCTGCAGATGCTCACCTATTGTACCTCTTATAATATGTTGCCCGCCGTGCGCGATCTGGACGTGCCCGTGGTCATCGTGAACCTGCAGAAGAAACTGGCTCCCGACTATCCCAACACCGACATCCCCATCTGGCTGGGCGACCTCTATGCCTGCGGTGCCATCGGTGAGATGGTGGCCGACCTCAACCGTGCCGGCAAGCGCTCAGCCGTCATCACGGGCGTAGTAGAAGGTGGCGACCCCGGCGTACAGGCTGAGATTGAGGACTGGTGCCGTGCTGCCCAGGTGCGCCGCCGTTTCCGCGATACCAACATCGCGCAGATTGGTCGTCCGTATCCCGGCATGATGGACCTCTACATCGACGAGACCAATCTCTACCACCGCATGTTCGTCTATACCAAGCAGTTCGACTGGGAACAGATGTGGGCTATTGCCGACAATATCACCGACGAGGCAGCCATCCGCGCCAAGGCTCAGGACATCCTGGACACCTTCGAGATTGAGGGTGGCGGCACTATTGAGAAGGTATGGGACATGGCTAAGTATGTCGTCGCTTTCGAACAGTGGGTCAAGGACGAGCAGCTCGGTATGATAGCCTCTCACTATGCCGGTTTTGCACAGGGTGTGGCCGGCAAGTTGGACTCGATGCTGATTCCTGCCTTCTCGATGCTCATCAAGCAGCACACTGCCTGTGCCGTTGAGGGCGACATGAAGGTGGCTATGGCTATGTCGATACTGAAGACCATCAGCGGAACGGGCACACTGGCAGAGATGTACTCCATCGACTTCCCGAAGGACATCTGCATCATCGGTCACAGCGGCTCTGGCGACTTCGACATCTCGCAGGCCCATAAGCCCACGATGAAGATTGTGCCCGTGTTCCACGGCAAGACCGGCGGCGGCTATCTGACGCAGTTCTATCCGCCTGTAGGCCCCGTCACCTATCTGGCCATCACGCAGGACAAGAATGGCGTGTTCAAATTCGTGGCTGCCGAGGGCATCAACGAGGAGGGCCCCATCTTCATGTTTGGCGACACCAACATGCGCACCAAGTTCTCGCTGCCGTGCCGCGAGTTCGTCAACAAGTGGAGCGAGGCCGGTCCTACCCACCACATGGCTGCCGCTGTGGGTCACCACATCGACACCATCCTCAAGGTGGCTAAGATTTTCAATATTGAGTGTGACGTGGTGTGTAGATAATAGACGATTATGGCAAATTCTGGTTCTCTCAAGAGCACGATAGCCGTGTCTCTCACCAACTACCTGGATGCCGGTGCCATTGTGGCCGGCGCATCGGGTCTGACGCTGTGGCAGAACTATCTGGGACTGTCAGAGGTTCATCTGGGGTGGCTCAACTTCATTTCGGCCAACTGCCTGGGTGCCGCCATCGGTGCCATCATTGGCGGTTTCCTGGCTGATAAGTACGGACGAAAGTTCATCTTCACCTACAACCTGCTGGTCTACATGACGGGTGTGCTGCTGGTGATGTTCTCTGTGAATTTCCCCATGCTGTTGGCCGGTTTCCTGATTACGGGCATTTCCGTCGGTGTGGGTGTGCCTGCCTCGTGGACCTACATCTCAGAGTCGTCGGAAGTCAACAATCGTGGCCGCAATATCTGTATCTCGCAGATGTCGTGGGGCTTCGGTCCCATGTGCATCCTGCTGTTCGGTATGCTCTTTGCCCCCGGTGGCTACCTGTTCGGATGGGTAGAGTCGGTGGCTCACCTTTTTGGCGGTGCCGATATGACGCAGGAGGCCGTCAATGCCTTCTCGTCGCGCATCGTGTTCTTCACCCTGTTTGTCGTGGCCTTCATAGCCTGGAACCTGCAGCGCCAGTTGCAGGAGAGCGCAGAGTTTACCGCCCAGCAGGCTGAGGGCAAGAAGAACGGGTTGATGGATAATATCAAGGTGCTCTTCTCCAATAGCATTGCTGTCAAGACGGTATGCTTCCTGGCCACCATCTACCTGACGTGGAACCTCGTGGCATCGGTGATGGGATTCTTCCAGCCGCACATCTACGAGACGGCGGGTGGTGTCAGCAACGAGCAGGCTAACTGGATGAACTGCATCCAGTGGGCCATCATTGTGGGTGTGACGTTCATTGTCTCGAAGCTCATCGACAAGTCGTCGCATAAGATGATCTACACCTTCGGACTCCTTGTGGCTATTGCTGCCTGGCTGGTCATCGTCACCATCGGTGTCAATGGCATGGTGGGCCTGTGGCTGTTTGCCATCCTTTGGGGTGTGCAGGGCGGCTCGTCACCGCAGATTTTCTATGCCCTCTGGGGTTCGGAACTGTTCCCGGCCAAATTCCGTGCCGGTGCCCAGGGCCTGATGTTCTTCATCGTCCGTGGTCTGTCGGCTGTCTGGGGACTTATCTTCACCTATATCTATGGCGAGAATGGCGAGGGTTTCACCATTGCCGCTTTCTGCATGATTGCCCTGCTCTGCATCTCGCTGGTGGTTGGCTTCCTGGGCGTTCCCAACACCCGTGGCCGTGCCCTTGAGGACATCACCAAAGAAAGATATGGAGATAACTATTGAAGAAAATAAAAATAACTATGAAGAGTATTTTAGAAGGCCGCCCACAGTTGAAGGCCGTAATTGATCAGATTGCCGAGGTGACGGGCTACCTCTGGCAGAAAGGTTGGGCTGAACGTAACGGTGGCAATATCACCGTCAACGTCACCGAGTTTATGGACGATGAGTGCAAGCAGATGCAAGCCATCTCGGAAGTAAAGCAGATTGGCATGGTGCTGCCCCAGCTCAAAGGCAAGTATTTCTATTGTAAAGGTACGGGCAAGCGTATGCGCGACCTGGCCCGCGAACCCATGCAGAACGGCAGCATCATCCGCATCCTGGACGATTGTGCCTCCTACGTGGTGATTGCCGACGAGAATGTGGTGCCCACCAGCGAGTTGCCCACCCACCTGGCACTGCAGAACTATCTGCTGGAGACCGGTTCGTGCTACAAGGCCACGCTGCATACGCACCCCATCGAGCTGGTGGCCATGAGCCACATCCAGCGTTTCCTGAAGGGCGACGAGATGACCCGTGTGCTGTGGTCGATGATTCCCGAGACGCTGGCTTTTGCCCCTCTGGGCATCGGTATCGTGCCATACGCCCTGCCTTCATCGGTAGCACTGGCTGAGGCCACGCTGGAGCAGATCAAGACCCACGACGTGGTGATGTGGGAGAAGCATGGCACCGTGGCTGTCGGTCAGGACATCATGGATGCCTTCGA
>CAMOQW010000074.1 GCA_946623195.1 uncultured Prevotella sp.
ACGGTGTGGAAGAGGCGCGGATCCCATTTCTGAGCGGTAGGAATGCCGTTGACGGGATAGGCTGTTTGCTTGTTGTAGTCGTCGAACATGGGCAGTCCGTCTTTGGTCTTGAAGGCGTTGACCAGATTCTGTGTGGGCTTGTGGAAGTCCCATCCGCATGACCAGATGCCCCAGCATCCGTTCAGCATGTTCGACCAGTTTGCACGTCCGTAGAGTGTGTTGTCGTCCTGATAGTCGGAGTGTTGTACGGCAAAAATACTCTCCTTTGAGTTTTTGTATTCAGGCAGGAAAATATCTCCGAAATCCTCCAGATACCCGTACTGAGACTGTTCCACCTCGGCGGTGTAGTCAAGCACCTTCTTCATGTACTCCTGGTTGATGTGGCTGGTGCCGGTGCTGGCCTCGTAGCCGTCGCCCCATGCCATTGTCAGGTAGCACTTGGCCAGATAGGCAGCTGCTGCAATCTTGTTGGCGCGGCCGCCCTCTTTCTGCTGTACGGGCAGCACATCATGAGCAAATTGGAAGTCGGCAATCATCTTCTCCATCAGCTCTTGATGGGTGAACTGGTTGTTGGGGGTCTGCTCCTCACTATGGTTTTTGTAGACTTCTTCGTCGACCCAGGGCACCTGGTACCACATCTGGATGAGTTTGAAGTAGAAGTGGGCACGCAAGAAACGCACCTCGCCCTCGCGGATTCTCTTGGTCTCGGCTCCCAGCTTGCTGTCGCCATACTCGCTGAGCGACACAAGGGCGCGATTGCAGCGTGAGATGGAACAGTAGAAGTGATACCACAGCTCGTCCATGTGGTCGGGCGTGGAGGCGGTCAGCGTTGACCATACCTCGACGGAGTGGTAGTTGGTGTCGGTGGTACCCGACCCGCCCTTCATGGCATCGTCGCTGGCCACGTCGGCGTAGGGCCAGAGGTTGAAGGGATAGGTGTACCAGTCGTCGCCCAGCTTGGCGTATGCCGAAGTGACCATTTCCTCAGGCTGGCTCATGGCCAAGTCCTCGCTGATGACACCTTGGGGCTCGACATCGATGAAATTATCGAATGTTTTCTCGCACGATGTCATTGCCAGCGGCAGTGCCAGGGCGAGCATCCAGTTCCTATATTGTCTTGTTTTCATAATTTTTTACAATTTATTGTTGTTGCTATATGGTATGCTTTTGGGGGCGTATTTGGGGCCATTTTGCTTTGCAGTACTAAACCGAAATGGTTTGCAGTACTAAACCGAAATGGTTTGCAGTACTAAACCGAAATGGTTTGCTATAGTGAAGCATATTGGTTTGCCATAGCGTCCCGGTCTGCATTCATCTGATTTCTTTACATGATTAGAACGATGTTTGAATACCGAACGATATTGACGTGGAGTTAGGATACATCCAGCGCGGGTTCTCAGGGTCAGCACAAGTGAGTGAACTCGTCTTGATAGTCAGCAGGTTGTGAGCCGAAACGTAGACGCGGGCCGAAGTCATCTTGACCTTCTTCAGCAACTTGTCGGGAATGTTGTAGCCTATCTGAACCTGGCGCAGCTTGCCGTAGGAACCATTCTCGACGAAGTAGGTCGAGGCGCGGCCCTCATTGCCGGTGTTGTTTGTGGTCAGTGCGGGAATCGACGAACCGGTGTTGGCCGTGGTCCATGCACCCAGCATACGGTTACCCTTGTTGGAACCCGGGTCGGTGATGGAGAAGAAGTCGGTCTGGAACTTCTGGTCGTTGTAGACATCCTGTCCGGCAACGCCCTGCCAGAACATCGAGAAGTCGAAGTCTTTGTAGCCCAGTTCGATATTCAGGCCCCATGAGAAGTTGGGCACGGGATTGAAGATCCAGGTCTGGTCTTGCTCATTGATGATGCCGTTGCCGTCCAGGTCGGCATATTTCAGTCCACCCACGCGGGCATTCTCCTGGCCCGAGGCCAGCACTTCCTCGCGCGACTGGAACAGGCCGTCCACCACGTAGCCGACGATAGAGCCATAGGGCTTTCCGGATTCCACCAGGTTCTCCTTGGCGGTATGCACGTAGGAACCGGTTGTCGTCTCGGGCAGATAGGTCACCTTTGAACGGTAGAAGTCCAGATTGCCGTTTACGTTGTAGCGCAGTCCGTATTCCGTGGTATGACGGTAGCCAAGCTGGAATTCCATACCCCAGTTCTGCAGTGAGGGTCCGTTGAGCCACGATGCTCCGCCCTCACCCATCGAGCCTAAGTAGGCGGGATTGATGAGCATGTCTTTCACTTTCTTCACATAGATGTCCATGCTACCATAGAGTGAGTTGCGGAACATGGTGAAGTCCAGACCGCCGTTCCACTGCTCCGTGGTCTCCCATTTCAGATTGTCGTTCTGAGCCTGTGTGGCACGGAATCCTGAGGGGAAAATACCTGATCCTGCCAATGCCAGGTCGTAGGCCGTCGACTCGTTGCGGCCGCCTCCGTAGGTGGCAGCATACAGGCCGTAGCGGGCATAGTTGGAAATGGCCTGGTTACCAGTCTGTCCCCACGATGCACGAATCTTCATGTCGTCAATCCAGTCCTGCTTCAGGTTCTGCGAGATACGGTAACCCAGCGTAAAGGCAGGGAACGTACCGTAACGGTTATTGGAACCAAAGCGGCTCGAACCGTCGCGGCGTATCGTGAACGATGCCAGCACCAGGTCGTTCCAGTTGTAGTCCAGCTTACCGAAGATTGACACCAGATTGTAGCCCTCCTTGATACCACCGGCACGCTGCGTACCCGTAGCTGCATCAGGCCACATGTAGTTATAGTTTTCCAGGGCAAACATTTGTGCGTAGGCAGAAGAGCGCTCCTCCACATCTTTGTGCAGTTCGAGACCGGCCAGGATGTTGAAGGTGTGTTCGCCAAAGATGGTGAAGTTATAGTTGGCCGTGTTCGACCAGGTCCATTTAACCGAAGTCTTGTTGCCGAGGTTTGAGGCCGGCGTAGAGTTGTTCACCACGTCAGAGTGCCAGGTGTAGGTCACGCTGTGGATGAACTCCGACCAGTAGTCCAGACCGAAGTTGGAGCGCAGCGTCAGACCTTTCAGCGGGGTGATGTTGACGAAGGCATTGCCAAAGATACGCCACATCTTCAGACGGTTGTCACGGTTGTGATAGAGTTCGCGCAGCGGGTTCTGGCGGTCGCTCATGCCTCCCACGGGTCCCGAGAACGTCACGTTGTCCTCTTCATAGATAGGCAGCGTGGGAGCCATCTTAAGCGCGTTCTCCAAAGGCTGGCAGTCCACCTGGTTCGAATAGGTGATGGTGGCATTTTCGCCCACACTGACGATGCTGTTTACTTTATAAGTAGTATTGATACGTCCGGAGAAACTCTCGAAGTCAGTGAACTTTAAGATACCATTGTTGTTCTTGTAGCCAGCAGAGAAGAGTGCCGAGAATTTGTCGGTGGCACCTGATATGGACAGGTCGTAGCTCTGTGAGAAACCGGTGCGCGAAATGGCGTCCAGCCAGTCTGTATCGCTATAGCGCATGGTGCGGCGTTCATTCAGGTAACCGTCGTTCTTTCCGTTCACTACGAAGTTCTCCATCTGGCCGGTAGCGGGATTGTAGGCCGAAATGGGCGTACCCTGTGCGGCGTGCAGCGTCAGGCCGTAGTTGTTGGCATACTGTTCGGGGTCCAGTCCGTCGTTCATGGCGGCCTGTGCCATGGCGGTGGCATATTCTGCCGAGTTCGACAGCTTCATCATCGTCTGCTTGTTGTAGAACTGAGCGGTCAGGTTGGCCGAGAAGTCTACCTTGACCTTGTCGCCTTTCTTACCCGAACGAGTGGTGATGATGATGACGCCATTGGCGGCACGCGAACCGTAGATAGAGGCAGAGGCGGCGTCCTTCAGAACCTGCATCGACTCGATGTCGTTCATGTTCAGCGTGTTCAGATTGGTAGTGGTGGGTACACCGTCGATGATGAACAATGGATCCTGCGACGAATTGAACGAGCCGATACCACGGATGCGGACCGTACCGGCACCTACCGGCGAGCCGTTTGACGTGATGGTCATGCCGGGAACCTTACCCTGTAGGGCACGCATGGGGTCGGTATCGCTCGATGTCTTGAGCTCCTTTGTCTGCACCACGGCTACCGAACCTGTCAGGTCGGCCTTGCGCTGGGTGGTATAACCCGTCACCACCACTTCGGCCAGCTCCTTGGCGTTCTCCTGCATCTGCACTTGCATGCCGTCCTTGGCTGGCAGCTCCTGGCTCTTGTAGCCAATGTAGGAGAATACCAGTGTCTTGCCGGCTTGCACCTTCAGCTTAAAGTTACCGTCGAAGTCGGTCACGGTGCCGTTCGACGTTCCTTTCTCCATGACGGTGGCACCGATGACCGGTCCCATGTCGTCAGTCACTGTTCCTGTCACCTCCTGTTGCGCGTACATTATTATACTCGCTGACAGCAGTAGGAAACTCAGAATGAATCGTTTCGTTTGTTTCATTTGCTTTGTTAGGTTTTGTTAGTACTATTGTTAGCTAAAACTGCTGCAAATGTACGAACGAATCCGGCGAACGCCCTTAATTTATCGTTCGCCGACTAAGAATTATGTTACATGTAACAAAAGTGGGATAGTCTTTATGAATTTTGGTATTCGGCTCGCTCCTCCATGGGCAGCCGTCCAAACTGCTTCTTGTAGCAGGCAGAGAAATAGCTGGGAGTGCTGAAGCCAACCTCGTAGGATATCTCCTGGATGGTTTTCGTGGTGCTGTTCAGCAGGATGCGTCCGCGCTCTAAGCGCATCTGGCGCAGCAGTTCCACCGGCGACAGACCTGTCAGGACCTTCACCTTGCGGTAGAGTTGCACGCGACTGATGCCTAACTGCTCACCCAGGTCGTCCATCTTGAGGTCGGCATTCCCCATATTGCTGTTCACGGCTTCTCTTAGCTGGTCCATGAAGATGCTGTCCTGCGTGGTCAGCTTTACTTTGGAAGTGTCTTGTGGCAGTTGACCGTTGACCGTTGACAGTTGGGAGTTGAAGAGTGAGCGCAGCTGCTGGCGACTCTTCAGAAGGTTGTTGATTCGGCTGATGAGCAGGTCGGCCGAAAAGGGTTTGGTCAAGTAGGCGTCGGCTCCATGCTGGTAGCCCTCCATTTGTTGCACTTCGGTGTCGCGGGCTGTCAGCAGGATAACGGGGATGTGGCTGGTGATGAGGTCGGACTTTAGTTGCTGGCAGAGCTGTAGACCGTCCATCACGGGCATCATCACGTCGCTCACAATGAGGTCGGGCACGCTTTCACGCCCCAACCGCAACCCCTGTTGACCGTCGGCAGCCTCCATCACGTAGTAGTGCTGCGACAGCAGTGTGCGCAGGTAGCGCCTCATGTCCTGGTTGTCGTCTATCACCAGGATGTTGGGCAACTCGTCGGTATCGGCCTGTTTCAGTAGGTTCAGGTGTTCCTCCTGTACGGTGTTGTCGGTTGCTGTGGCATCGCTCACCATAGCGTCACTGTCTTTGCGGAAGTTCAGTACGCCGGTCACCACGTTCTCCAGTTGCGCTACGTTGCGGTCGATGATTTCCAGCAGTTGTTGGTTGTCGCCCTTCAGTGCTTTCTTGTCCAACAACTGCTTCACGGGTCCTGCTATCAGCGTCAACGGCGTCTTCAACTGGTGGCTGGCATTGGTGTAGAATAGTGTCTGCTCCCGGTTCATGGCCTTCTGGCGGCGATGGGCACGGCGAATCTGCATCACACCGCGCCATGCCAGCAGCACGGCCACCGCCAGCAGCATGATGACTGCTATGGCACCCCATGTCATCTTTCGTTGTGCGTTGTATAGTCCGAAGTACTGCTCCAACTTGTCCTGAATGGCTACCAGATCGGTTTTCTGCTGTTGCAGTTCATTGCTGTAGAGGGCCACCATGTCAACATTCTCTGGTGTTATCATAATGCTGGGCAGCACGTTATAGCGCTGAAAGGACTGACCCGTCAGGATGTCGAGGGCCAGTTTCACTATCTGTTCACCGTGTGTGGGATAGAAGCAGGTACCAGCCAACCATCCCTGCTGTACACCATCGATGCCCTCACCTGGTCCTGGCAGCCCGTCCACACCGATGATTTTCACCTGCTGTTCCATCCCTGCCTCTGCCACGGCCCACGATGCTCCGCGTGCCATGAAGTCGCTATGGCAGAAGATGATAGCAGGTCGGCGGTCAGTTGAGTCGCTCAACAGTTTGGCTACGATGTCTTTCGTATGGTGGTCGTCCCAATCGCCGAAGATACACTGGTAGTCTATGTCCGGATGCTTCCGTAGCTCATCCTCGAAACCCTTGTGCCGGTCGCGTGAGGGTGATGTGGACTGTAGTGCTGCTATCTCCACGACCCTGCAGCCATGAGTCTGTTTGGCCAATAGTATCGCGTAGGATGCCGCCAACTGACCCACGGCTACGTTGTCGCCGCCAATGAATGCGGTGAAATCATCGGTGTCGGTCTTGCGGTCAAACAGGATGACGGGCACGCCGCAGGCCTTGGCGCGCTTCAGGGCCGGTGCCACCTCGGCATATTCGTTGGGTGCTACCACCAGCAGGTCGATGCCGTCGGCCACTAAGCTGTCGATTTGCCTCACTTGCACATCCGACTGGTCGTAGCAGTTGACGATTTCCACCTTGACGTCCTCGTCGTACAGATGCTGAGCAGCCAACATCTCGTTGTTTAGCTGGTAGCGCCAGTTGCCCACAGAGCATTGTGACACGGCAATGTGGTAGCGGGCCTCGCCGGACTTACATGCTGTCAGTGTCAGCAGTGCCAGGAAAAGAACAATGCAAAAGACGTTTTGTTGCTTCATAGCGGATAGCTGTGTTAGGCCGCAGGGGTGCGGGGCGTTTTCTCGTTGTCCCTATTTGCGCCCGCTCTGAACGATCAGCGTGCGGACTGCTTCGTTGAAGTCGTCAGCCTGTAGCAGTTGCTCTATCGTGAGGTGCATGCGGTAGCGCCAGTAGTGTCGCGGATTGGCCGGGATGTTGATGCGCTCGCCATTGGCATCGGGCAGTCGCAGTTTCTCGTCTATCGACAGCCAGTCTTGCAATGACAGCAGACAGAGCATCGACGGCGAGGTGAGCTGGCGGCTCACAATGTCCTTGGCCAGCCATCCCGGCAGGGGGTGGGGGGCAGCATCGCTGCGCCGCAGCGGACCGTTGTAGTAGGCCTGTGTCTGCTCATAGTCCTCGTCCCACCATTGGCGCAGTGTCGGCATGTCGTGGGTGGAGAAGGTACATACGCTGCGGTAGGGGTTGTGCGAGAGTTTGCCGAAGCGGATACTGGGGTCTTTGGGCATGGTCTGTATCTCAAGCGACAGGATGCGTAACTCGTTCATGACCCAGGGCACGCAGTCGGGCACCATGCCGAGGTCTTCGGCACATACCAGCATACGGGTAGCTTGCGTCAGTCGGGGCAGCTTTTTCATAGCCTCCTGATACCAGAACTGGTTGTTGCGGCGGTAGAAGTAGTCGTTGTACAGGCGGTTGAAGTTGTATTTCTCGCCGTCGTCCAACTTGGTATAATCTTCATGGTATTGCACGGCAATGCGTGGATGCCAGCGGTCCTTGCGCTTGTGGTCAACGAGGAAAAGTTCCATGTGGTGGACGCCGTAGCCCTCTATCTCTTCCTTGCTCAGACCTAAGGCGGGAACAAACTGCCCCTTCAGTCCTGACGTCTCGGGCATGGGTATTTCCCAGATGCGGAAGAATCCTAAGACATGGTCGATGCGGTAGGCATCGAAGTATTCGGCCATCTTGCGGAAGCGGCGCACCC
>CAMOQW010000075.1 GCA_946623195.1 uncultured Prevotella sp.
TACCTTCGAGCATCGAGCTGATGTTGTTGTGCGACACGCGCTTCAGCTCGTCGGCATTTACTACGGCCACTGAACCGGTCAGGTCGGCCTTCTTCTGAGTACCGTAACCCACCACGACCAGTTGGTCGAGCATCTGGGAGTCGGACTCCATCTGGATCTTGTCGATGATGGCACGTCCGCGAACGGCAATCTCACGGTCTTTGTAGCCTACATAGCTCACGACGAGCGTAGCGTTTGAAGCACAGTCGATAGAGAAGTTACCGTCAAAATCGGTAACAGCTCCAGTCTGAGCACCTTTCACCTTGACAGTGGCACCGATGAGCGGTTCGCCGTCTTGGTCAACAATCTGACCCTTGACCTTGATGGTCTGCTGGGTCACTGATGCCATAGCAGGAACTGGGGAGACTGTCAGTCCACCGAGCATACCCAGCGACAGCATCGCAGAGAAGAAATAAGCTTTTCTCATTGTCACTTGTTTTAAGTTATTGAACTAATTAGTAGTCATTATGTGCGCAAAGGTACAAAAAATGTAAAACCCACACCCATATTGGTAGTTAAATAACGTTAAACGGATGGAAATAAGTGTATTTTTTACGCTTTTGGTGCCTTTTGGCGCCTGCATCGGTTCCTACACATTATTATTTTAGAGATTTTTCCTGCAGGCATCACCTATACAAACCACCCCGAACAGTTTGGCGCGACAGCCGGAATATAGCCTGTGACGGCTTACTATAGAATCGGGCGGGGGTGCATGACACTTTTCGCAAAAAGTCTGTAACATGCCGATAACAGCGTGTGCTCCTTTTTTGCTACCTTTGCAGGCAAATTGGACAGCCATTATAAACATAACGACGATATGAAACTACAAGAACTCTTGATGGCCACAGTCTTGGTGGCATCGGTGCCTGTTGTGAAGGCACAAAACCCTTTCGTGCAGACATGGTGTACCTCCGACCCCGCTCCGATGGTGCATGATGGCACCATGTATGTCTATACCGGTCACGACGAAGACGGTGCCGACTTCTTCTGGATGCAAGAGTGGCGCGTCTATTCCTCGCAGGACATGGTGAACTGGCAGGACCACGGCTCGCCGCTGGCCTTGGAGTCGTTCCGATGGGCCGACGACCGCGCTTGGGCCTCGCAGTGTATTGAGCGTAATGGCAAGTTCTATTGGTACATCTGTGCCCATTCCAAGATTTCCAAGGGGATGGCCATCGGCGTAGCCGTCAGCGACACGCCTACCGGTCCGTTCCGCGACGCCATCGGGAAACCGCTCTATGAAGACGGCAAGTGGGATCACATCGACCCGACGGTCATGATTGACGACGACGGACAGGCCTGGCTCATGTGGGGCAATCCGCAGGTCTACTACCTGAAGCTCAATCCCGACATGGTGTCCTATCAGGGCGAGGTGGGCCGCCTCGACATGACGGAGCAGGCCTTCGGCGGTCCGATGATGAGCCAGCGGGAGAAGGGCAAGCAGTATAAGGACTCCTACGTGGAAGGCCCGTGGCTGACGAAGCGCCAGGGTACCTATCAGCTGCTCTATGCCGCCGGTGGCGTACCGGAGCACATCTCTTACAGCACGGCCTCCCATCCTGCCGGCCCCTGGACATACGCGGGACAGATTATGCCGCTGAGCGACACGAAGTCGTTTACCAACCACTGCGGTGTGGCCGACTACAAGGGACATTCCTACTTCTTCTACCACACCGGCAAGTTGCCCAACGGCGGCGGCTTCGGCCGCAGTGTGGCTGTCGAGGAGTTCCGCTATAATGCCGACGGTACCTTCCCCACCATCCTGCCGACCGATGAAGGCGTGAAGCCCGTCGGCACCTTCAATCCCTTCCGCAAGGTGGAAGCTGAGACGATGGCCTTCAGCAAGGGCATCAAGACCGAACAGGGCGATGGCGTAGGCGTCTATGTCTCTGATATTCATAATGGTGACTACATCAAGTTGCAAAATGTAGAGTTCGGCAAACTGCCTCCCCGCACCTTCACGGCCCGTGTGGCCAGCGGACTGCGCGGCGGCCAGCTGGTCATCTGCCTCGACAGTCTCAACGGCAAGCCCATCGGCCGTCTCGACGTGCCGGCCACGGGGGGCTGGCTCAACTGGCAGACGTTGACCACCGACATGACCGAGGTAGCCACGGGCACCCACGATGTCTATTTCAAGTTCGTGGGCCGTAAGGGACCCAAGCTCTTCAACTTCGACTGGTGGGAGATGCGCTCACTGGAGCAGGTCAACATGCCGCTCTTCCAGACCAAGTTCACCGCCGACCCCTCGCCCCTTGTGGTGGGCGACACGCTGTTCCTTTATACGTCGCACGATGCTTCTCCCGAAGATATCCCCGATGCCAACGAGAAAAACTCCGCCGGATTCTTCATGTACGACTGGCTCTTGTGGTCGACCACCGACATGGTCAACTGGACCGAGCATGGTGCCGTGGCATCGCTGCAGGACTTCAAGTGGCGCTCGCGCGAGAACGGTGCCTGGGCTATCCAGACCGTGGAGCGTAACGGCAAGTACTACCTTTACGCACCGCTGCATGGCCATGGCATCGGCGTACTGGTCAGCGACTCGCCGTACGGGCCCTTCCGCGACCCCTTGGGCGAACCTATCGTATGGCAGAAGGAGCATTGGAACGACATCGACCCTACCGTCTTCACCGACGAGACGGGACAGGCCTATATGTACTGGGGCAACCCCCACACCTACTGGGCCAAGCTCAACGACGACATGATCTCGCTGAAGAGTGGCATCACCCAGCTTGACTATCACATCGAGCACTATCAGGAAGGCCCCTGGCTCTATAAGCGCGATGGCCACTGGTATCTGGCTTACGCCTCCACCTGCTGCCCCGAGGCCCTTGGCTATGCCATGAGCAACTCTCCTGAGGGACCGTGGGAGTCGAAGGGCTACATCATGCGACCCACGCCCCGCGACCGTGGCAACCATCCCGGCATCTGCGACTTCAAGGGACATAGCTATGTCTTCGGACAAGACTACGACCTGATGCACCTCGAAACCTTCGTTCACCACGAGCGCCGTTCCGTGTCGGGCACGGAGATTGAGTACAATGCCGACGGCACCATCAAGGAGGTCCCCTACTGGCTCGACCAGCAGCCTCTGAAGCAGTTGAATTGGCTCGACCCCTACCGCCGTGTGGAGGCAGAAACCATGGCCTGGGGCTACGGACTGAAGTCGGCCAAAATGGGCATCGCCAACACTGGTGTGGTGAAGGACATGCCGGAATCTACCGGTCGCCGCAACATGTACATCTTCGACATTGACGATGATGAGTATATCCGTCTGCGTGGTGTCGACTTCGCCTCGGGAGCCCGTCAGTTTGCCATCACTGCTGCCGCCACGGGCAGTTGCACCGTCACCCTGCGCCTCGACTCACCGGACGGCCCCGCCATCGGCACCGTCGATGTCAGGAGCACCGGCTCTGCCGACCGCTACCGTGAGTTCAAGACCAAGGTCAGCCGCCCCGCTGGTGTCCACGACCTCTATATCACCTTCAGCCGCTGTCAGGGCGATGTCCGCCTGGACTGGTGGCAGTTTAAGAAGTAAAAGCATAACTAACATTTCATTTGCAAGTTGTTTTTGATTCGTTTTCAATAGCGATGGACGAACTGTTAATCATCCAAAAATGTTTCTGTATGTCGCATAGATTTCGTAACTTTGCAAGCTGAATTGCAAACTATGAAACGAAAACTAACCACACTCATCTTGATGGCCTTCGTGCTGGCCAGCCTTGCCCAGCATCAGCCGCCTATGCGTCTGGTCTACCACCAAGCGGCGCAATATTTTGAGGAGTCGTTGCCCATTGGCAATGGCAAGTTGGGTGGGCTGGTATATGGCGGCACGGATACGTGTCTCATCCACTTGAACGACATCACGTTGTGGACGGGAAAACCCGTCGACCCCGGTATGGACCCTGATGCCCACCAGTGGATACCCAAAATCCGTGAGGCGCTGTTCCGCGAAGACTATCAGGCCGCCGACTCGCTGCAGCTCCATGTGCAAGGTCCCAACTCGCAGTTCTACCAACCGTTGGGCACCCTGCGCATCATCGACCACAACGGTGGGTCCGTGAAGCAATACCGTCGGCAACTCGACCTCGACAGTGCCCTCGTTTCTGACAGCTATGTCCGCAGCGGCACCGTCGGCATCCATCGTGAATACCTCGCCAGCAACCCCGACAAGCTGATAGCCATCCGCCTGACGGGCACCGTCAACTGCACGCTGCAGCTCACCTCCCAGGTGCCCCATCATGTGAAAGGCAGCGGCCGGCAGCTCACCATGACCGGCCATGCCACCGGCAACCCGCTGGAGAGCATCCACTTCTGTACCATGCTGCGGGTGAAAACCGACGGACAGGTGCAGGTTGCTGACTCGTCGCTGACCATCAGCGAGGCCCGCGAGGCCGTGGTATATATCGTCAATGAAACCAGCTTCAATGGTTCGGACCGTCACCCCGTCACAGCCGGTTCACCGTATCTTGACCGTGCTGCCGACGACATCTGGCATACCGAGAACATTACCTATCAGGAAGTGCGCCGCCGCCATATTGCTGACTACCAGCACTTCTACAACCGCGTCCGCCTGCAGTTGGGCAACGCTTCTGACTATGACGGAATAGCGGCCACCCCAACCGACCAACTCGTCAGGCTGCAGCATCCCTACATCGAAAGCCTCTATTTCCAGTATGGCCGCTACCTGCTCATCAGCTGTTCGCGTACCAAGGGAGTGCCCGCCAATCTGCAGGGCCTGTGGACCCCCTACCTCTGGTCGCCGTGGCGAGGCAACTACACCATGAATATCAATCTGGAAGAGAACTACTGGCCCGCCTTCACAGCCAACCTGGCTGAGATGGCCGAGCCGCTGGATGACTTCGTCAAGGCCCTGGCCCGGAACGGACAACATACAGCCCGCAACTACTACGGCATCAGCCAGGGGTGGTGTGCCAGTCATAACAGCGACCTGTGGGCCATGACGAACCCCGTAGGCGAGAAACGCGAAAGCCCGATGTGGGCCAACTGGAACATGGGCGGCGCCTGGCTGGTACACACGCTATGGGAGCGCTACCTCTTCACACTCGACAAAGAATACCTGCGCCGTGTGGCCTATCCGCTGATGCAGGGGGCTGCCGACTTCTGCCTGAAATGGCTGGTAGAGCACCGTGGCGAACTCATCACCGCCCCCTCTACCTCGCCAGAAAACGAATACGTGACAGACAGTGGCTACCGTGGCGTCACCTGCTATGGCGGTACTGCCGACCTGGCCATCATCCGCGAACTGTTGCAAAACGTATGTACGGCGGGTTCTGTTTGCGGCTATCATATTGCCGCATACCGGTCGGCACTCCGTCGGCTCCACCCCTACACTATCGGTCGAGACGGCGACCTCAACGAATGGTACTACGACTGGCAGGACAAAGACCCTAAGCACCGCCACCAGAGCCACCTCATCGGGCTCTATCCCGGTAGCCATCTGACGCAGCCCGAACTTCGCAAGGCTGCTGAACAGACGCTGATACAGAAAGGCGACGAGACCACGGGGTGGTCGACGGGCTGGCGCATCAACCTGTGGGCACGGCTGCATAACGGCGAGAAAGCTTATCAGACATACCGCAAACTGCTGACCTTCACCGATGCCCAGGACGACCAGCGGCCCGGCACACGTCATGCCGGCGGCACTTATGCCAACCTGATGGATGCGCATCCGCCCTTCCAGATTGACGGTAACTTCGGGGGGACGGCCGGAGTCTGCGAGATGCTGATGCAGTCCACCATGATGCATCATCCGGTGACCGTCACCGAAATAGAGCTGCTGCCCGCCCTGCCGGAGGCATGGAAAGACGGCAGCGTCAGCGGACTCTGTGCCCGGGGCGGCTACGAGGTCAGTTTCGAATGGAAAGACGGCAAGGTGCGCGATGCCACCATCAAGGCCCGCCAAGCAGGAACCGTCACCTTATTATATAATAAGCAGCGCAAGACGCTGAAACTAAAAGCTGGGCAGCGGATGCCCGTCAAGACATGGTAAAGCATACTAATATTACAGACACCAGCCTCGAAGAGGCCAGCCGGTGGGGCAATGCCGAATATATGGCCGAGGGGCTGGTGCTGACCGACCGCATCAGCGATGCCCCTATTCCTACAGACCCTACGCGCCTGAATTTCATCCTGATGGCACTGTGTCGCAAGGGCCGGGCACAGTATAGCATCGACACCCGCGAGCAGCAGGTGCTGCCCGGCGACCTGCTGTTTGTCTCAGAGGGCCACATCGTTGACAACTACATGGCTTCACCCGACTTCGAATGCCTGTGCATCATGGTGTCGACGGAGTTCTACCACGGTTTCGTACAGAATGTGAAGAACGTGTCGTCGCTGTTGCTCTTTTCAACCAACAACCCCGTGGTGGCGCTCACACCCAGAGAGTGCCAGGTGTACACCAACTACTACCAGACCATCCGTGAGAAGATGGGAAATGCCGGTCACCACTACCGCACCGAACTGGTGAAAGCCCTGCTGCTGGCGATGTTCTACGACATGTCGAACGTCATCTGGCGCGTAGAACAGCAAGGCGAGAAACGGCAGTCGCGAGCCAGCATCACCTTTGCTAAGTTTATCCAGCTGCTGGAGCAGAATTTCCGTAAGGAACGCCGTGTGTCGTGGTATGCCGACCAACTGTGCATCACGCCCAAGTATCTCTCCGAGATTGTCAAGCATGTCAGCAAGCGTACCCCTAACGAGTGGATTGACAGCTATGTCATCCTGGAGATACGTGTGTTGCTCAAGAACTCTACCAAGAACATCAAGGAGATTACCGAAGAGCTCCATTTCCCCAACCAGTCGTTCTTCGGCAAATACTTCAAGGACCACATGGGCGTCAGTCCTTCTGAGTATCGAAAAGGTTAGCCACCTGGCACAGCTCCTGATACCAGGCCTCGCCAAAGCGACGGATGAGCGGCTCTTTCAGGAAACGATAGACGGGAAGGTGGAGAGCCTTCCCTTTTTCAACGGCATCCTTGCAGACCGACCACCGGTGATAATTCAGGCCGACCAGTCCATTGCCGAAATTCTTCTCACGGATAGGATAGAGCGCACAGCTGATGGGCTTGACAAAAGCAGTTGGCTGTTGGCTTTTAGGTCGTTGACGGTAGGCACATTCCAAGGCACACAGGCAGTTGTCGCCGTCGTAGCAGGTGAAGACACAGTCTCTGCCCTGCACAATGCTTGTCACCAGGTCGCCGTCGCGGTCGGTATAGGCCACGCCCTGCTTGTCGATGACTGCTTGCGCCGATGCAGAAAGCATGGGCCATACGTCGTCAAGCCTATCCTCGATGGAGGCTATCTCGTCTAAGGTCACCGGGGCACCGTCGCTGCCTTCCACACAGCAGATGCCCTTGCACTTCTCGTAGTCACAGCAGAAATACTCTGTCAGTATCTCAGAGGAAATCAGTACACCGCCGACTTCCAGTATGGGTGGTATTTCACGTCTTTCCATTCGTTTGTCAAGTATTTCAGCCGCGAAGTTACAAAAAAACAGCGAAACGGCCTCACGTTATGAGCTGTTTTTTTGCACAATAACGCAGCGGTGTGCATCGTTTCACGCTTTTTAACGGAACCGGTATAGGCAGATTTCTTGACTT
>CAMOQW010000076.1 GCA_946623195.1 uncultured Prevotella sp.
TTTTCCGATTTTGACATCTGCACGAAGTCGCGTCCGTCATAGAGAATCTGCCCTTGTGTGGGCTCCAACAGCCCCACCAGGTTCTTCATCAGCACCGTCTTGCCGCTACCGCTCTGGCCGATAATCAGGTTGGTCTTACCGTCTTCGAACACCGTGTTGATGTCCTTCAGCACGTCCTTGTCCTCAAAACTCTTATACAGGTTCTTTACTTCTATCATGACAGCAGTTGAGTTAGGAATACGTCACTACACAGTATCAGTACGCTCGAAGACACGACGGCATCCGTTGACGCTTTGCCCACGTTGACCGAACCGCCCTCCACCGTATAGCCGAAGTACGAAGGCACAGCAGAGATGATGAAGGCAAAGAAGAGACTCTTGATGATGGACATCCACACAAACCAAGGCTGAAAGGAGTGCTGCAGACCCAAGGTCAGGTCGTCGGGCACGATGATATGGCCTACGTAGGCAGTACCATAGGCACCGATGATGCCCATTGCCGACGAGAAGATGACCAGCAGGGGCATGATGGTCAGCATCCCCAGAATCTTGGGCAGAATGAGATAGCAGGCCGAGTTGACACCCATGATGTCTAGCGCATCAATCTGTTGGGTGACGCGCATGGTGCCTATCTCCGACGCGATGTTCGACCCCACCTTGCCGGCCAGTATCAGACACATGATGCTGCTCGAAAACTCCAGCAGCATGATTTCACGCGTCGTGTAGCCCGACACCCAGCGTGGCATCCAGGGAGACTGGATGTTCAACTTCATCTGAATGCAGATTACGGCTCCGATGAAGAACGAGATGAGCAGCACGATGCCTATGGAGTTGATGCCCAGCTGTTCCATCTCCTTGACATACTGCTTCCAGAACATGCGGAACCGCTCGGGCACCGAGAACGTACGCCCCATCAGTATGATAAATTTGCCGAACGTCGTCAGCCAGTTGTGTAATACCTTAATCATATTGTCTGCAAAGGTACAAAGAAAAGTGAAAAGTGAAAAGTGAAAAGAGAAAAAATTGCGGTCGCCTCCTCTTTTTTCACTTTATTTCGTTACCTTTGCAGCCTGAATTACTTAGCCAGCAGAAATGAAGATGCGTTTTTACCTCTTTTTCCTCCTGAGTCTTCAGAGCCTGTCCTCCTTAGCCCAACACCATCATCAGGGCGAGGACTCTACCGACGTGTTCTTCCGCCACCTGCAGATGAATGAAGTGGTGGTGACTGGCGTTACAGGCGACACGAAACTGAAACATGCCACGGCACCCATCAGCATTGTCAGTCCCCACGACCTGCGAGCCACGTCGTCAACCAATGTCATCGACGCCATTGCCCGCCAGCCTGGCATTTCACAGCTCACCACGGGTTCAGGCATTTCGAAACCCATCATCCGCGGCTTGGGCTACAACCGTGTGGTGGTGATGAGCGAAGGCGTGCGCCAGGAGGGACAGCAGTGGGGCGACGAACACGGCATCGAGGTAGACGGTGGAAATGTGAACAGCGTGGAAGTGCTAAAAGGTCCTGCCTCGCTGATGTATGGCTCCGATGCTATGGCGGGTGTGGTCATCCTGCATGGCCAGCCTACGTTGGCCGATGGTGCCCTGCAAGCCCATGCCAGTACGGAATATCAGACCAACAACGGTCTCTTCCACTACTCGCTGTCGATGGCCGGCAACCAGAAAGGTTTTGTGTGGGATGCCCGCTACAGCGACAAGATGGCTCATGCCTATAAGAACAAGTACGACGGTTATGTGCCTGGCTCCCAGTTCCGTGAGCGCTCGGGCCGTCTGATGGTGGGACTCAACAAGCAGTGGGGTCATTCCCGTCTGACGTGGGTGGCCTATCACCTGACGCCCAGCATCATAGAGGGCGAACGCGACGCCGTCACTGGCGAACTGTGCCCGTTGGGTTCTCCCAAGAGCTACTCCAAGTCGTTGCCCTTCCAGCAGGTGAAGCACTATAAACTGGTGAGTGACAATGCGCTGCATCTTCCTACGGGTGTCCTGAAAGCCATCATCGGTTACCAGCAGAACCGGCGTCAGGAGTATGAGGAGAGTGCCGACGAGCCCGGCCTCTTTCTGAAGCTCCATACCCTGACCTACGACCTGCGCTACCTGACCAACGAGTGGAACGGCTGGAAATGGTCGGCAGGCATTGGGGGCATGTGGCAGCAGTCGCAAAACCTGGGCGACGAATACCTGATTCCCGACTACCGCCTCTTCGACCTGGGCCTCTATACCACTCTAAGCAAGACGGCAGGCCCTTGGACGCTGAATGGCGGCCTGCGTTATGACTACCGCCGGCTGCATGGCGATGGGTTGGAGGACGATGGTGCGATGCGATTTACCGATTTCAGCCGTCATTTCCATGGTGTGACGGGTAGTGTGGGTGCTGTCTGGAATGCCAACAGCGGCTTCACGCTGCGTCTTAATGTGGCTCGTGGCTTCCGCACCCCCAACATGAGTGAACTGGCCTCCAACGGCGAACACGAAGGTACGCAGCGCTTCGAAATCGGCAACCCTCAGCTGAAGGCCGAATACAGTCTGCAGGTCGACCTGGGCCTCGACTTTATGTCGCGCTATGTGTCGGCTCAGTTGGCGCTCTTTGCCAATCGCATCGACAACTACATCTTCACCCACCGGCTGCCCGTTGTGATGCAGGAGGGGTGCCTCACCTATGCTTATACTCAGGGCGATGCCCGTCTGTTGGGCTTCGAGGCCGGCGTGGATGTCCATCCCGTCCATTCCGTCCATTTCGCCAATACGTTTTCCTATGTCGATGCCCGTCAGCTGCACCAGTCTGATGCTTCCATCCGCTATTTGCCC
Organism: uncultured Prevotella sp.; assembly: GCA_946623195.1. Next base: position 2,826 of record CAMOQW010000076.1, read on the forward strand.
ATGACGCCCGCTCCGCGCTGGACCTCGGAACTGAAGTGGGAACTCATGCACCATTCCCATACCACCGTAGGGCATAGTCATGCCCCGGGGCAGCACCACACCCACTATACCTCCGGCCTCTCGCTCAACAATGTTTTTCTCTCGGCAGGCATCGAGTGCTATCTAAGTCAGAACCATATCTATAGTGCCGACGATACGGAGACACCGACACCCAGCTATACGCTGCTCAACCTCTCGGCAGGCACTGATGTCCATTGGGGACGAAAGAAGGTCGCTGAGCTGTATCTGACGGCCCATAATCTTCTTGACAGAGCCTACCAGAACCACCTGAGCCGCCTGAAGTATCTCGACGTCAACGAGGCTACGGGCCGCCGTGGTGTCTACAACATGGGGCGCAACGTCACCGTCAAGCTCGTCATCCCCATTCTTATGGGCAAACCTTAGTGACGGTTCCGTCGGCCTGGTGGCAGATGTATATCCGACCGGGCACCAGCGTCTCAGCCCGACGACCGTCGAGGGTGAAATAGAGAACCGTCAGATTTGTTGCGGTCTTGATGCCTTTGATGCCGGCAGCACTGCTCTTCACGTTGACGGTATAGCTCGTCGTGGCCGACATGTCAGCACCGATGGCTGACACCGTGCACAGGTAGTAGCCGTCCGTCACTTCAACATGCTTGACCGTATGCGTGGCCCGTCCGTTGACGACAGCCTCCACGTCACTGGCTGCGACGGCCTCGTCAAGTTGCATTTCATACGTGCTACGGTCAGCCCTGAAGTCCGGCACGTCGTGACCCTTAATCTTCAGACCGGAAACGTTGGCATTGTAGATGAGCTGGATGTCGTCGACCAGTACTTCGTCCTTGTCGCTGCCCTGCCCGGGGTCGGCATTGGTGGATATGGTGATGAGGATGGCCTGTGGACTGGCGGTAGCATCAGTGTACACGAAGGGTGCTGCGATGCGCACCCACTGGCCGTCTGTGGTGGCTATCTGGTTGTAGCCGGCTTTTGCCACGACGTTGGTGTACTCTTTGTCCTCAGGGTCCTGGTAGTAGGTGCCGTCGGTGATGACGGCACTGATGGTGGCATAGGGATGCTCGCTGTTGGGAGTGCCTTGGGCAAACTTCACCCAGACGGCGACAGAGTCAGGACGCGAATACAAGGGCATGTAATAGGGGTCGCCATTGCCGTCGACGTCCGTCATGGTCATGTCGAGATAGGCATTGTTGGCAGGGTCGGTGGCTGATATGGCTCCTGCGTTCATGCGGCCGGTGGTCATCGTGCCGTTGGCGATGATGCCGATGATGGACGAGGCAAAGATGCGTGCGCTGGCCGCACCGGAATGGGCGTCGCCCGATTTCTCTATGTGATGGCCGGCCAGCATCGCCATAGTGCCGGTGGCACTCTCGAACGAATGCCAGCCGTTGGGCTCTGTGTAGGTGCCGGTCGATGTGTGCCAGCTTTCGAAACTCTGGTTCGGCAACTGGTATCCGCCGCCGATGCCCACTTCTATCTTTTGTCCCAGGCTCTCCGTCAGGTCGATGTCGAGGCAGCACCGCAGGTGTTCGCCCTCAATCTTGCCGCGCAGCAGCACGTTGACAGGAGGCAATATGCTGGCCAGCCAGGTGGTCACAGCAGGGTCGTTGCCGTCGGTGATGGTCACCTGGTCGGCAGCGATGAGTAGGGTGGCATTGCCGTCCTGATAGGGCTTGATACCCCTGAGTTCCACATTCCCTACGCCTATGTTGGCGTCTGCGCTCTGAAGCATGAAGTTGTTCAGGGTGATGTCGTACCGTCCGTCGACTTCATTGACGGAAATGACAGCATGTTGTTCCGATGTCACCCCGTTGATGGTGACGGTGATGGGTACGTTGTAGTCGGTAGCATAGCCAGCAATAGCTGTTATGCCCATGAATAAAAGTGTAAATAGTCTTCTCATATCGTCAAAGTGCTGGATTAAAATGTCCTGAGTTACCGCCGGTTTTAAAGCCTCATGCCCAGCGAGGCGTTGACAAACCAGTCGTTCAGCTTCAGCGTGTTGTTGTCCATGCTGTGCTTGAATTGGTTCCACTGTCCGTGGACGTTCAGGAAGTACCGGTCCCAGCAGTAGGTGATGGATGCACGGGCATCCAGATTGAACGACACGTTGCCGTGCTTCACCACTTCCCGGGTCTGTTCCAGCGTCACGTCGTCCGTCCACGACAGGTCGTCGGCATCCTCTGGATAGGCCTTCTTGCCGTTCTTCGAGACTTCGTCTTCAAACAGGAAGATGTCGTAGTTGGAGTCGTAGAGCGTCACTTTCTTCCGGTTGTAGAACAGCAGCATCGGCATGGCTGTTACGTTGACCATCAGATTCTTCATCGGAACCCAGTTGTAGGAATAGCCGACACCGATGCCGCCTTCCTGGATTTTCATCTTTCCCGTGTTGCCCATGACCTGTATAATCGGGGCGTTCTTGGCCTGCGAAAAGTCGACGCTGGACTGATACCACATGGCTCCTACCATCAGCGAACCTGCCGAGCGCAGCTGTACGACGGACTGGTCGTAGGCGGCGGCGTATGAGAATCGCTTGCCGTTCAGCATGTAGAAGCCATCCAGTATGAACGTCCTGATGCTGATGTCGTCCCAGGCATGAAAGCCCTTCATCTCCCCGTCGAATTGCCCATCTTCATCCTCACCCCACAGGTTGACATTCAGCTCTCTGGTGTCCAGGCTGCGTGTGCGCAGGTTGATGCCGTATCGTGAGCCGGTGGCACCTATCGAGAAGCTGTTGCCGTTGCTTTTCGACAGCGAGATGTTATACCCCAGGCCGTAGCCTCGGTAGCCTATCCACAAACCAACGTTATACGTGAATCGCGGTTCGAAGGTAGACTTCATCGTATAGTGCCCCTTGTAGCCGTAGCGGGCCATTTCTTCTTCTGTGACGGTTGCCTCTACGCTCATGTACATGTCGTTGATATGATTCTTCAGCACCAGTTGCCAGGGGCGTTCCGGTACGTAGATGTAGCGCTTGTCGATACCTCTGGTGGCCATGGTGTCGATGAAAGCACCTACTTTGTTGACGGCCTTCACTATCCAAGGCTTGTTTTCTGTGCTTTTTTGCGCATAGACCGGCGTGCTCAGCAGGAACAGCAGGACTAAGTATGTTATCTTTGTTTTCATCTTATTGTACGTGTTTTCCTGCCAACACCATTCGTGTGGTGGCGGGTGTCGGAGTGGCGGTAATGTCTGCTGTGCGCACTTCTTGCCGAGTGCCGTCGATGTTGAAAGTCAGTGTGGCACCGTCAGCGCGGACGTCGATGCTGACGGGGGCGCCCATCACGAGTGGCAGGTTCACGTCGCCATGACCGGCAGGGAATCCGCAGAGCACGGGGATGCCGTAGGGAGCCAGCATCTCGTGCAGCATGGCCTCGATGCTCTCGTAGGTGAACTCCGTGCCGCAGCTGGTGAACTCGCCAAGGATGACGCCCTTGCAGCGGTCAAGCACGCCGTTCATCTGGAGGATGCGCATCTGGCGGTCCACGTTGTGCATCGACTCGCCCACCTCTTCCACGAAGAGTATCAGGTCCTGCCCCTGTGTGGCATCAGCCTGCGAACCGAGGTTGGGGGCAAAGGTGCAGAGATTGCCGCCCACCAGCACGCCGCTGGCCTGGCCGGTGATGTTCTGCTGGTGCGCCGGCAGCTCATAGCGGGGCACCTGGCCCAGCAGCAGGTCGCGCATCAGCGTGCTGGTAGCGTCGGTGCCACCTTGGGCCAGGAAGGAACTCATCGTGGCGTGCATACTCATCACGCCCGCACGCGTCCACAGGCCGTGGAGGGTGGTGATGTCGCTGAATCCCACGATCCACTTCGGCGAGGCCTTCAGCTCTGCCAGCGTCAGATAGTCTATCAGCTGGATGGTGCCATACCCGCCACGGTTGCAGATGATGGCTTTGACCGAGGGGTCGTCGAGTGCCCAGCGGATGTCGCTGATGCGCTCTGCCACCGTTCCGCCGTAGCGCCCGTCCACCACCTGGCCGACATTCGGCCCGATGACGGGCTCCAGTCCCCAGCTGCGCAGCACGTCGGCCGTCTTCTCCACGTTCTCCATCGGGGTGAAGTAGGATGGCGAAATCAGTGCCACCTTGTCGCCCGCCGTCAGGTAGTCGGGTTTCACGCAGTTCGTCACTACCGGCCCGTCGGGGGTCGGCTTCACGTTGTTGTCTTCATTGCTGCACGATGTCAGCGCTGTCAGGCCACTCACTACGAGTATTGTGGCCAGCATCCATATTTTTGCTTGTCTCTTCATCTTGCATGTGCTTAGGTGCTGCAAAGGTACAAAATAAATTCCTATCCCGTTCGGAAAATTGCAAATAAATTTGCATTTTCGCTCACTTATTCGTACCTTTGACCTTCGGTCTTAGGTACTC